>NZ_JACJPG010000052.1 GCF_014695955.1 Leptolyngbya sp. FACHB-36 | reverse complement strand
AGTACGACATCCGGCGCTTCAATGTGCGGTGTCAAGCTGTAAGAGAGGCGATCGTACACATAGTTACGAATCTTCAGCATCTTCCGCAGCAGATTGGTTTCCGTCCCGATCGCTTCCTGAGCCGCCGCTTGAATTACCGGGGTATCCATCGATAGTTCATCGTCGTCTACCAAGTAGCGAGTGCCAAACTCTTGCGACAGCACCGAACTGCTATCGACATCATCTGACGTCAACAAATACTTGATGCTCCGCACTTCTATCAGCGCTTTCCAGCCGAATACGTGCCGCTCCTGAGATGTCAGGCGATCGAACGTGAACACGGCTACCCGCTGACCATCTTGCAGTTCTTCAGTGAACGATCGCCCGATCGACTCCACATGCAGCACTTTCTGGCGCGCCGTCTCAGTGGGCAGCGCAATCCGCCACTCCAAATGCTGCACGTCTACGTCCTCTAGGGGCTGCAACTCCTCCACATAGGACATTTCAATCAGAAATCCGTTCGAGAGCGCATAGCGCTCCTCGGGGTTGTGGTGGATGTAGAGCGGATGGATGAACGTACGATCGCGGTAGCTCAATTCATCCGGATTCTCCAAGTTATTGGGGTTGTCCCGGATGTACGCTTCTTCGCCTGCGTAGGAGATGTAGAGTCGATCTGTTCCATCGGCTTGTGGGTAAAACGCCAAGCCCGTCGGATTTTCGAACGGCGTCAGTACGCACAGGCGCTGTTCACCCGTTGCCCGATCGAGGCAGTACACGGTTTGCTCGGTGCGATCGCACACCCAGAGTTCTTCACCGCGCACGGTCAAGTTTTCAATGCCGACTCCGGGCATGGGAAGCCGCGTAATCAGCCGCTTCTGCTCGCGCTCAAAAATAGAAATGTAGCCCTGCTTCTGGCTAGCGACGTAGACGGTCGATTCCCACACGCCGACGCCATCCACCGGATAGGGCAGCGTCACGAATAGCTGCGGAACCAGATCGCTTAGCTTACAGAAGTAGACCGACTCTTCTCGCGCAAACCATAGAGTATCGTTCCAGATCGCTAGCCCGATCGCGTCCACAAACTCTTCGGTTCGCTGCGAGTTGAACACGATCGTATTGTCGGTGGCCGGATCAACTTGCAGTAGATAGCCGCGAATCGCATCCAGCGCCATTAGAGAACCGTCCAACACTGCAAGCCCTTGAAGCGAATAAGACGCAAGGGGACGAATGGTGCGGTGGCGATCGTCTTGTTGGAGCAGAGGTGCAGTAGCAGGTGTCGGACGCGAAGAAGTCAAATTCGATTGCATGATTGCCGATGAATGAGTCATAGCACGCCGCCATGATTAGCGCAGCACGGTGTTGAACACCTCCATACGTACCAGTCCCTCATCATAAAGACAATCCCTCTTGCGATCTGTATCCAATTAACGTCAGTTTGACGAAGGCTAAACTCACGCAAGCCTGGGAGGTTTATTCAAACCTCCCAGGTTTTAGGAAAATAGGTAAGTTCTGAAAATAGCTAGCGACTAAGCACTATCTATACCATTAATCGATTTACCCGTTTACCACTTTGCCGCCATTGGGGTGCAGGATTTGTCCGGCAAAGTAGGATGAATCATCTGACGCTAGGAAGACAAAGCAGGTTGCTACTTCTTCTGGCTGTCCGGCACGCTTCATCGGCACTTGTTGCCCAAAGCTGGCAACTT
>NZ_JACJPG010000519.1 GCF_014695955.1 Leptolyngbya sp. FACHB-36 | reverse complement strand
TAACGATTAAACAGCGCCTCATGCACCACTTACTCTCTGACTACTACCGCTGGGCGCAGGGTGCTGAAGCCGCGTCTGTTCCTGCAATGCTGCCCACGAATAGCCCGATCGCATAATCAATCACTCGATCGCTTAATCAGAAGCGCCTACAAACTCACCTTGAACGAGTATGGCACCCGTTGAGCGGCACGGACTAAACGATCGACGATGCCAGCGTGTGGGTCCGTACTGCTGAAGCGCTCGACGGTGAGTTGGTGTTCCATAGCCTTTATTGGTTGCCAAATTGTACTGCGGGTATTTGAGCGACAGCCGAATGATTAGCTCATCTCGCCAAACTTTGGCAATAATGCTAGCAGCCGCGATCACGAGCGATCTCTGATCACCTTTGACAACGGTTTGCTGAGCCACGAGCAAATTGGGGATGCGCTGATTGCCATCGACCAAGCAGAGATCCGGCGGTACCTTGAGGCGCAACACTGACCGCCGCATCGCCAGCAGCGACGCCTGCAGGATGTTCAGGCGATCGATCTCTTGCACAGACGCAATGCCTACTTGACAGGCAACGGCAGACGCGCGAATTTGAATCGCGAGCGTCTGCCGTTGCTGCGGCGATAGCTGCTTACTATCGGTTACGCCCGCCGCAGACAGCTCCGGTAGAACGGAGTCGGGCAAAATTACCGCTGCTGCCACAACTGGACCAAACAGCGCCCCTCGCCCAACTTCATCAACCCCAGCGATCGTTGCAGGCGCACCTGCAACGAAGCCAGGGAGAGTGGGTTGCTCAAGTGAAATTCCGTGTCTCATCGACACGCTACTCTGCCGTAGGCGCCGATGAACGGCGGCGGCGACGGCGATTGGCGGTTGCCTCCGGTTCCGCTGGCTCTGCCACAGCCTCCGGTTCGACCTCAGCGGCAGGACTGGGAAGCTCGATCGCCACAGGAGTCGGGGTTGGTTCTGCTACGACAACTGCAGGTTTTGCTACGGCAACAGCAGCATCCGGTTCCGACGCTAAGACAGGAGGCCCTACGGGAGCAGGAGACTCTAGGGGAGAGGGAACTGGAGGCGTTTGACCAGGCAACACAACGGAAATGATGGCAGACTTGGGATTCTTGACTTCCCGATTGGCTAACACCAGCGGCGAGATGCCCATCCAAGCGTAAACATCTTGCTCCTCCGGCGTCATCTCAACCGCAATCACCTCTGGCGGCTCTGCTGGACCCCGGCTCACCTCACGCCGAGAGCGGGTGCGCTTGTCCTCTGGACGATCGTCAGGTGCCAACCCATCTCGCTCAATCTCTGGCGTGGCTACCACTTCAGGAGGAGCAGCCAATTCTCTAAGTTCGGGAGGGGCAGCAACTTCCCGAGGGCTAGGGGTATCTAACGTCTGCGGGAATACCTCACGACCAGGGCGTCCGCGTCCTCCGCGCCCTCGGTTCGTCCGCTCTGGACGAACGGGACGACCCGGCAAAACTGGCTCGTCTGGTGGCGAGAAGGGGTCGGAGTCGGCTGATGGAAGGTCAAGCTTCGGGTTCAGACCGTTTGGCAGCGTTGGCGTGCTGCGTCCCTGTCCTTCATCCCAAGCGCCGTTGCGGGCGCGATTCGGCTCATCAATGCGACGCCGACGCCGCCTGCGATTTGCTCCCCCAATTTCCTGGTAGCTGGGGTGGTTTAAGCCAAAATCGGCACCGTCGTCCTCGGCATCTTCGCTGCGATCGTCCCAGCTGCGGGCCTCAGAACCGCGATCGCCCAGAGGTTCGCGTAGAGCAACCGGAGCGCGCTCCACAAAGTCTGCCTCGGCGTCGCGGGGTTCATCTGGTAAGTGCACCAAATGTCCCAAACCGCCGCAGGTTGGGCAAGCCCGACCAAACAGTTCGTAGATATTTTTGCCCTGACGTTTGCGGGTGAGTTCCACCAAGCCCAATTCTGACAGTTGCGAAATCTGTGGACGCGCCTTGTCCGATCGCAGGGCTTTGTTGAAGTGTTCTAGCACCTGCAACTGGTCGCGGCGCGAGTCCATATCGATAAAGTCAACGATGATTACGCCTGCAATATTGCGGAGGCGCAACTGTCGAGCAATTTCGGTCGCGGCTTCGCAGTTGGTCCATAGCACGGTCTCGCGAGCGGTGGCAGAGCGGGTAAAGGAGCCAGAGTTTACGTCAATAACGGTCAGCGCTTCGGTACGCTCAATAATGATGTAGCCGCCGGACGGCAGATCGACTCTGGGGTTCAGCGCTTCCCGAATTGCCGCGTTGATGCGGAAATACTCCAGAATTGGAATCCGATCGCGGTGATGATCAATTAAAACGCCCTGCGGTGATTTTCCACCATTCCAACTTAGTAAATGCTGCTTCACTCGCTTCAGCCCGGTGTGCGAGTCTACAACAATCCGATTCACGTCGCCGCTGTAGACATCCCGCAGCACCCGCTGAATAAAGTCGTCGTCTCGGTTCAGCAGCGCAGGGGCGCGAGTCGTTGTCGCTTCTTGCAGAACAGACTCCCACTGCCGCTGGAGCGCTTCTAAATCCTCAATGATGGCTTCTTCCGGCATGTTTTCGGCTTCGGTTCGCACGACCAGTCCCATACCCTGTGGCTTAATCAGGATGGCAAGTGCTCGAAGGCGGTTACGCTCGTTTTCATTCCGAATGCGGCGAGATAGATTGACGCCCTTGCCATTCGGCATTAGAACAACATAGCGTCCGGGTAAAGAAATATTGCCTGTGAGCCGAGGACCCTTGTTTCCCGTTGGCTCTTTCATCACCTGGACCAGGACTTTTTGCTGCGGAGCCAGCAGTTCTGTAATCGAGGCGGAGGTGCGGCGCAGCTTTAAAGGACCCAAGTCCGAGACGTGAATGAATCCGTTGCGTTCACTGTCTCCAATGTTGACAAAGGCGGCGTCAATGCCAGGGAGAACGTTTTCAACTACCCCAAGATAGATGTCACTAACTTGGTGAGTTCCGGTGGCAACAATCAGCTCTTGGATCTGATCCTCTGAGAAGACAGCAGCGATGCGATGCTGCTCGGCGATAACAATTTGCTTTGGCATTCAGTTTCCTCAAAAATCTGCGGTCTGGGGCACACAGAATAGGTACCCTCCTCGCGGTTACTCTTAATGAATTGCCACTGCGAACGATGTAGACTCCTGAGTTACGCAATGGAGTGAAGCTGTTTCCTACCTGAGGAGAGGAGATGTCCGGCACCCTCAGCAGGGTCGAGTACGGTACAGACTACTGAATCAACACTTAACTATCGATCTGGGACGCCCATCTGTATGAAAGGACACCAGAGTCACAAGTAATAACAGAAAGTCTGATGAAGCACGTTGTATCCAGCGAACAAAGCCGGTCTACCCAGCGGTACTCCTAGGAGTCCTCAAATCCGCAACAGCTTCGGTTGAGATGCATTATAGCGTACTGAAATTGCTCTGCCAGTGGTGGTTCCCGATCCAGTTGATCACCGTCTGGCTCAACCGCGATCGACACTCGAAGCTTCAAGGACTTCAGCTTGCACTGTCTGATTACAGGACGCTGTATCTATCTTAGCAAGGTCACGTTTCTTTACGAACGTTCTGGTTTACACAATCACCCGGCTATCGGCTCCGGTGCCAAGATCAGGTGATCGCGATGCGTCCTCAGCAGGTGAAATTCCTGATTGGCAACGTGCTCTAGCATCGTGACCACGTGATCGGGACGCAGCAGCGTGCCATCGTTGCGGCAGCTACCGATGTAGCGGAGAGCGATTTGGGATGGGGTTGAATCTAGGGACAGAGCTACAAGGCGATCGCGCAAATTGATCGTCTGAGTTTTGCCTGATTTAGTCCTCTGCTCTAGCCAGATAGCATCCGCCGCAAGAATTGCATCCACCCAGGTCTGCCACTGAGACAGAGGCACTTCTGCTTCCGCACCAACGGTAATAACGTATTCTGCCTGGTGCAGCAGTTGAGTCGCTGACGGAGCGGTGACCTCGACGGGTTCTACCGCGTAGATTGGCAAATCGACAGGCAGTTGAGCAACAAGCTCTGCCCGAAAGCGATCGACGTCCATTGCCTCGGTGAGTTCAAAATCAATGATTTCGCCAGAGCTTGTGACACCCAACGGCAGAGCGTTTGCGGAAATAATGCGGGGACCCGGATGAAAGCCACCCGTAAACGCGATCGGCAACGCGGCGCGACGAACCGCGCGATCAAGCAGCCGCATCAAATCCAAATGGCTCACCAGTGCCATCTCGCCCAGCTTGCCCATTTGCACACGCAGGCGCTGTATCCGCTGCTGATTGGGGACAAAGTGTCCCTCAAAGGCTGGAATGGGCAGCGGCGGCACCACAATATTGTGTCCAAACTCAACACTGCACACGCCGCAGTGAGAGCAACCCTCAAACGAACAGTCGGGTACAGTTGCCGCCTCCAGCGCCCGCAGCAGATCTTCCTTTAGCCACTGTTTGTCAATGCCCGTGTCCAGATGGTCCCAGGGAAGGGGAGAATTCGGAATTCGTACGTTTGAATTCGGAACTTCGGAACTGGTATCGTCTTGCAGTTCCGAATTCCGAATTCCAGATTCCGAATTCTCAAACACGTTCCATTCACCGTTTTCGACTTGGCGATATCTCCAGGTGAGTTCCGATTCGGCGATCGCGTTGGTCCACGCGGCAAAGGCGCGATCGAGGCTTTCCCACCAGGCGTCCATTCCGGCTCCAAGTTGCCAAGCGCGGTGAATCACGGGAGCGAGACGACGATCGCCGCGACCGACGAAATCTTCCATCGCAGAGATTCGGACGTCGGTGAA
>NZ_JACJPG010000518.1 GCF_014695955.1 Leptolyngbya sp. FACHB-36 | reverse complement strand
GGTCAGCGGCAGCGAGGTGGTCGGCTCCGTCGCTTCGATCGGCTCTTTCGCGGTTGGATCAGTTGTGGCAGATGCCATTTTTGAACGAATCCGCTGCGCCAGAGTCGTTTCTCCAGCAAATCCTTCTGCAGAAACCGCCTTCAAATGAATCTGAACGTTGGGACCCGATCGCGCGAGTCGAATCACCACGCCATCTTCAACCACAGCCTGCATTACCTGCTTGCCGTTGACGTACATTCCATTGGTGCCTAGATTGAAAATCTCCCAATGGGAATTGACTTGCCGCAGCTCTACGTGATGCCGGGACACAACTGCACTATAGAGAATGACGTGATTATCGGTCGATCGCCCAATCCGAATAATCGGCTCGTGCTCAAATGTCCAGCTTTGAACCGGAGTCGATTGGACTGGATGCAGAAGGGTGAGAGTAATCACACTGGCAACAAAGAGCCTGACGAGGTTTCAAGCAGAACTACAGAGCCGTTTCGGTTAGCTCCAACGCAGCAGCGGAAGTTAGCTTGCCCACTAAACTAGCGCAAATTGCCCACCAATCTTACGAAAGTTGAAAGAGAAATGTTACTTTGTCACCCTTGCCCAGACTGATCCGATCACCCGATCTTAGTCGATGACGATTTCCCATCGGCAAAGGCGAATTGTTGATATAGGTGCCATTCGAGCTACCCACGTCTTCGATGTAGAACGCATCGCCTTCAATCCGAATATCGGCATGAATTCGCGACACAATCTCGGAGTTGGGGTACCCAGACACATCCACGTCTGGTGGAATACGATCGTTGGGCTTGCCAATGTGAATCACAGAAAGCGTTTGCGGTAGCTCTACGATCGTATCTGTTTGTACGTGAAGCAGCTGCGCAGCCTGCTGCTGAAGCTGAGTTCGAGAGTTTCCAGTCGCAGGTGGGGGAGGAGGAGGGGGCGTTCCAATGCTGCTTGGAGGTTCTGGGACGATCGAAGGCGCAGGCACCGGAGGTGGAACGGAATCAGGAAAGGGCACTGCGTTTTCCGAAGCCGCCGCTGGATTCGCCATCAGCGGCTCTGGCAGAACCAGCGGATCGGGAGGAATCAGCGCAGGAATATCCGGTGACGCAGGAATTGCTACAGCAGGGGGTGCGGCAGCCTCAACAGCAACGTTTGATGTCCGTAGGTTAGAGCCACACTGACCGCAGAAGCTGGCATCAGTCTGAATCGTTGAGCCACAGTTCGGGCAGGCGGCGGTTGCAGGCAGCGGTGTGTAGCACGATTCACACTGAACGGCTCCATCCGGATTCTGATGATTGCAATTTGGGCAAACGATCATGGCGCTTCGCTTTACAGAATTACTCCTCAATCCTCAGTCTACTGCGGTTAGGGGTTCGTCGCGATGGATTCGTTAGGGGTTGATTAAAACGAACTGTGCTTTGCTAAGCCGTCATTACAGATCTTGTCCGGCTGCTTGGTCTAGCAGCCAGATGTGTTCGCCGGACGGCTGAATTAAGCGGGAAGGATAGGTCGCATCATCGTCAACCGGAGCAAAGACGTGCGCTAGCGCCGATCGCTTGCTGGCGCCAGCAACGACAAACAGAACGGTGCGAGCGTGATTGATCAGCGGTGCAGTAAACGTGATGCGGGGCTGACCATCTTTGCTGCCCACGGTAACGAGACGATCGTGCACCGCCAAGGCAGGCGTGTGGGGAAACAGCGACGCCGTATGCCCATCGTCCCCCATCCCCTGCAGCATAATGTCGAGCGTTGGAAACTCACCGGGAGCAACCTGGAAGAACGCCTGCAACTCGGCTTCGTACTTGTCAGCCGCGATCGCGGGGTCAGCCTCATCCGTTGGCATCGGGTGAATGTTCTCCGGCGGAATTGGCACGGCGTCCAGCCACGCTTGTCGTGCCATTTTTTGGTTGCTGTCGGGATGGTCGGCTGGCACGTAGCGCTCGTCCCCCCAAAAGGCGTGAACCAGCTCCCACGGAAGATTTTGGGCAGCAATCTGCTCGTACAGAGGTTTGGGGGTGCTGCCGCCAGACAGCGCGATCGTGCAGCGTCCCCGCTCGGCAATCGCCGCTTGCATGCGCGCCAGCACAAGTTCGAGCGATCGCTGAATCAGCGCAGTTGAATCCGGTAGCACTTCCACGGTTCTGTTCATCTTGTCCACCAAACTGAGGGGTTGCTATTCACAATAGGGGCTAGGGACGCAGCACATAGCAGTAAAAAGGAAATTTTCAGGATTCAGGAGTCTTGGGAACAGGGTTCACGCCGTGGTCTACCATAAGAAACTGATAACGCAATTTCCCTTGCTCTTTGCTGAGACACCCAAACTCTACGCCATGAAATCCCCCACCGTTCCGCCCGTTGCTGCCTTCGTCCTTAAAGTCGTCGGCGTTGTTTTGATTCTGCTGTACCTACTGGATATAGCAGTGCTACTGTCGGCGGCGAAGTTTCAGGATAGCCAGTGGATGTTAACGTTTACCACGCAGTTGGTCGATCGAGGCTTTGTGCCACTGATTGGCTTTGCGCTGTTGTTCACGGGAATTTGGGTAGACAGCGCCACCTCTGAGCAAGAGGGGTCTTCGCAGGGCTTAAAATTAGCCGCGCTGCTCCTTGCCAGTCTTCTAGGAGCCATGTTTCTGGCCTTCATCCCGCTTAATATTGGGGCAGCCAATTCGGCATCTGCTGCCGAAGTGAAGCGCGTTGCCGATGAAGCATCGCGGGCAGAAAAAGACCTCGACGCACAGGTGCAGCAGCAGTTAGATCAGCAGTTGGGCTTTATTGATCAGGCAATCAAGAGCGGACAGGTACAGGGCGATCAGTTGGCACAGGCGCAGCAGCAGCAAGAGCGGCTGCGAAAGCTAAAATCTGACCCGAAGGCGCTGGAAGCGCAGATTGGTCCGCAGCGAAATCAAAAGCTGACGGAGATCCGCAATCGCAGGCAGGAAGTCGAAAGCCAGATTCGCAGCAACTCGACCCGGGTAGGAATGCGAATTAGCCTGGGAAGCCTGCTGCTAGCAAGTGCCTATGCCTTGATTGGCTGGACTGGGCTGCGTCGATCGCTGCGCAGCTAAGGAACTTGCATGAAGACAACGCACCAGTGAACAGGGTTGAGCGGAGTCAAAACCCGTCTGGTTGGTACACGCTTAACCTGTAACGGCCTCTGGCAGGCTGATGGAACCTGGTTAGGGCGACGTAAAAATAGCGTTGCTTCAAATCAGCCTGCTGCAAAAAATTAATGTCAATCCTGATACCAACTCGCCCTAGGATAGTCTCATAAAGCAGACGATCCCCGGCTAAGGACAGTCGGGCAGTAGCAGAATAGGGACCCCTTACAGGTAGACGAAGATGGTTAAGATAAGGCAACAGCACTCTGCTGTCGGAGTAGTTTTTGCAACACTCCTTTACAGATGTCGTTACAAGTCTTAAAAATTTAAGATAGGCGTATCTATCATTGCTGTTGGGATCGCGAAAACTCCGCCTTGGAGCGCAATCAATGGCAGGGCAATCTATCAGGCTGCCTTAATTCCATCGCCAACTCAGCCACGAACGCTCGGAATCAGCTCGATCGCAGCCACATAAGGAGAGTAGTCTACCTGTGCTCCAACGCTTCAAGCAAGACTTAAAAAACGACCTGATCGCAGGGCTGCTCGTGGTAATTCCGCTAGCAACTACGATTTGGCTGACGATTACGGTAGCAAGGTGGGTAATTGACTTTTTAACTCGCATTCCCAAGCAGTTAAGTCCCTTCGTTGGACTAAATCCAATCCTGGTCAATTTGCTGAATCTAGCCGTCGGATTTGCCGTTCCGCTGCTGTGCATTTTGCTGATTGGGTTAATGGCGCGGAACATTGCCGGACGCTGGCTGCTGGATGTCGGAGAGCAGATTCTGCAAGCGATTCCGCTGGCGGGAGCCGTCTACAAAACCCTGAAACAGCTTTTAGAGACTCTGTTGAAAGACTCTGGCAGCAAGTTTCGTCGTGTGGTGCTGGTCGAGTATCCCCGACCAGGCGTGTGGTCGTTGGGCTTTGTTACCGGAGTGATTAGCGGCGAGTTCCAGGCGCACTTTTCCGGTCCGATGCTGGGCGTGTTTATTCCGACAACGCCAAATCCCACCACAGGTTGGTATGCGGTTGTGCCTGAAGAGGCGGTGATTAATCTAGCAATGCCGATCGAGGACGCCTTTAAAGTCGTGATTTCTGGCGGCATCGTCAGTCCGGACTCCACCGTAATGCCGCCGCTATCAACGCCAACCGGAAAGCGTGTGCTGGACCCGTTTGTGGAGCAGAGCTGACAGGCGCTGGTGTTGGACAAGGACTAATTGGGTTTTCCGCACCCTCTGGGGTCCGCGAAAACTTGTTAAGATTACTGGGCGACACCGCTCAGCGCTCACTCTGTTCTGTCATTTTCTGTCCCCATGCAAGCTCGTCGAATTGCTCGTGAACTGGCGCTCCTTAGCATCAGCCAACTGTCTACAAAGCCGCAGCGCCTAGAGTCGCACCAGCTGCAGGCGATCGTTGTGGCAGCGGTTCGGACGCTGGCAACCGAGGCGCAAGACGCGCTGGAAACCGCATCGGCTGAACTTCAGCAGAGCAACGCACGACTGTTAAATAGTCAGATTCGTGCAACCGATGTTCAGAGCGCCCAGACGATGGTGAGTGAGGCGATCGAGCTAACCCAAACCGCGATTAATCGCTTGGGCATGGCGATCGAGGTACCCGAATTCATTCAGCTATC
>NZ_JACJPG010000517.1 GCF_014695955.1 Leptolyngbya sp. FACHB-36 | reverse complement strand
CTTTAAGCTTTAATTTTTTTCCTTCTTAATTGAAGTTAAAACTGTCCCCGACTCTGTTACAAATCCAAAACACTGCTTGACATTGTAAAGCGTTGCTTGCCAGCAGAACTCCGGTGAGGTGGTTGCGGTGCAGTCCGTGAACAAAATGCAGTCGTAGCCGAGAAAGTTGGCATCTTGCAGCGTCGCCATCACGCATTGATCCGCGTTGACTCCAGCAAAGAACAGCGTCGTCTTACCCAAATTTTTCAAGATGCTGTCGAGGGGCGTGTCCCAAAAGCCGCTCATGCGGTATTTGTCTACGCGGATGTCGGCGGGCGCTGGCTCTAGCTCATCCACCACGGCGGCTGCCCAACTGCCGACGGTAAGAACCGGAGCACCGTTTGCAGGCAGCGGATCGCCCAGCCCAACACCGTCACCTGTGGGGTTGTAGACGTGGCGCTGGGCAGCGCTGATGTTGAGCAAATCAGGACGGTTGCCCCAGTTGACCCAGATGATCGGTACTCCGACACTCCGCAGTGCTGGTAGCAGAGCTTGCAGCGGTCCGATCGGCGATCGTGCCGGAGTCACATCGACGCCAATGTGCGCCAGCCAGCCGTCTGGGTGGCAGAAGTCGTTCTGCATGTCAATCACTAGCAGCGCGGCTTTCGCCAAATCCAGCCGTAGAGTTTTGGTCGCGGTTGGAATCGTAATCGGCTGCGGAGGCAGCGATGGACGAGTCAGATCGGCGATCGTCGCATCAACTGCCCAAGCATTGGGGGGAGTGCCTAGAGTCCGAAGCGGTGTCATGATGGTTCTTGCCGTAGCTTGCCAGTAGAGGAATTCTCTGCTGAATCTAGCAGAGGGGTCAAGCTCCACGTTGTACTACAGATTCACCGCCGAAAAATGTTCAGCGATAGCCGTTCTCTGTAGAATTTCGCGCGAAATCCGTTCGTGTAATGGCAAAAGCCGACTTATGCACTAAGGATCCGTTTAGCCGCTTGCAGCAGCTGGACACGATCGTCTAAGCCGTTGTAGCCACCGTTGATGACTTTGGTAACGGTTTCTACATCGTCTTTGTCGGCATCGGGGTTAAGCTGGCGCGTGTCCCAGAACCAGCCAGCACTGCGACAGGCAAGATCGGGGTCAGCCAGCCGCTTTGGAGCCGCAATCAAGTCTACGTTTAGTGCCGCGCCACACTGGCTGTAGTTAGCGCGACCAGTAATCTGAATCAAGCCTCTACCTTTGAAGCGGACGCCGTCTCCGGGCTGCGTGTTACCCAAGTCGTCGCGCCATTCGTAGTCCTCACCGGAGGCGTATTCTTCCAGCGCGTGCAAGCGATCGGACTCATGGGCAACCTGCGCCAGAAAGTGCGCTTGTCGGAGTGGCGTCGTGATGTCGAACTCGATGCAAGTGCGATTAATGTGCGGCGTTAAGGCTGCCACCCGCGTTGAGTCAGCGTCGGGAAGGATTGCCGTTAGCTGCCCGACTGTCAGCAGATTCATAGGCGTTGCCGGAAACAAGCTGGCGTAGGGTTGCTTGTCGGCCGGACGCTTCGGTAAATTACTCAGCGCTCGCAGCAGGTCATCAACTTGGCAGTCGATCGGGTTCAGGTCGCCCTGAAGCGTGTCTTGCAGTTCTTGAAGCCGCTCGGCTGCTTTTTGACGACCAAGATGTGTATCGCTAAGCGAGAAAATGCCCATATACGGCGGCTTGTCAGCTGGACGCGCAGGCAGCTTACTCAAGTCTCGGATCAGGCTATCTATTAAGATATCGTTTGGATCAGTACCATCGGGTAGCTTGTGCAGCAGGGTTTCCAGGCGATCGAACGCTTGCATCCGCCAAATGTCAACTTGTGTCACGACCATTTCCCTTGATTGCGCTAAGAGGTTGCAAGGCTGGGTGCTGATTTACAGCTGAATCAGTCCAGATTGCAGGGTAGATGGAGTTATTATTCCCTCAGAGAGCAATCACTTCAATCATTGCAAATAAATCATTGCAAATAAAGTTTTACGAGCCGCTGTAGCGCCTGAAGCAAGCTAAGTGAGGCAATCAATCGCAGACGGCTCTGACTGCGATGCGTGATCCGATGAAATCTACCGTTCCTAACGTATTGGCACGATCGCCGCCCAAAACTCAGAACGCATCTGCCCATCCCTGTCAAAATGATGAATGACGTGAAAGGACCACTGACGGATGCGATTTGCGATTTCGGGCAGTTCCGGGCAGATATTAGCGACCGGGGAACTGTTCATTCAAGAGGACGAATCTGGCGAACTGCGACTGAGCTTTCGCACCGATCGCGGCAGAATCATTGAAGGTGGCCTGGTTGATGCTGACGGCAGCTTAGCCAATGCCAGCAAAGACCTCTTTCGTCAGTTCTTTCTAACCTGGGGCGTCTCTGGAATCACGCTAACCGCGCGATCGAGCTAGCTACGAGGGGACAGGGTATAAAGCGCCAAAACTTAGTAAGCGCGAAGCATTCAACAAAAATTTGGGTCCGAATGCCTCGCGCCTACTTCCGTCGCACTGCCTCCATTAGCCACTCCACCAGCGGGCGCATCGTTCCGGGCATTGCCGCCTCTCCCACGGTAACGCTGTGCCGCCGTCCGTCCTCTTCTACCGTTATTTGATACTGGAATCGATCGGGCTGGGCCCCTGATGGAATGGTTGCGGGCAATCGAAAGAAGTCAGCCGCGTCTACCAAGCGCCGCAGTTGAGCCGATTGCTCGGACGGCAAACTAGCCGTATCCACCGTGGTCGTCATTAGCATTCCAGCGAAGCCGCCGCTGCGCTCAAATGAAACCTGCATCCTGCTGCACTCCTTTGCGTTGACATCAGCATACCGTTTGCCGATGCCAACAACACCCAGTAGTGCGGCTCCAATGAGGAAAATCACTGAACGGCGCGATCGAATCTGCACTAGACGTTAACTCCTACTGTTTTCCAGCCGTTGCGGACGGCTTTCTGCTCGGTGCTGTCCTGTCCGTACAGTTCTCCGGCAATGTCGATCGTTGTTTTTGCTGCCCGCTTAAAGTTGGCACGAGCGCGCAGGCGATCGCGCAATGCAATGTACCAAATCTTGCCTGCTTTCTCCCAAGCGTAGCCGCCAATTTCGCTGGCTGCCAGGTAAAAAGCGCGGTTGGGGATGCCAGAGTTAATGTGAACGCCGCCGTTGTCGCCCGTGCCTTTGTAAAGCTTGCTCAGGTGGTCCGGCTGCGGATCTTTGCCCAGCACAGGGTCGTCGTAGGCGGTACCGGGAGCTTTCATCGATCGAATTCCGATGCCCTTGACCTTCGGCGTCAATAGCTCTGCGCCCACAATCCAATCAGATTGTTCCACGGTCTGCTTCAGGCTGTACTGCTTGACCATAATGCCGAACACGTCGGACATGGATTCGTTAATCGCTCCGGATTCCCCATAGTAAATCAGACCCGCTTCAAACTGGGTGATGCCGTGGGTGAGTTCGTGCCCGATGACGTCGATCGAGGCGGTAAAGCGATTAAATAACTCGCCATCGCCGTCTCCGTAAACCATCTGGGTGCCGTTCCAGAAGGCGTTGTCGTATTTCTTGTCGAAGTGAACGGTGGATTCGAGCCGCATGCCACGATCGTCGATCGAGTTACGCTCGAATATCTCCGCGAAAAAGTCGTAGGTTGCGCCTGCACCGTCATACGCCTCGTCAACCGCCGTATCCCCGGTGGCAGGGTCGCCTTCTGCGCGTACCAGCGTGCCTGGAAGCTGTGTCTCAGTTTTGGCGTCGTACACCGTGCGCCGCTTTTCGCCTGTCGGAGTCATCAACGTGACGGCACCAACCGCCTCCCGACGTCCCCGAAACTGCTCGGACACGCGCAGCGTTTCTAGCGCCATCGATCGCTGCGCCTCATTGCCGTTTTTGATGATTTCATCGGTCATGTGAGGCGGTAGAATGCAGCAGATCGGACAGCGGCAGTTCTGATTCAGCCAGCCAAACCGGGTATTACCAACCATGACAGATTCTCCTGGGTAAAACGACACGGCACTACGCGATAAAAGCGCTGCCGATGGAATATGTGGTCACTTTTTCATATGTTCTGCGAATTGCCCAGGGGTGGCGGCACCCTCGCGGGTGAATTTTTGTAGAAGCGTCTGCTGTATCACCGCTGGTCTACACGCAGATTGCGATCGAGTCCCTGCCTAATCCATGCTAGACACTCGTCCTGGGTTGAAAAAAGCTTGGGTGCAGCAATATTGGTCAACTCCTCTGGCGGATAGTGGTCGTAAAACCATTTGTCTGCCTCCTCAATCAGAACAATCAGGTTGTGCTGATAGGTGTAGCGGTGGACGAAGTAGCCGCTGTCATGCTTGATGTCCGAGTGCTGATCTAAAAATGCTTTGGCGATCGCAATAATACGGGCAAGCTGCTGGTTGCAAACTCCCGCTGGATTGCCCGCTTTATGAAACTTGCCTTTGCGCCCTCGTTCCGACAGCAGCGTGTACGAGTAGAGCGTTTCGCCCCCTACCAGCGCAAACACATACGGGACAATCAAGTACCCCCGATGTGGCGTGGAATGTTCATACAGCAACCGATTCATCGCACTCATGTAGCTACTAGTCGTCAGCCGCCAGCCATTGCTGCCAGCGATTGTGTTTATTATCGCTTGTCAAGGTCAGGTAACACCTCTTCCAGAAGGCTCTCCGCTTAGTGTG
>NZ_JACJPG010000516.1 GCF_014695955.1 Leptolyngbya sp. FACHB-36 | reverse complement strand
GGACTGGTCAAAGCGCTGAGCAAAGAGCGAGATTTGAACTCGGCAGTGGTGGATACCGCAGGCAGTCTAATTTTGGTGCTCGATCGCGCAGGCACGATCATTCAGTTCAACCGCACCTGTGAGCGCGTCACCGGGTATGCGGCAAGCGAAGTGCGCGGCAAGCGGGTATGGGAAGTGTTCTCGCCGAGTGAGGACGTGAACACGGTGCAGCAGATGGTAGCAAAGCTGCGATCGGCAATTTTGCCCAGCGAATACGAAGGTGACTGGCTGGCTAAAGACGGCACTCGTCGGCGGATTGCCTGGTCGAATACGGTGCTGTTTGACGATCGTAGCAGCGTCAGCTACATCATCAGCACAGGACTGGACATTACCGAGCGCACCCGCGCCGAATCCGCCCTGAATGAAACCAATCAAACCCTGCAAGCGCTGATTCAAGCGTCGCCACTGTCGATTACGCTGCTTGACTCCAAAGGCAACGTAGAGCTGTGGAATCCAGCAGCCGAGCGAATTTTTGGCTGGACGGCAGCGGAAGCGATCGGAAATTTTATGCCCTCGGTGCCGCTAGAAAAGCGTTCTGAATTCCAGCACAACATTGAGATGGCGTTGTGCGGACAGTTTCGTAACGGCGTCGAAGTTCGCCGTCTGCGCAAAGATGGATCTCCGGTGGATATTAGCCTGTGGGCAGCCGTGATCCAGGGAGCGACTCGCGAGCAAGACCGCGTTCTGTCGGTTGTCGCAGACGTGAGCGATCGCAAACGCGCCGAAGCTGCCTTGCAGCTTAGCCAAGAGCGGTTAACCAGCTTTGTGGAAGCAAATATCATCGGCATTATCTTCGGCGACGTGGACGGCGGTATCGATGAGGTCAATGACGAATTTTTGCGGCTGGTCGGCTATTCACGAGAAGACCTGTCAGGCAACCTGCGGTGGGATGCGCTGACTCCTGCGGACTATCGGTTGCTCGACGCCGATCGGATTGCTGAAGCCAAAGCCAAGGGTGCCTGCGCACCCTATGAGAAAGCGTTTATTCACAAGGATGGGCACTGCGTTCCAGTTCTAGTTGGCTATTCGCTGCTGGGTGACGACCAGCGACAGACCATTGCTTTCATTCTGGACTTGACCGAGCGACACCGACTAGAACAGGCTCTGCGCGACAAGGCAGACGAACTATCTCAGGTGAATCGACTCAAGGATGAGTTTCTTGCCGTGCTCTCTCACGAGCTGCGGACGCCACTGAACGCGATCTTGGGCTGGTCACAGATTCTGCGCAAGCGACAAATCGATCCGGTTGCGCAAGGTCGAGCGCTGGAAACGATCGAGCGCAGTGCCAAACTGCAAACGCAGCTAATTGACGATATTTTGGATGTCTCCAAAATCATTCGCGGCAAATTGCGCCTCCAACCCAAGCCAATGATTTTGACTCCGGTCATCGACGCCGCGATCGACTCGATGCGTCCCGCTGCTGCCGCAAAGTGCATTCACCTGGATGCCCAGTTAGACCCGAACATCAACGAGATTTATGGCGATCCCGATCGACTTCAGCAGGTGGTGTGGAATTTGCTCTCCAACGCCATTAAGTTCACGCCCGAACGAGGTCGTGTAACGGTGAAGCTTTCTGAAACGGAGGACGGAAAGCCGCTGGACACTTCAACATTCAACGTTCAAAATTCTGACTCTCCTCGCTTCGTCGAGATCACGATCATCGACAGTGGAAGAGGCATCGCTCCCGACTTTCTGCCATTTGTGTTTGATCGGTTTCGGCAAGCGGACTCGACCACAACGCGCGCCGCAGGTGGCTTAGGATTAGGCTTGGCGATCGTGCGGCACTTAGTCGAACTGCACGGCGGCACGGTTGAAGCCGCGAGTGACGGCATTGGGCTAGGCGCAGTGTTTACAGTCAAACTGCCGATACTCCGGATGCGCGTGCTGGCAGAGGACTTGACGACGAGCCACAATCCCGCTGCGGTCTCAACGGCGTCAGAGTCGCTGTCAGAGTCGCTGCACCCGAGGAGCTTCAACAGCCTCCATTGACTGAATCGACTGAGAATTGAATCAACTTTAGAGAACTGAATCAACCTTAACAACTCACCCTATCTGACCCTGGTAACGTTGAAAACAGGAAAATTTGCATGAACGCCATGACAACTCAGCAAGCCGCCGTCAGCCTGATCCGCGCTCAATCCTACGATCGCGAGTTACTTCGCGCCTCCTTAGAGACACTGCTAGAGCCACTTGGCGGAATAGCGGCGTTTGTCAAACCGGGCGATCGCGTGCTGCTGAAGCCGAATCTGCTGACTGGGGCGCGTCCAACGAAGGAGTGTGTCACCCGCCCAGAAGTGGTGTACTGCGTGGCGCAGATGGTGCAAGACGTGGGCGGCAAGCCGTTTATGGGCGACGGTCCCGCATTTGGCAGTGCGAGGGGTGTGGCAATGGCAAACGGTTACCAGTCTTGGGTCGAGGACTTGGGGCTGCCGATCGTCGAGTTCCACGGCAAGCGCTACCAAACCGTCAGCGAGGAGTTTAACCACCTGCTGCTGTCTAAGGAAGCCATGGATGCGGATGTGGTGATCAACCTGCCAAAAGTGAAGTCGCACTCGCAACTGACGCTGACGCTAGGCGTAAAAAACCTGTTTGGCTGCGTTCCGGGCAAGATGAAAGCGTGGTGGCACATGGAGGCGGGCAAGGACCGAGACCGCTTCGGCACCATGCTGGCAGAAACCGCCCGCGCTGTAAATCCCAATTTGACGATATTGGACGGCATTGTGGGACACGAAGGCAACGGACCTAGCGGTGGCGAACCCCGTCGGCTCAATCTGTTGGGAGCGTCCAGCGATGTGTTCGCGCTCGATCGCGCAGTCGTGGAGCTTCTCAGCGTCGCTCCCGCGATCGTTCCCACCGTTGCGGCTTCTCAGCGGCTAGGACTTTGCTCCGATCTGGACGCGATCGACTTCCCGCATCTGTCGCCCACCGATCTAAAAATTTCAGATTGGAAGCTGCCCGACACGCTGATGCCGATCGATTTTGGACTTCCCCGCGTGCTCAGATCTAGCTTCCGGCACTTCTACATTCGCTTCATCAAAGAGCCAATGGGACTGTATGTGAAGGGGTGAGAGCGGCAAAAACAAAGCCTCGACCCTGCAAAAATGTCCTGTCTCTCTCCTGGATCCGAAATCAAGTTATACATCCGATCATTAACTGTTTTGTAACTCTTGTGTTGTCTTATGTGTTCTTGCCTCAGGTCGAATCAGATTCGGTATGGTGGGCAAAGAGCCGGACGGTACCGCAGTTTAGCGTTTTATGTACATTGCAAACTTAGCTGAGGCTTCTCCGTCGTATAGGGCAATCTAACGTCACTCTCTCCTAACCCACTGGAAGAATCTTCATGTCTCCTTTGATGCTGCGCCAACTCTGGTCCATCGTAGAACGTACTCAGGCTCACGTTCTTCTGAGTCTGGACGATACTAATCTAGTGCAGTGGTTGCTAAAGCAACTCCGCACAGATTCTAACGAAGTCGCTATCTACAGCCACTACATTCAATCGCGCCTGCCGCTGATTCGGGATATGGCGCGGGGTCGATCTGCTGCTTAAATGAATTGAATCGTGTTCAGGCAAATGCTGAGGAGCCAAAGTCTGGTGGTACATCCTGCCAGCGTCCCGGACCTACTGCGCGAAGGGCTTCTTTAAGGGAAATATCGCCGGTGTACAGTGCGCGACCCACGATCGCCCCACTGACCCCGATCGGCTCCAGCGCTAGCAAGCTCAACAAATCCGTCACGGAGCTAACGCCGCCAGATGCAATCACTGGCACAGCTACGCTCGTTGCCAGATCTCTGAGCGCATCAAGATTTGGTCCTTGCAGCGTTCCATCCCGGTGGATGTCGGTATAAATGATCGCGGCAACGCCCAACGCTGCCATACGCTGTGCTAATTCAGTCGCCTGCACTTCAGACGTTTCCAGCCAGCCCCGCGTTGCGACCTGTCCATTACGGGCGTCGATCCCTACAACAATCTGCCCCGGAAAATCTTGACATAGTTGGCGTACCAAGTCCGGTTGCTCGACCGCAACGGTTCCCAGAATTACGCGCTGCACACCCGCTTTCAGCAGATCCGCTGCACTCTGACGATCGCGCAAGCCGCCGCCAACCTGAACGGGAATGTCAATTGCTCGAACGATCGCCTCGATCGTAGGCAGGTTTATTGGATAGCCCGCTTTTGCTCCGTCCAAATCAACCACGTGCAGCCGCGAGGCTCCCTGCTCTGCCCACTGCCGCGCCACCGATACCGGATTCTCGTCGAAGGTTTGCGCTTGTGTGTAGTCGCCTTGATACAGCCGCACACACCGCCCCTCTAGCACATCGATCGCTGGAATGACCTCCATTCCCAACCCCCATTCCCTAAAGCCATATTGCACAGTAGCGTATGCCTTGCGGAAGATCAACGGAGGCATTAAGTTTTGCTTGAGAAACTGAAGCTTCTGAATCAATGCGACTATCGTCAATTCAGTCGAGCAGTGAGGCGTAGGAATAATGGATATTGTGGTGGAGGATTTGCTCGACAATACAAATTTGACGATTCCGGGTTACTTCGTAAAAAGTACAGCACCCGTCAATGTGGAAGACGATCCGGGAACAGTCAGCGATGAAACTCCACCGCGAATTCAGGAAGTCGTCGATCTGCTCTATCAAACCAGCGAAACTGCTCAAAAGAACGTTGGCTTAGTCATTGCAATTCACGGCTATAACTCTGGTTCAGACGGAAACAGCACCGACGGAGTTCTAGAGTATTGGTACAAGCCGCTGTGCCGATACGTAAACGA
>NZ_JACJPG010000515.1 GCF_014695955.1 Leptolyngbya sp. FACHB-36 | reverse complement strand
CCCATACTCTGCAGCCGACGAGAGCTATTGCGGTTATGCGGCTCCCACGCCGCCTGACCTGGTCTCCACGTCGAATAGAAGTTACCGCGAGACGACACTGCAATGTATTTGCCTTCAGGCGATCGTGAGATGTTGCGAATCACGCCAACCGCCTCTGCCACCAGTGCCCTCCAGGTGCGCCCACCATCTGAGGTGCGATAGATCGCGCCAATATCCGTTGTCATTTCTGCCGAATTCGTACTCAATGCAACCACGGTATTGGGTGCACCCGGCAGCTTCTCGCTCAAGGGAACTCTGGACCACGATCGACCTGCATCGGTGGTGTGCAGCAGAATCGAAGGCTGCCCTGCAATCCAGCCTTCGTCGCCCTTAAAGTCTACGGAGGTCAAGCGATAGGTTTGATCCAACTCCAGGGTGCGGGCTTGCCAGGTTTCACCACCATCGGTTGTTTCAAGCAGCGTCGAACCGGACCCCACGACCCAGCCGTGGCGCTCATCGGCAAAACTAACATCAGACAGATTGGCGGATGTTGGTGTAGGGACTACACGCCAAGGATTGGCAAAACTGAGATCGGGTAGGTAAGCTTTGGTGCAGCCAGCAGACACCAGAACGATCGCCAGCAGCACAACAACGCGGGTAAAGAACTTCGTGGCTAAGTGCATCACATTCATCTCGACACTATCGAAATCTAAAGTCGGTCTACTGAAGCCCATACATGCTCATGAAGAACAGAAAGCCGAGCGCTAGCGCTCCAAAAATCAAAATATTTTTTTGTCCAGGCGTCAGAGTATTGACCCCCAAACCGTAGCCCAAATTCTCTTTAAAGCCGGATGCTGCGCCCAGTGAGCCAATGTTTTGGAAGCGAGAGGGGGCTGCGCCGCAAACCGGACAGCGCCACTCAGTTGGCAGTGCCTCAAAGGGGGTACCTGCCTCAATCTGACTACGATCGTCGCCCTTTACAGGCTCGTAAACGTAGCCGCAAACCTGGCACTCATGACGATCTAGGGTTCTAGAATCAACGGGTGTAGCATCCACGCTGGTGGAATCTACACGAGTGGAATCAACGTTGGAGTCAGTCGCTTCAGTACTCATAAGGTTGAGTCCGGGAAAACGTAGGAATAGAAATTCTTAAAAACCTGTTAAAGATTATGACACGACTGAGACCGCCCGCAGAATCCTGTTGGCATCAGCAGAGTTTAGCTACAGAAAAGTAGGGCAAAGCGCTTAGCCCTGCAGCCAACCTATGCAACAGATGAAGCTTTTCTATACATTTGGGGAAGGGACCCCCATATAATATGAAGAAGAAGTAACACAGCCACGGCTGATGTTGCGGTTCACTTGAACCTGAGGGGTAATTGCAGTGTTTGTCCTCAGCGGCTACGAATATCTATTGGGTTTTTTGCTGATTTCGAGTTTAGTGCCTATTTTGGCGTTGACTGCCTCCAAGGTGGTTCGCCCCAGTCGTCGAGGTCCGGAGCGTCGCACTACTTATGAATCTGGGATGGAGCCGATCGGCGGCGCGTGGATTCAGTTCAACATCCGCTACTACATGTTCGCCTTGGTCTTTGTCATCTTTGATGTGGAGACGGTGTTTCTGTATCCTTGGGCAGTGGCGTTTAATCAACTAGGGCTGCTGGCGTTTATTGAAGCGCTCATTTTTATTGCCATTCTAGTGATTGGTCTTGTGTATGCTTGGCGTAAAGGAGCTTTGGAATGGTCTTGAACCCAATGAAAGGCCAAGATGGCGGGCAGCCTGAGAGGGTGATGAACTCGATCGAACGCCCCCAAGTCACTCAGGATCTGTCGGAAAACATCGTTTTGACAACCGTAGATGACCTGTACAACTGGGCAAAGCTGTCGAGCTTGTGGCCCATGCTGTACGGCACCGCCTGCTGCTTTATTGAGTTTGCGGCGCTGATTGGCTCTCGCTTTGATTTCGATCGCTTTGGCTTGGTGCCGCGTGCCAGCCCGCGTCAGGCAGATTTGATTATCACGGCTGGAACCATCACGATGAAAATGGCTCCAGCGCTCGTTCGTCTCTATGAGCAGATGCCAGAGCCGAAGTACGTGATCGCGATGGGTGCTTGCACCATCACAGGTGGCATGTTCAGCACCGATTCGCCAACGGCAGTTCGCGGTGTCGATAAGCTGATTCCGGTGGATGTCTATTTGCCAGGATGCCCACCGCGTCCAGAAGCCATCATTGATGCAATTATTAAATTAAGAAAGAAAATTGCGAACGAATCGATGCAGGAGCGAGGCGAACTTAGACAAGTGCACCGCTACTACAGCACCACTCACAGAATGAGAGCGGTAGAGCCGATTCTAACGGGTCAATATTTGCAGTCGGAAACGCGGGAAGCGCCGCCGCAAGAACTGATGGAGGCAATGGGCCTTCCGGTTGCTCCGGCTCTTACAGCAGTTGAACAGGAGGAACGTCGTGGCTGAAGAGTCTCAAGCAGCAGAATCAACTAGCATTGCCCCTGCCGATAGCGGTGCTGTCGTGGAAGCCGGAACCGTATCGAAGTGGCTGACCCAAAATGGCTTTGAGCACGAGTTTTTGGGATTGGATGCGTCTAGCGTTGAGCTGATCAAGGTAGAGCCAGATCTGCTGATTCCGTTTGCCACAGCGCTCTACGCTTACGGATTTAACTACTTGCAGTGTCAGGGCGCTTACGATGCTGGTCCTGGACAGGAGTTGGTCAGCTTCTACCATTTAATTAAAGTGAGTGACGACGTCGATCGTCCTGAAGAGGTTCGTCTCAAGGTCTTTTTGCCGCGTGATAATCCTCGAGTACCTTCGGTGTACTGGATTTGGAAAACGGCAGACTGGCAGGAGCGCGAATCCTTTGACATGTACGGCATTATCTACGAAGGACATCCAAACCTGAAACGGCTCTTGATGCCAGAAGATTGGGTGGGCTATCCACTCCGCAAAGACTACATTTCGCCAGACTTCTACGAGCTACAGGATGCGTACTAGCGCGATTGAGCGTTGGCGATTTGTTTACCTTGGTTTATAAGTTGAGAGGATCAGGAATTGCAGGCAACTGCTACGTCCTGATCCTTTTAGTTTGTGAACGCTAAGGGAAATTGAATTTTAGAATAGGGCGTTATGTATCAGTGGGAATATAGAACCATCAAATTCTATGCTCAAGGTTCCCTGCAAGCAGGTCGGATCAATGACGTAGAACTTGAAACCACCCTGAACGAGTTCGGAGCTAGAGGCTGGGAACTTGTCACAATCTTGCCAGGTACACGAGACAACGGCGAGCTGTGGGATTTTGTGGCGATCCTTAAGCGAGAGGTGCCTTAGCGATCGCTGCCCTTTAGATCTGCACACCTGCTTAGCTTGTTGCTTGTAGCACAGCTAAAACAATGGCTGCTAGACAAAGGCTCAGTAAAGAACGAAGGGATAATATCTTATTCGCTGCGGATGGTGCTGACTAATTGATCGAGTAGGGCATCTCCGGTTGAAGCCAAATAAGTCTCAGCAATGCGGGTTAAGCCGCTCAAATTTTCGGGACTGGCATCATCGATCGCGCCATTTTCGCGACCGACAGGCGTTTGAAAGCGGAAATACTTCGCGTCTGCCAGCACTTGTCGAGCGATGTAGTCTACCGCATCCGCAGAGCCATCAAACAACACATCAATCAGCGGCATTACCCATCCCAGCGCACCCCAATTTTGCGACTGCTCGATTGTGATTGGCGCAGTCGTCTCGCCTGTACCAAACGACGCAACTACAAACTGATTCAGGTCTATCCGCTCTTCTAGTGAACCTTCATTGCTGAGGCGGACGCCTTCCGCGATCGCGCACGCGGTCGGGTTATTCGCTACCACGCCGCCGTCAGTTACAGGCAGTGTGCGATCGTTTAGCCGCAGCAGATGTGCCGGAAAATACACGGGCGCAGCCGACGACGCTTTGCAAATTTCCCAAACGGGTATCGATTGATGCTCTGGCTTGTTCGTCTTGAACACAAGCGCCTCTCGATTCTGCAAATCGTAACTCGTTACCAGCGTGCGGACCTGCAATGTTCCAAATGCCGCGTCACCAAATGCACTCCGCAGCACGCTTTCTAAGCCTCGCCCATCGTATCGCGGCGCGTCAAATCCCTGACTAAATACCCGCAGCGCTCGATTGAAGAAACGCGGAACTGGCGCCGGAAAAATCGTGGCGCTCTGCGTGCGGTACAGGTCCACAATTAAATCACTCTTCATGCCCATTGCCACCGCACAAGCGATGAGCGATCCAGTAGACGTGCCCGCTATCAGGTCGAAGTAGGGCGCGATCGAGCCACCAAGCTTCTGTTCCAGACGGTTGAGCCAAATTGCGGTAATCAATCCCCGCACGCCGCCTCCACTTAGCGACAGGATTCGATAGGTCTTTGCCATACACCGTCCCTCAATTCACCCGCATCATGACAAAGCCACATAACGTTCTGTAGCCGTCTTGAGAAGGATCTTACTGAACGCGGTTTAGGTGCTAACCCATACTTAGAATGATTCGCAGCGATCGTCCCTTCGCTACCGTGGACGTGTGGATTCGATCGCACCCTCAAATGACTCGTCTTCGGCAAAAACTCTGTAGCCTGTGTCAGAATTCATCTCCCGTGCTGTATCGCATTCAGCATGACGATTCCGGCGAGTGGATTTTTGTCTGTCCAACCTGCTGGGCAGCCGTTAGTCAGGACAATCCCTTCTACGTCTACGGCGGCACCTGGAAAGCCCAGAAGAAGTGAGGGAAGCGGATCGTGGACTTCGCGAACGGCGAACCGCTATTCTTGCAGCGTGGTTTTTGAAACGATGCGAGTTTTCTTACGATCGGCTTCCGACAGTTCCTCACCGGACTGGAGGCGCGTGGCGCTGTTTTGTAACACCGTAGCGGCTCCTTGGTCGCCCATCTGCAGGGCAGTTTTCGCAGCGGTTTGCAGCATGGTTGCGGCTCCAGAGCGATCGCCCTGTTGCAGCTTGGTTTCGGCGATCTGCGTCTGACGGTACTTCGCTAGCGCCAGAATGTGCTGCTGCACCTGCGGGTCAAGATTGGGCTGATAGTTACTGATGAAATTCGCTTCGACGGGAATCGCCTCGGATAGCAATCCTTCTTTACCCAGTGCTGGATCGTCATAGCGTACCTGAAGCTGAGCAATGCGCTGTCTGCCAGCAGGCAAGTTGCCGAGGTACAAATTCGTCAGAACCACTCTAGGCACATCAACCATTAAATCGCCCAGGCGTACGAGATACTGTCCGCCTTCCTGCATCACGGGTAGCTCGATCGTGTCCGGCGCAACTTGCGCGATCGGCTTCATCTCTGCCAGCCGCACGCCCGACGCCAGTGACAGCAGCAAATGGGCGTTGGTCAGCCCCACCGACTGCACCCGCCGAAACAAGCGGCTAAACTCGTCCACTGCCTGTTCTGCCCGCTGAATATAGGACAGCGTCCCGCCGCCTGCGTCTGCGATGCGCTCTAAAATATCCTGATTCCAACT
>NZ_JACJPG010000514.1 GCF_014695955.1 Leptolyngbya sp. FACHB-36 | reverse complement strand
GCCTTGGTTGACCTTTGGAATCGGGGCTACCGCTTTGACGACCTGCGCCTGTATGTCGATGGCTATCTGGCAGCACTTAAGCACAGCAGCAGTCTCGAACCCTTTCTGATCCATCGTTTGGAAGAAGAAATCATCCGCTATCTCCACGATCCGTCTAGTTTTGCTGATCCAGAGCCAGATTATTACAAATAATTCAGCCGCAGGACGCCGCAAGACTGTGCTCCTCTAGAGCGTGAACTGCGATCGCCTGGCTGCTTTTAGTACTTAAACAGCCGTATCACGCTGCGTCAATGCAGCAACTTTGCTCTTTCTAAATCCTAGTCAGGTCCCCGATTGCGCTGCTAAATGCCTGTCTCAGTTGATGAATGGCAGTAAATTCTACTGCGAACTTGTTTTGATGTTGTAGGGTAAACGCATCTAAAGCAGCAGCGAAGAACGGAAGAGGGCGATCGCGCAATAGAACTGCCGCGTCGCCCCTATTTTGCGATCGCTTATTTGCGTTGCTTGCGTGCGCGTCGTCGCGTCAGAATGCTCATGACTTCTCCGGGGTTGGGTCCGGGTAGCAGTTTACTCCATGTGCCGACTTGAGCAAAGCCGCGTCGATGTAGCTCATGCACCGTTTCGCGCACACCGTCGGGACTGCTGATGACGAGAACGCGCACCTCTTCCCATGAGTCGGAAGGGGCACGATCGGGAAGAGGCGCACCGGGAACGATCGGCGGCATCGATGACAAAAACGCTCGTAGCATTGGGATCTCCTGTACGTGTAGGGGAGGAAATCCCAAAAACTCAGCCACCCCACGACATAAGGAAGCAAGGTGGCTAGGAGAATGCTAAGATCCGCCCTTAGCCACCGTGACTGCCACGATCAGTCTCGGAGGTTAGCTACCCTTTGCTGCGACCAACAGCATCGGGTAGCGTCGCTGAATTTTTGGGAATACGGATTGCACGTGAGAGAACACACCTGCAACCTTAGTTTGTGAGGATAGCGGTAGTGCGGCTGTTCCGTCAATCCCTTGGCTGGAGAGTTTGGGACTGGGAGGAGCGATCGGTTGAGGGGATCTGAAAAAATACGGAAGTCCTCTCAATAATGTCCCATAGCGGAAATATCATGAGACAAACGTCTCGATATTGTTCCTCAAAGGGTGAATACACAGACACAAAGTCTTGATATTGTTCTAATCATGATGTTATCAAGATCTTTGTCTATGTAATAAGTTGTTATGCGACAACATCATATACCTAGATCCATTCTTAGACACTTTGCAGATGCAGAGGGCAAAATTTGGATGAAACGACGCGGTGCCTCACCCATACGGACTAAGGTGGAAAATGTTGCTGTCAAAAAAGATCAATACAAAACGCTTCATGATAGCCGACCTGAATGTTATGAAAAGCTATTGACTGCTTTAGAGAACCGGCTCAAACCAGCTTTGGAAGAGGTCATCTCTGAAGAACTACTTCCGTGTGAAGCTGAACGACAAAAAGAGTTAAGACTTTTTACGTCACTTCAACATGCACGCTCTCCAGCTACAAGGAAATTTATGAGCAGTGTTGTTTTACCTCACATTGCTAAAGAATCACCTATGAATATGGAAGTACAAGTGCAGATGAAGCTCGATTCAGAATATGATTTGCCGATGTTTATGGATCTTTATCAAACAGCCTTTAAAAATCTTGAACAGCTTCCCCTTTTTCTAATTCGTAGTGAAGATGATAGTTTTGTCTGTCCTGATGACCCCGTCTTCTTACAAAGTGATAGTCAAGGAAGAATTACGCTAGGGCTATTTCCAATAAGCTCTCGACTGCTTCTACAATTTGGGGGCTCTGATTGCAATTCAACTTGCGAGCCTGTTTCTGCCAATTTAGGAGCTGTTTTGAAATGGAATCAAGACTCAATTTATGAGTCTGTAGCTGTATATGGTCGATCAGAAGAAGCGGTTGACATGGCAGCAAAAGGTTGGCTGATCTAGTAACAGATCAGTGACTCGTAGAATATTTCGCACCTAAAGAGAGGCAGGGAAAAATATCACAAAGTTTAACAACATAACACTGCATTGGTGCGGACAGTACAAATATTGGTAGAAGTTCAAGACTATCTGCCGCCGCTGATTGAGAACGTTAGGCAGGGCAAACGCATCTAACTTGCCTAGAGAACAATAGTAGTGTTTTGGGTAGTTGATATCACTATCAGTAGTCAAATTACTTCTCAATAAACCTTAGCAATTTGATGTCATTAAGGAATCGTGAAGCGATCGGCTGTTGTTTAGGGGGACGAGATGAACCCGATTACACCCCATGTTTCACGTTCAGGTAGACAGCGAGATTGACTTGCGACTGTTGCAACCGCGTCATGCAGAGCCACTCTTTGCCTTAGTCGAGCAAAACCGAGATTACTTGCGCGAGTGGCTGCCGTGGGTCGATGGGACTCGATCGGCCGACGATTCCGAACAGTTTATTCAGCACTCCTTACAGCAGTTCGCTGACGGAAACGGCTTTTCGGCGGGGATTTGGTATCGCAGCGAATTAGCGGGCTGCATTGGCTTTCACGACCCCGATCGAGCAAAGGTGGAGCTAGGGTACTGGCTGGCAGAACCGTTTCAGGGCAAGGGCATCATGACGAGAGCCTGCCATCGTGTAGTGACCTATGCATTCAGTGAACTCATGCTGAATCGCGTGCAAATCTTTGCAGCAGCAACCAATCACAAAAGCCGTGCCGTTCCAGAGCGGTTGGGGTTCAAACAAGAAGGAATGTTACGAGAAACCGAATGGCTCTACGATCGCTTCATTGATTTAGTGGTTTATGGCGTGCTGGCGCAGGAGTGGTCGGAGTAGGACTTACGGCACCTGCACCCAAGCGCCCGTCTGATTCGACTGATGCGCCACATCCATCAGGTGTTGCGAGTACAGTCCCTCTTGCAGCGACGGTTCCACCGATCGTCCTTGATCGATGCCCTGCACCCAGCGATCCACAATCCGCACAAAGGGCGCAATTCGACCGTCCTCAAACGTGCGCGGAAACTCCAGATGTAAAGGAATCTCTAGCTCTGTCAGCGGTTCGCCCGCCGGACCGCCCCAGAGCTGAAAGCCGTGGACGTAATCCTTTTGGTTGCTGCTGCCCAAGACCAGCGTGCCGCGAGCGCCATAGACCTCGACCCAGTGCCCGCGTCCTTGGTACGTTGCTGCACTCAGGCAAACTTGGCAGGGCGTGCCGTCTGCCAGTTCCAACAGGATTGTACAGATGTCGTCGGCGTCTACAGGTTTAAGCTGTCCGCTGCTGGGCTCGGGACGCTCTGGCACCGACACCGCAAGGCGAGCACAGAGTTGCCGCACTGGACCGAATAGCCACGCAATGTAGTCAAAGGCATGAGAGCCGATCGCGCCCAACGCGCCGCCGCCTTTTTCTTTCTGGGCGTACCAGTTCCACGGACGCGATGCATCTGCCCGACTCGGCACTAGCCAGTCAATCTTAATCAGCCGCTTCTTGCCCACATAGCCCTCTGCCAGCAGTTCTGCCAATCGCAGCCACGCAGGAATGCAGCGAAACTCAAAGTTCAGCGCTGTCGCCAGTCCCCGTGAGGTGGCGAGGTGCAGCAGGTCTTCGGCTTCGGCAGCATGGAGCGTGGTGGGCTTTTCGAGTAGCAAGTGCTTTCCAGCATTTAGGACAATTTTTGCCTGCTCGTAGTGCAGAAACGGCGGCGTCGAGATGCTAACGCCCTGCACGTCGGGGAGCCGAACAATCTCTTCAACGGTCTGGCAGGCGTGCGGAATGCCGTGAGTTTGGGCGATCGCTTCTGCCTTCGCCAAATCCCGATGGTACACGGCGACAATCTGGGTTCGATGGTGCGCTTTAAACCCAGGAATGTGAACTTTCTGACCAAAGCCTGTTCCAACAATCGCTACGCCGATCGTTGATTGAGTCGAGGAAACCATACGTGCTAGGGGTATTCGCTGTCCTTAACACTATAGGGCGAAGGGGCAATGGCTGTTCGCAATTTCCGATTCGGCTGTGCAGTCTGGCTACTGACGATTCGGTTGACCCATTGCGTCAGAGAAATCGGTGTTGCATAAATTGGCTCCGTCGAATTGGGCGTCGGTGAGGTCGGCGGCGCGAAAGGAGGTGCCGATCGCGCGGTGGGCATCGCGCACAACCACCGTCAGCGAAACCAGCGTCAGCCAAAGATACAGCAGCGACAGCAGACCGAGGGCGGTGCCTTCGGCAAAGCGCTGGACGCTAAGGAACGCGATCGCCTGCGTCCCGATCAGAAAGGCGGCTCCGTATGCCATTAGCGTTCCGGATGTGGAAATGGCGATTTGCCAGCGTCCCTGCCACCGCAGACTTGCCGCTAGAAGTACCACGCTGCCTGCTACCGCTCCCACGAGCGCCGCCTGTGGGCTGTTGTTTGTGGCGCTGCCTACCTGGAAAAATCCTAGTATCGCGCCTGCCAGCGTTGCCGTAACCGTTTTCGTCAGGGTGCTGCGCCTCCACGCCCGACTTGCAGACGCCGCACCTGCCAGCATCAGCACCGCAAACAAAACCTGGACCAATAACCAGGTCCGATCGCCCGACCCGCTACCGAGTGAGCCATAGACAAGCTGATGGGTTGCGTAACCGACTAGCCCAACCGTGAGCGCGATCGCCGCGCCTAAGACGGCAATCTGGCGGCGACTCTGTCCTGCTCTTGCGCCAGAGAAATTCGCCTTGACCAGTCGCGCGCCGCTAAAATCGCAGCCCCGGATGTCTGCGCCACTGAAGTCGGCTTGAGTGAGATCTTGACGACGAAAGGATCGATTGCGTAGATCGTGGTTAGCAAAGCGCATAGGAAGAGGAATGGCGAGTAAAAACTGGCAGCGTTACGGATGGTGGGCGATCGGATTTGGCGTGCTGCTGCTACCACTGCTACTGTATGCGATGCCGCATTTCCTTCGCCCACCCAGAGTCGAAGCCGCACGATCGCTGTTTCCGGGCATTACCTATCAGCGGCAGGTTCGGTCTGTGCCGCGCCCGATGATGATTCATATCGTGGCGATCAATCTAACTGCGCCCGGAATCGGTGTGCTGGCGACACCGGGACAGGCGACGCCCGATGAGACAGAGACCACTGCCCGGACAACGTCTGAATTTTTGACGGAGTTTAAGCTGCAACTTGCCATCAACGCCAACTTCTTCCATCCGTTTCACGAAGAAAACTTCTGGAATTACTATCCTCGCAGCGGCGATCGCGTGAATCTGCTGGGGCTGGGAATTTCTAATGGAGCCGCTTACTCAACGGGTTGGAGCAACTGGGCGGCGCTTTGCTTCGGGGCGGATCGCCGCGCTCGGATTGAGGAAACGGGGAAGTGCCCATCTGGAACAGTGCAGGCAGTTGCAGGCAAGCAACTGCTTGTGGCTGGCGGCAAGCCGACCAGTAAATCTGCTTCTAGCACCGTGAAGTCCTACCCACGCGTAGCAGCGGCGGTTGATGCCGCAGGACAGAGACTTTGGCTAATTGCGATCGACGGCAAGCAGCCACACTACAGCGAAGGAGGTACGCTCGCCGAACTTGCTGAAATTGTGGTACAGCTAGGAGCCGACAAAGCGGTCAATCTTGATGGCGGTGGTTCAACGACGATCGTTGTCTCCAGCCCAACCGGACCGTACGCTCTCAACGCTCCAATTCACACCAAAATTCCT
>NZ_JACJPG010000513.1 GCF_014695955.1 Leptolyngbya sp. FACHB-36 | reverse complement strand
GTCTCGTTCGATAACGTTCCCTCACTGCGGTTCATGTCCAGCAGCACCAGCACCGTCTTGGTGGGAATTGTCCGCAAGCGCTGATAGATCGATCGCAGTGGAATCGCCGTCGTGGCAATGGAGTCGGGCTGAGCATCAATTGGTACCACGTAGTCTTGTCCTTCGTGGCAGATGCCGTAGCCGCTGAAGAAAAACCACAGCACATCGTCTCGCTGTAAGTACCGCTGCCCCAACGTGTCGATCCAGCTCTGAAGATTTTCCAGGGTGGGGTAGGTGGACTTGCCAAAAACGGTCGGTGAACTGTCGGTCAGCAGCAAGCAACGATCGACCGCGAATCCTGCCTCATCCACTAAAAAGGTCCGCAGCGCTTGAGCATCTCGCTGAGCGTAGCTCAAGGGCTGGAAGCGGTGGTACTGATTAATCCCAACCGTAATCGCCCATTGGTTCATTGCCAATACCTCAAGCGTCTGGAGAATAGTATGCCCAGGTCAGTGCATCCCTAACCGATTGTAGAGAGAAGACCGAACGGCTGCTTTGCCAATCCTACTTTGGCTCAGTGTGTGGCTAAATGCCAGCACGCGGTGGGCGATTTCAGGCACCTTCTAAATTATCGGTGGATTGTCGTAGAAGCACAACGATTTGCGATGTTGCCAAATGGATCTGTGGATTGCAAATTGCCTCACCTTAACCCTCTCAAAGGTTGAGAAAATCAAGATTAGCTCTTCTCCTTGGGAAGAAGAATTGGGATGAAGACTAATCGTGGTAATCATTACGATCGCTCAGCAGCTGTTCGGATTTCTGCCTAGTCAATTTGTTAGCACCGAAAAAAGGTTCGTTAGAATAGAAGACTACCGAAGCATTTCAAGACTTGCCGCTATGCCATTGCCGATCGTTGCTATCATCGGACGCCCTAATGTGGGCAAATCTACCGTCGTCAATCGCTTGGCGCAGGTGCAGGATGCCATTGTCTATGACGAACCTGGTGTCACCCGTGATCGTACCTACAAGCGGGCATTCTGGGGCGATCGAGAGTTCCTAGTTGTAGACACAGGTGGACTCGTGTTCGACGATGACACTGAGTTTTTGCCGCTGATTCGTGAGCAGGCAATGGCTGCACTGGCAGAATCCAGTGCAGCCATTTTTGTTGTGGACGGACAAACCGGGCTCATGCCTGCAGACGAGGAAATTGCAGGCTGGCTGCGCCAGCAGCCCGTTCCAGTGCTGCTGGCTGTCAACAAGTGCGAGTCTGTGGAGCAAGGCATTACTCAGGCAGCAGAGTTTTGGGAGCTAGGCTTAGGAGAGCCGTACCCCGTTTCAGGCATTCACGGCAGCGGCACTGGAGAGCTGCTAGATCAGCTAATTCTGCATCTGCCACCTGTTACAGAAGGATCAGAGCGAGACGAGATCCGAGTGGCGATCGCCGGACGCCCCAACGTTGGGAAATCCAGCTTGCTTAACGCCTTCGTCGGCGAGAACCGCGCCATTGTTAGCCCTGTCTCTGGCACCACCCGCGACACGATCGACATGGTAGTCGAGCGGGAAGGACACATCTACCGCTTGATTGATACAGCAGGCATTCGCAAGAAAAAGAACGTCGAATACGGTCCAGAGTTTTTTGGAATTAATCGAGCGTTTAAGGCGATTACTCGTGCCGATGTGGTGCTGCTGGTGATCGATGCGGTGGACGGTGTGACCGAGCAGGACCAGAAATTGGCGGGGCGCATTCTGGATGAAGGTCGTGCCTGCGTCGTCGTGGTTAACAAGTGGGATGCGGTAGAGAAAGATCCCTACACCATCTATGAGTATCAGAAGACGGTGCGCGATCGCCTGCACTTCACCGAGTGGGCAGAGATGATTTTCATCAGCGCCCAAACCGGACAGCGCGTGGAGAAAATTCTGGGGCTAGTTAACACGGCTGCTGAGCAGCACAAGCGGCGCGTCACCACGTCGGTGATCAACGAAGTGCTAGAAGATGCGGTGAAATGGCATACGCCACCCACGACGCGCCAAGGTCGCCAAGGCAGAATTTACTACGGTACCCAAGTCAGCACCCAACCGCCTGCGATCGCTCTGTTTGTTAACGATCCAGAGCTATTCAACGATAGCTATCGACGCTACATCGAGCGTCAGTTTCGTGAGTCGCTTGGCTTCACGGGTACTCCCCTACGTTTGCTGTGGCGAGGCAAGAAGGTGCGCGAGATGGAGCGAGGCGCCAATCGAGCAACGAAGGTTTGAGGTCTAGCAAATAGTCGGTGTGGTTCCTTGTAAGAATGGCTAAATTCTCACAGCCCCATACTTATTTAGGATCGATCGACTGGATAACGCTGGCATCAATCAGAGTCTCTTTGGTTGCAGCGATCGATCGCTCTAGCACCTCATGCAACTCTGGATTGGATGCCTGCAACTGCTCTAGCGTCACGTTTTCTGCCAGCACCGTGCCATCCTTCGCGACAATTGTGTACACGTCTCCGGCTTGAATCGCGATGCGATGGGTCTGGGTTTCCAAATAGCCGATCGTGGGTGCCGTATCACTCGCCAGCTCTGCTGTGGCACGGGTCGATACAGCCTGAGCAAGAATTCCAGCGGCAACTAGCGTCGCTAAGCCAAGTGAAACCAGCTTCATAGAGACCTCCGATAGAGTTGCAGGAGAACGATCGCGGATGCGGTAGTTTTATTGTGACTTATTTTCCGTCATTCAGACGCTTCCGTACCGCAGTGCGATTTTGCTGCGCTCTGATATCATCAGGATTGATTTCTAGCACTTTATCAAAGCTGGTCAAGGCGTCTTGCAGCCGTCCCAAGCTGACCAGCACGCCGCCACGATTGTTCCAAGCGCGATGATCATTGGGACGAAGATCGATCGCTTGGTCGTAGCTGGCAACCGCCGCTTCAAACTGACCTAAATTTTTCAGTGCGACTCCCCGATTGAACCAGGCTTCGTAGTGGTCTGGCTTGTTCTCTAGCACACGATCGTAGCTGGCGATCGCGCCATCAAAATCTGCCTGCTTCATCTGACAACTGCCGCGCCCGTACCACGCTTCCCAGTGATCCGATTGCAGCGCCAGAGCTTTATCGAAGCCTACGATCGCGTGTGGGCAGCGACCTAACAGCCGTAGACAGACCGCCCAGCGATACCAAGCATCTGCGTCATCAGGATAGTAACCCAAGGCTTTGTCGTAGCTGGCGATCGCGGCTTCATAATCGCCCAGCGCCATCAATGCGGCGGCACGGCTGCTGTACGCCAGTCCGTAGTCCGCATCAAGTTCGAGCACTTTGTTGAACAGTTGGATCGAGCCTTCGTAGCGTCCGGTGGCGTAGAGCGCTAGACCGTAGCTGTACCAGAGATCGGTAGCGTTAGACTGCTGCAACGCTTGGCGAAAGGCACTGATCGCTCGTTCATAACGTCCGGCGGCGTAGAGGGCCAGTCCCAAGCTGTAGTGAACGTGAGGAAAATCCGCCTGCTGATCCAGCACCTGTTTAAAGTGGTCGATCGCCTGCTCGTAGTCGCCCATCACATACGCAGCTCGACCGAGTCCGTAGCGGGCTATGGCTAGGTCAGGGGCAAGCGCGATCGCCCGCTCAAAGCAGGTAATCGCATCGATGGGCTGCTCTAAACCCAACAGGGCGTTGCCTTTCTCGATCCAAGCGGAGAAGTGGTCGGGTTGCAGTTGCAGCACGTGGTCGAAGTGGACGATCGCGTTGAGGAAGTCTCCCTGATCACTCTGCACAACTCCCTGCTGGAAACGCGGCTCGACGCTAGCTTCAAGTTGAATAGTCTGACTCATAACCCGCTGACTGCCTTTCGTAGGTGACACGACTCTAATGGCTCTGAGGCTGACGGCAATCCGCAGTTTTTACCCAGAAACACTGCAGTTAGAATGCCCAAGCTAAGCCACCGCGTTACATCAGCGG
>NZ_JACJPG010000512.1 GCF_014695955.1 Leptolyngbya sp. FACHB-36 | reverse complement strand
TATCGTTGAAATGTGTTACCGAGATGGACATGAGAGCACGTGGAATGCTTCACTCTCGCGCTTCTGTCGATCACATTTGTCTGTCGGAGCAACTTGTATCTATTGCTTCTGTCACGGCTTGGGAAGGAAAAAGAGCAGGTGAGCCACGAATGAGTGATCACAATGGTGTTCTGGTGAAGTTTAAGCTTTAGAGCTGGTGCGATCGAGCGTTCTAACGGCTATGACTCCCTTAGTTCAATGCGATACAGTGTAGAAAGAAGCTTTGTTCTTTACGGATTCCCCAATGGCGTCTTCTTCATCGATCGCGGTTCGAGAACTTCCTCTATTTCCGCTGCCAGAAGTGGTTTTGTTTCCTGGTAGACCACTTCCTCTGCACATCTTTGAGTATCGCTACCGAATCATGATGAACACGATTCTGGAAAGCGATCGTCGCTTCGGCGTTTTGATGTGGGATCAGGTTCAAGGGCAACCTGCTGTCGTTGGCTCCTGTGCGGAAATTATTCACTACGAGCGCTTACCAGACGGGCGCATGAAGATTATGACAGTTGGGCAACAGCGGTTTCGCGTTCTGGAATATGTGCGCGAGAAGCCCTACCGAGTCGGCTTAGTAGAGTGGATTGAAGACCACCCACCCGTCAGCGATCCGGCTCCACTGGCTCAAGAGGTTGGGCAGCTGCTACAAGACGTTGTTCGCCTCTCTGCTAAGTTGACCGGACAGGAAATTGAGCTTCCAGACACGATGCCTGACTTGCCGATCGAGCTATCTTACTGGATCGCTAGCAACCTCTACGGCGTTCCTGAGGAGCAACAGGCACTGTTGGAGATGCAAGATACCATCAACCGACTGCAACGAGAAGCTGAGATTTTGACCTCAACCCGTAACCACCTCGCTGCACGAACGGTCCTCAAGGATACGCTCGGAGACACACCTCAGTAAGCTTGAACGTGCAGGCAGGCGGCGGTATGAAAACGATTAATTGGCGCTGACCGTCGCCTGCACTCGCTCACGGTAGAGATTGGCAATGTGCTCAATCACTTGATCGATGCTTAGCCCATCCGTTTGGATCTCGATCGCGTCGGCTGCCCGGCGCAGTGGAGCCAGAGCGCGAGTGCTGTCTTTGCGATCGCGCTCGTAGATCGTTTGCTCAAGCTCGTCGAGGCTAATCTTGCCTCTGCCCTGCTCTTTCAAGTCTTGCTGTCGTCGTCGTGCCCGCTCTTGCACGGAAGCAGTCAGGTACAGTTTCAGCTCGGCATCAGGAAAGACGTGCGTGCCAATGTCTCGACCCTCAATTACAATGCCGCCGTTGCGACCGTAGCGACGCTGCTGTCGGACCAATTCATTCCGCACCGCAGGCTGCGCCGCGATCGTTGACACACGGGCTGTGACTTCCGGGCTACGAATTGCCTGAGTCACGTCCTGTCCATCGACAGACACCTGGATTGAGGATGGGTAGCCGCTTAAGGCAATGTCACACTGACTAACCAACTCTGCAACGGCAGGCTCATCGTCTAATGAGATGCCCGATCGTAGAACTAGCCACGTCAACGCTCGATACATTGCGCCAGTGTCCAAGTAAAGCAAATCGAGCGTTTGGGCAAGCTGTCGGGCAACGGTAGACTTTCCGGCTCCGGCTGGTCCGTCGATTGCCACGATCGGCTTGCGGCGACACAGCAGAATGTTGTCAATCAGTCGAGTAATCCCAATGCGAGCAGCGAGCGCTAATAACCCTTCGTCCTCTACGGCGTTTAAGGGAGTCAACGTTGTTGGGTGAACCAGCTCAACGTACTCAGGCGCGATCGCGGGTACCGCTGCCAGTTCTGATTCAACCGCACGGATTAGCGTTTGGCTGGCACGCTCTCCTGCCTGAAACGCCTTCTCTGCCCGCCGTAACCCACGATAAAGGACGCTTGCTTGTTCCCGCTGCTCTGCTGTCAGGTACTGGTTGCGCGAGCTGTAGGCAAGCCCATCCGGCTCTCGAACGATCGAACACGCCACAATTTGTACGGGCAAATTTAAGTCGCTGACCAATTGCCGAATAATCGCGATTTGTTGCGCGTCTTTTTGCCCAAAATAAGCGCGATTCGGCTGTACTAAATTGAGCAGCTTCGTCACGATCGTTGCCACACCGCGAAAATGCCCAACTCTAGAGCGACCGCACAAAACGGACGTCATGAATTCCGGTGGGACAACCTGCGTTAACGGTGCGGCTGCAATGCCCAATTCCTCAGCAGACGGAGCAAACAGAACATCCACTCCCACTTCTTCACATCGCTGACGGTCCTGCTCTAGTGTGCGGGGGTACTGCTGAAAATCCTCGCTCGGTCCGAACTGGAGCGGATTCACGAACAAACTAACGACGACAATTTTGTTTTCGCGTCGTGCCTGCTGAATCAAGCTTAGATGTCCAGCGTGTAGCGCTCCCATGGTTGGTACTAGCCCCACCTCCGGAGCTGCACCGATCGGCGATGCTTCGTACGTCAACGAGTCCAGAGATCGAGGTTGGCTGGATCGATGTAACTCTAAATAGCATCGCAATCCGGCAACGGTAGTAAACAGGCGCACCGACGAACCCCTCCAAAGACTCTGCTCCGCTAATAGTGTATAGAATCTCTTGCTTGGACGGGGGCAGACTGCTCAGGAAAACGGTCGTCAACGCTGCCCTCTGACCTAGAAAACAACGCTAGGATGTCATCTGTAAGCTCCTCCAGACGTTTATGAACTTTTTGACTCAAGTGCTGCATTTGGTTGGTTCCGGTGCCGTAGCATTTATCTCTGCTCGAAGCATCCGAGATCCCCTGACTCGTCCAAACACTCTGGCAGGGCTACAGTTAGCCGAATCTGGCTCAGTTCCGTTTTTGGAAGCGCTCCGCGATCGTGCGGCGGCTGAAGGAGATGACTGGTTGGCAGAGCGACTGGCTCGACACGCGAATGATGAGCGACGTCATGGACAAATTTTTGCTCAGGCGCTCAAGCAGCTTGACAAGAAGGTGATTGACTTCAAATCGCTACCAAAACCCACTGCTGAGAAACCAGCAGACGATCGTCAGCGTAGCCCATTTTTCAGCGCCTATTTCGAGGGCTACTCGCGCGAAGACTTGCAGCCAGAGAATCTCGATTGGGTTGTGTTTATCGCCAGCACGTACATTCTGGAACTCGACGCCAGCAAGGACTTTGTTCGCATGGCAAATGCGCTTCCGGAGGACGATTCCCGCAGCGCTAGCCTCAAGAAAGGGATGCTTAGCATCGCCAAAGACGAAACAGGACACGCTGCCTACCTGCGCGAGGCGCTGGAGCGCCGTCTGTCTCCGATTGCGGCTGAGGCGGCGATTGACCATTGGCGCACCCGCAAAGTCAATGCAATGTTGGCGATGGTCACAAGCTTGGTTCAAAAAGGCGGCAAGCTGCCCTCATTGGTGCAAGATGGCGCACCTGTAGACCTGCCCTCCCAGCCCGAAAGCCAGCTCGAACCTGTTGCGGTCTCATAGAAGTCGCACAGTTGGATAGGCAACGGGACTGGAATAACGGAACGATCGCTAACGGCTAATAGCCATTCAGCGTGACCGCTTCATCTACTTTTTTAATGGTGATTTGATCCAAGAGTGACAATGCAAGCAACTCAAACGGCAGCGATTCCCGGTCAGTACTGGCACTGGCGACAGCAGCCGATTTACTACGTTAAAGCGGGCGATCGCCAGTCCCAGCGCCCGCCGCTGCTGCTGGTGCACGGTTTTGGAGCTTCCACCGATCACTGGCGTAAAAATCTTGCCGGACTAAGCCAAGACTTTGAGGTTTGGGCGATCGATCTGCTGGGATTTGGGCGATCGGCAAAACCAGACTGGCAATACAGTGGCGACCTGTGGCGCGACCAGCTTCATGACTTTATCTCTGACGTCATTGGACGACCCGCTGTGCTAGTTGGAAATTCTCTAGGCGGCTACGTCTCGCTGTGCGTTGCGTCGCAGCGCCCCGATGCGGCGGCTGGCTTAGTGCTAATCAACAGCGCGGGTCCCTTCACGGACATCCAAGGCACGACGAAGCCCGATCCAATCCGAGAGGTCATGGGGAGGTTTGTGCAAGTTCTGTTTCAGCAAGACTGGGCAAGCTTTCTGCTGTTTAAGTATGTGCAGCAGAAATCAGTGATTCGTCGCACGCTGGAGCAAGTGTATCTCGACAAGAGCGCCGTCACAGAGCAGCTTATCGAAGAGGTCTACCGCCCCTCGTGCGACGCTGGCGCACCCAAAGTTTTCGCCTCAGTGTTTCGCACTCCGCAAGGCGAAAAGGTGGATGTGCTTTTGAGTCAGATGCCGCGTCCGCTGTTGATGCTGTGGGGCGAGGCTGATCCCTGGATTAACGCTAGAGAGCGGGGCGCAAAATTCCGCCAGTACCATCCTCAGCTAACCGAGTACTACTTACGTGCCGGACACTGCCCGCATGATGAAGTCCCAGATCAGGTGAATGAGCTTCTCCGGACTTGGGTGTTAAATCAGGTGTAAGCGAACAATGGGAATGCGAAACGCTGCGAAATGGTCTTGCTGCATCACCGTTGTTGCTCTGCTCAGCGCTTGTAATACGCTGCAACGTCCGTTCGGAGGCGCCGTGCGATCGCCCGATCGCACGGCTTCCCCGCTCGTCAGCTCTCCATCGCTAACGTCGCTTCCGTCCCCCAGCATTTCACCCACCTTCCCTGACAACCCCTTTCAGAAAGCCACTGATCGCGCTGCCAGCGCCAGCACGCTGGCTCAATCTGCCCAAACCGGTGAAGATTGGACGCTCGTGCTGAGCCACTGGCAGGAGGCGATCGCGCTGTTGAAAGCGGTGCCTCCTGCCAGTCGTGATCGTGCTGCCGCTCAAAAACTACTGCCGGAGTACCGACAAAGTCTGATTCGTGCCCAGCAGCAGGCAAAACGAGGCCCCAATCCGACGACGATCGCGAAACCGGACAGCGGCGGGATTCCACTAATTGCCAGTGATGCACCCATTACATCTGCTCCAGAGTCCCCAGCGCAAGAGGACGCCAAGCGCATCCTCAACGAGCTAAACCAGCGGCAGACAAGCTTTTTTCAGGCACAGAAGCGGTTTGCTGCAAACTTAGAGGAACTCGGCAGCAATTTTGCAGCAGAAACAGAGAACTATGCCTTTCGCATTGCCTCCGCCCAACTGAACCAGGCGGTGGCAACTGCTACTGCAAAACAGGATGGGCTGCGAAGCTACGCTAGCGCGATCGTGGTGGTCAAAGGGGAGAAGAATGACGATCGTCCCCTCACTCGTCTCTGCGAAACCCGCCAGCCGTCAAAAACTCCGCCAGCTGCTCCTCGCTTGGTCAACAATGAACTCCAGTGTCCTACGGCTCAGTGAGCATGGAGTCTGTTTTGGCGCTAAAAATTTAAGCGCTTAAATTACAGCAGCCCGATCGCGTGCAGTGGACCGTGTCCCAGCAGCAGTTCCATCAGCACTGCCAGAATTCCCAGCATTGCCAAGCGACCGTTCCATACTTCTGCCGAGGTAGTCATGCCCCATTCCCAACGCTCCTGGGGATACATCTTGGTTTGCTCAGGCGGACGCGTGACTTCAGCAAACGTCTGACTGGGAGCGTGTGTCGCTTCAACCACCATATCTGCCAGCTCTTCGATAAACCGGGGATGCGTATTCAGCGCTGGCACGCGATGAAAATTCTCGATTCCAGCTTCCTCAGCGACTTCCCGGTACTCCATATCAATTTCTTGCAGCGTTTCGATGTGCTCCGAAACAAAGCTAATGGGCACCACCACCAAATCTCTAACGCCTTCATCGGCAAGCTGCTTCAGCGCGTCTTCGGTGTAGGGCCGGAGCCACTCGACTGGACCAACGCGGCTCTGGTAAGCAAGCGTGTAGGCATTGGAACGATCAAGCGTTTGCATAATTCGCGCGGTGCAGTCTTCAATCTCGCGCTGGTAGGGGTCACCCGCTTCCTCAACGTAGCTAACTGGAACACCGTGAGCGCTAAAGAAGACATGCACCTGCTCGGGGTTGGGGAACTGGTCAAGCTCTTGAGCGATTAACTGGGCCATCGCTTGCAAATAGCCAGGACGATCGTACCAGGAGGGAATCACCGTGTAGTCAATTCGACCCAAGGCAGGATCTTCGTCCCAAAGCTGCTCTAGCAGTCGGAAGCTAGACCCACTCGTGCTAATCGAGAATTGAGGGTACAGCGGCAGAATCACCAAGCGATCGATGTGATCGCGCTTAATACGAACGATCGCCTCTTCGGTGAACGGATGCCAATAGCGCATTCCAATATAAACGCTAGCAGGCTCGCCCTTTTGCTGAAGCTGTGCCTGAAGCGCCTGTGCCTGCTCCTCTGTGATACGACGCAGCGGAGAACCACCCCCAATCAGTCGATAGTTCTCTTGGGATTTCTTTGCCCGAAGCGTGGAAATCATCCAGGCAAGGGGACGCTGGAGCCAAGGGAAGGGCAGTCGAATAATTTCCGGGTCAGCAAACAAGTTGAACAAAAACGGACGGACATCCTCTAACTGGTCCGGTCCACCCAAATTCAGCAGTAAAACCCCTACTCGACCCATAACAGCGGCTAATTTCCCATGCTCTCAGGTTTGTAACTGATTTTAACATTGAGTCTTGCTTTGCGAACCACTCCCCAGGTTAGGGATTCTTCAAGTCCAGAGCGAGCGCGACAATCTAACAGCAGTTTTGTACAACGGCGATCGAGCGGTATTGATTGAGCCAACGTCTAACCGTTCACCGGGGTTAGGCGAACTGCATCGATGCAACAAATTCTCAAGTAGCTCGGATAAATTGTGCGTGCTCCGTTGAAGGATGCGCATTCCCGAAGCCTCGGTTAGCCGCTATTCTAAATAGTGATTTCTGGCTGACTGCTGGCTTGCCATGACCGCTACGAACTCCATTGACGATCGCATTGTTCAACTGAACCAGCGGCTGAAAGCCGCCCGAATGGGGTTCCAGATCGAGCGGCGAGGGCAACGGCTAAATCTGCGAGGGGTTCTGCCGCCGCGCCCGAACAGCGATCGTCTCAAACCCCACCAGCAGCGATTGAGCTTGGGGCTGCCTGCAACGACAGCCGGACTCAAGCAGGCAGAACAAGAAGTCAAAATCATTGCGGCTCAGTTAATTCAGAACAGCTTTGACTGGCGCAACTATAGATCGGGACTTGGGCGGTTAGACCAACTGGACCTGTCCCAGCAGATTCAGGAATTTGAAGACGAATTTTTCAGCGACCCAGAGCGGCACAAGCTGGCATCTGCCAAAACGACGTGGAATGCTGCGTATGCGCCTTATTTGCGGAAGCTGGAGGCGCTCGCCCAAGCCAACCCGAATTTGAGTTTGACTGAGGCGATTTATGCGACGGTGCGATCGACGCAGGCTAACTCTCGTAGTCGGCAAGTGTGCTGCACGGCGCTAGATGCCTTTGCCAAATTTTTGAATTTAGACTTGCCCAAACCGCTCAAATCGCTCTGGGGAAACTATGGAACCAGCCGCACTCAGTCCCGCGAGCTGCCTTCGGATGACTTAATCGTGGCAACGTGGGAGAAGATTCGCAATCCAGAGTGGCGCTTTGTCTATGCAGTGATGGCAACGTATGGACTGCGCAACCATGAAGTGTTTTTCTGTGACTACTCAGCGCTGCTGCAAGCGAATGAAGCAACCGTGCGCGTTCTTAGCACCACCAAGACCGGAGAGCATGACGTGTGGCCCTTTTATCCAGAGTGGGTGGAGCAGTTTAACCTGCGAGAAGTTGCCTTACCGCAGGTTCAAACCGATCTGAGCAAAACTACCCTGCAACGGGTCGGGCAGGGCGTCACGAAGCAATTTCGCCGCTATGAGCTACCGTTCTCGCCTTACGATTTGCGGCACGCTTGGGCAGTCCGCACGATTCACTTTGGCTTACCGGACACCGTTGCTGCCCGGATGATGGGGCACTCGGTTGCGGTGCACACACGCACCTACCACCAGTGGATTACCCGCCGCGACCAGCAGCAGGCAGTAGAAACTGCACTGCGACGATCGTCCCTGACTGCACCCGGAGACACCGCTAAATCTCGTCTAGATTGACGCCCATTGCTCGGAGTTGTTCGGCTAGTCGGTCTGCTCGTTGGCGTTCTGCCTCTGCTCGTTGATGTTCGGTGTTTGCTCGCTGGCGTTCTGCCTCTTGTCCCTCTGCCCCCGTGGGAATCACCTGACCCTGACGATCGCACCAGCGCAACCATAGCCTTGTGACGTCTTCTTCAAACTGCCCCTCCCACAGAGTCAGCCCTAGCCCGATCGTGTCCAACCACACAGGCTGTCCCACTTCAATGATTCCTTCTGCAGGCGTGACTTCTACGTACCGTCCGGAGGCGATCGTCCAAACCCGCAGCAGTGCCTTGTTCATCTCATGCTCGCCTTGAGTCTGCCGGAGCGGGTCAAACACAGCGTAGTAGGGAACTCCAATTTGGGTGTAGATATCCTTCTTAGAAACCGTCTTGCCTTTCTGCTGCGATTTCTTGCTCAGGGTCAACTCATCGCCTTCAGCGTTAGAGACAATTTCGATACACACGTCTGGAGCTTTACCAAACTCCCAAACAAAGTAGGAGCGGTTTCGCCTCTGGGAGAGGTCGTCGGGTCGCTGAACTCCCAGACTAAGCATGGCATCGGGGACGATCGGATCGCCCTTGAGTTTGTAGAACAATCCCACATTGGCAGCAGCAAGGAACGGAACTGGCAACGCTTTAGAACTGTAAAGCGGTTCTACTAGTAGTCGCTGCTGTACCTCCGATTGAAAATTGTCCACAGGCGTATCGTCTTCGATGACGAGATGGCTGATATCAAGCTCAGTGACAATTTCTTCTGATCCTTCTATCTCAAAAGCTTGCTGAGTCATGGGGCTGCAATCCGAACTTAATGCCTCATTATGAGCAGGGTTGACGCATTTTGACTAAAACCTCGAAGGTTTAAGAAACCTCCGAGGTTTGCGTAGCTCCGCGACGATCGCCTGCCTCAGCACGCGATCGCGTTAGCCTAATTCAGTCGGGTATAGCCTGTGGGACATTGAAGCTGTTTATTGACCAGACGCGGCTTAGAAAACGCAGGAACTTGACGAGTGGGCTGCTGACTGGCGCACAGCGCTGTAATCGTAATCACTTCACCTTTTTCGCTTCTGGTCGTCACTAAGCCAACGTAGCTTTTTAAACCATCTCGCGTCGGGATCGCAACGTTCTGCGCCGATTGTCGATCGCCTGACAGCCGAACTTGAAATCGATAGTTCCTCGTTTCTGCTGAAGGTCCAGCTTGACCAAGTTGAAGTTCTGCTAAAGTGCCGAAGCGATTCTTCTCTAGGAAGTAGGCTTGTTGAACTCGATTCATTGAACCGATGTATGTCCGTGCTTCAGATTCTCGCGCGCGCTCTGCCAGCAGCCGAAGTTGGTCATCGGGATCGACAACGGGAACGCCAGGGGGAAGGGTTGTGTCAGACGAAATTTTGCGGAGCCGGATCAGCAAATCGCTCGGTGTCCATTGGCGAAGATCGATCGCTGCTAAATTTTGCGAAGGCGAGACCGATGTAGTTGGCGGAATCAATACCGTTAACAGCATCTGCTGATCTGCAACGTTACCTAACAGCATGAAAAAGCCAAAGTTTGCCAGCACTTGAGACGGTGATCCCTCAATTCGATACTTAAACCGAGTAATCTCCTTCTGCTCCTTCTCCAGGCTAAACAGATTACCTTGAGAATCAAAGATCAGCGTCACGGTTCTTGATGCGGTGGTGGGAGCAGGGATTGGCAAGCGGGCTTCCCAGCGTCCTAGTAACTGCTGCGGAATCGGAGCAGACGACTGTTGAGGAGCGGGCGGCGGCGATTGAGCCGAAGTCGGTAGTGGGGGCAGCATCGCCAGATGTGCGGCTATCAAGAGACCAGTGCTGAAACGGCGTGAAATCATGGGAGTTACCCGCTACCGTCGCCATTTAACGGAGCAGCCGACAGGCTCAGTCGAGGTGGGTGTAATGGTGGCTCCGCTGAGGATCTGAGCGATCGCATCTCTTAGATATGGCACCTTCACGGCGTTCGTGTCATTGGCATTGTCGTCTACTGCGCCGCTGTAGCAAAGGACGCCCTGCTGATTCAGCACAAAGACATGCGGCGTTTTTTCTGCTCCAAAGCTCTGCGCAACTTCCTGTGTCACATCGCGCACGTAAGGGAAGTTCAATTGATGGTCCGCCGCAAAGCGCTTCATGTTGTCGAAGCTATCGTCGGGATACTGCTCAGCATCGTTTGAGTTGATGCCGATCAGCGTCATGCCTTGGTCTTGGAACTCTGCCTGAATCTGCTTCAGCCGATCGAGATACAGCCGCACGTAGGGACAGTGATTGCACATAAACACTACACCCACTGCGCGAAACTGCTCTAAGTAGCGAGCTAGATGATGCACGCTGCCATCGACGCCGGGAATTTCGAAGTCTGGTGCGTAACTGCCAATTGAGGTACTCATTTGCTCCATGAGACTGAATCCTGTGACGTAATCAGTTATTAATCGTCAGTCGTTAGTTTTCTGTGAATCGTGTGCGCCCACGCAAAACTAACAACTGACCACCAACAACTCTCAACTACCAGCCGTTTGCAATCGCCTGATACCCAATCAGTTTATAGACTAATTTGGCGGCGGTGAACTCGGAGACGACGGAATCTGCGATCGGGGCAAGTTCCATGACGTCGCAGCCGATGACGGTGTAATGATCGATAATATGGCGCAAGAAGGTCAGCAGCGAGTACCAGTTCATGCCGCCGGGTTCGGGAGTGCCAACGCCAGGAATTAAGGTGGGGTCGATGCCGTCGAGATCGATCGTGATAAACACCTTCTCGGTTTGGATGCTTGCCCACGCGCGCTCCATCCAGTCGGGTTGCACCGCAATTTCTCGCGCCCGGAACACCGCCAACTGCTTGTCTTTGATCAGATCGGCTTCTTCCTTACAAATGCTGCGAATGCCGACTTGCACAGTAGGTAAGCCCATATCGACAATGCGGCGCATCACGCAGGCATGGTTGTGGATTGAGCCTTCGTACTCGTGCCGCAGGTCGCCGTGCGCGTCAATCTGCACGACTGTAAACGACTCATCCGGATTCGCCTGTCGGTACGCCTCAACAATGCCTGTTGTGATGCTGTGTTCGCCGCCGAGGGAAATGACGAACTTGCCGTCTGCAGCCAATTTGTAGACGGTTTCCTGCGTTGATTTCAGCATGTCTTCGGAGGAAACTTTACGCTCGCGCGTGTCGGCGATCGCGTCGTGCGTGTAGATGCCGACTTCCCACATTTCTCGGTCTAGCTCTTCGTCGTAATATTCCACTTGCTGAGAGGCGTCCAGAATCGCATCGGGACCGTTCTCACAGCCGCGCCGATACGTTGTTGTTGCTTCGTAAGGAATCGGCAAAATCACCACGCGAGCCTTGTCGTAGCTTGCCGCCACATCCGGTCCCAGGAAGGGCAGTGTCGAAACCCCAGTTTGTACCACCATGACAGAATTCGTTAATGACACTTGATCCTGACACATCTAGCCGAGAACGGCTACTCAGCGAAGTGGCGGGAATCAGGGCAAGCGCACGACTCAGTTTGCTAAGGCTTTGGCTGGCTAACGGTTCGGGTCAGCGGCGGCGGATAATCTTGAACTTCTACCGATAGCCTCTGTACCGTCCGCATCAACGAAGTCTTAGCTGGCTGGCAACTACTCAAGTTTTACTCCAATAGCCAAGCAAACAAATCTTTGATTGTAAGCTGTAGCTCACTTGAAAACGATGGTACAGGAACAACTTTATCTGGCTCATCCAACACTTCAGGTTCTTGCTTTGGACGGTAGACAAACACGGTTTGTTCATCTGGATCGATTAACCAACCCATTTGGGTTCCGTATCGTAGACAGTGAAGGATATTCTTTGTTACTTTCGTTTGGCTTTGGTCAGGAGACAGGATTTCAATTGTCCAATCTGGCGCAACAGGAAACGTGTTGGCGACCTCCCCATTCTCATCACGGGGAATTCGGTTCCAGAGAAACACTGTAATATCAGGAACAGTTGAACGACCACCAAAGGTACTGCGTAGCTCAGGAAATGCACGAGCAATACGCTTGGACTTAACTACCCCATTGATAGCAGGTACGAGTTCCCCTTGGAT
>NZ_JACJPG010000511.1 GCF_014695955.1 Leptolyngbya sp. FACHB-36 | reverse complement strand
ATCTCTACGCGAAACATCGATCCTTTACCCAATTCACTCTCGACAAGAATTCTGCCGTGCATCAAGCGAATCAGTAAATCCGAAATTGACAACCCTAACCCAGTGCCCGCAAACCGCTTTGATAAGCCTTGATCGGCTTGGCGAAATTCTTCAAAAATGTGCTGCAAATCAGCTTTAGCAATGCCAATTCCAGTGTCTAGAACGGTCAGAGAAACCTTATCCGAATCGAGTTCCTCAACAATGACCCGCACGCAGCCAGTTTCCGTGAACTTTATCGCGTTAGACAATAAATTAACGAGCACTTGACGGAGGCGAGTACTATCGTTAACGACGATCGGATTGCTAAGGCTAATCTCGATCGACAGCGGCAGATTTTTTTGCTGTGCCAGCGATCGCAGTTCCTCCGTCGCCGATCGAGCTAAATGCTCTAAATTGATTTGTTCTAGCCGGAACTGTAAGCGTCCAGCTTCAATTTTTGACAAATCTAAAATGTCATTAATCAGCGCCAGCAGATTCTTTCCATTATTCAAAATGCGCTCCACCATGTCTTTCTGCTGAGGTTGCAGCTTGTTTTGGCGCAGCAGCAGTTGTGAGAAGCCAATCACCGCCGTCATCGGTGTGCGAAGCTCGTGGGACATTGTAGCGATGAACTGAGATTTCAGCTGGGCAGCTTCGCGCAATTGCAGATTTTGCAGTTCAATCTGATGGCGCTGGCGCTCCAGTTCGCGGTTTTGCTCACCGAGAATGCGATTTTGGATTTCCAGTCGCTCTTCCCGCTCCTCCAAGGCGCTGATTAGCTGAGCGTTGGTGAGGGCGATCGCAGCCTGTTCGCCAAACGCACCCAGCAGGCGTTGGTCGTCTGCGTCAAAGGCGTCGGGGTCGCTCCAGTTACCAATTGCCAGCACGCCTAATCTACCCGGCTCGGGCGAGGCGATCGGCACTGCACAGATCGAGGCAGGCAACTCAGGCGAGAGATCAATATACGTCGCCATCGATCGCTGAAGCGTCGATGGCTCTGGTTGCGACACGATTAGGCGAGCAGGCCGCGCCGTAGTAGTGGGACCGGGGCGATCGCTGCGAATCAGTTGCGCCTCTCCGGTCTGGAAAATTTCTCCCAAAAGTCCTTCTCCGGGCGCAAAATCGCCGTCTAGCTGCAATAGCTCAGTGCCCGTGCCTGTCGCGGCAGTGAGTTCTAGCAGTCCAGTGTAGGGATTTTGCAGCACAATCAGACAGAACTCCGCCTTAGGAATGGCGCTGCACATGGTATCCACCATGACCTGAAGCAGCTCTGGCAAATTCGTGAGGCGCTGATTCAGCAGGTCAGTCAGTCGTTGCAGCGTCCGGAGTTGCTCTTGGTGCTCACCCAAAATCACCAGCGCTCGGCGGAGATTTTGCTCTGCCTCTTGCGTCACGCGGTAGAGGTAGGCGTTGTCCACTGCCAATGCTGCCCGCTGAGCCAGTTCTTCTGCCAGTGTCAAGTCCGCCAAGGAGTAGTGGCGGCGAGACGCTGCTGTGCGATAAAACGTGAGCGCTCCCAAGGCTTGGTCATGGACAATCAGCGGCACCGTGATCAATGAGCAGGGCTGCAACTCCTGCAAAAACTGAAGATGCTCTGGACTAACCGCTAAATTTTGAAGCCACGAATTGGTCATCTCCGGTACAAACAGGGAGTGGCGTGTCGATAGCGTGTGAATTAACGGATGGTTATCATCCGGCTCAGGGGTATAGTGCTGAATCTGGCTGAACCACTCTTGTTTGCTTGGGTCTGCGTGCCGCCACGCCACCCGCTTAACTCGCCACTGGGAGGTCACCGTATCAAAGAAGCAGCAGTCTCCTAAAAACGGCACGGTTAGCTCGGCAAGGCTGGAAAGAATTATGGTGACATCTAACGACCCAGACAGCCGAGAGCTAGCTTCCGCAAGAAGCTGCTGAATCACCTCGCCGCGTTTGCGATCGGTAATGTCGCTGATAATGCCAGACATGCGTGACAGCTTGTTGTTAGAGTCCCGAATGGCTTTACCTCTGGCAGCACAGTAGCGGTAGTCGCCAGAAGCGTGCAGCAGGCGGCACTCCACATCAAAATTCTCGCCCTGCTCCAAATGGGCAGTGATTGCCGAGAGTACACGAGTGCGATCGTCCGGATGAATCAAGCGGTAAAAGGCGTCGTAAGCCGTGCTAAAGTCTTCACGGGCAATGCCAATAATTTCAAACAGGCGATCGTTACAGAACACTTCGTTCTGGCAGAGGTACCAGTCCCAAATGCCATCGTTCGAGCCATCTAGCACCAATCGATAGCGCTCTTCGCTCTGCCGTAGCTGGTCGGTGACTTTAGCCGCTTGCTGTTCTGCTCGGTGAATTCGCACCGCATTCGTCAAACTACGGGAAAGTGCCTGTGGGGCAATGCGGGATTTCGAGAAGTAATCGTACGCACCTGCTTTCATCAACTCCACCGCAACTTGCTCATCGCCCTGACTCGTCAGCACGATCAGCGGTAGCGAAATGCCTGCCTGTCGCACCTGCTGCACCAGCGACAAGCCATCGCCATCGGGAAGACGATAGTCCAAAAATACGCAGTCGAAGGGTTGCTGTCGGAGAAGTTCGATCGCCACCGCGCAGGTTTCCACTTCCGTCATCTCAACAGCAAGGTCCGTCCGCTGTAGTGCCCGTCGAACCGCCATCCGATCAACGGCGTCGTCATCCACTAGCAGTAGTTTGAGGGGTGCATCCATAGCGGGGGTAGAGCCAAAGGACCAAGCAAGCGCGGGGTAGGTAAGAGAAAATGAACAGCAAACGATCGCAGCCGAATGTCTCTGGTCTCGGGCTTCCAGTCTTAGGGCAGTTCACTCAAGGTCCAATACTTGTTTAATGCCGCCATGGCATCAACAAAGCTTGAGAAGGTCACAGGTTTAAGAATGTAGCCAGCTACATTGAAGTTGTATGCCTCTACCTTATCGCTGTCCTCGTTAGAGGTCGTCAACACAATGACAGGCGTAGGCTTTAACCGAGGGTGGGATCGCAGTTCCTTAAGGAACTCGATCCCACCCATCTTTGGCATATTTAAATCAAGCAGAATTAGACGCCGCGTTTGAGGAAGCGCAAGTTCCCCTTCGCCCCGCAGAAGCTGCAGCGCCTCTAGCCCGTTTGAAGCCGTATAGAGGGGATTTGTGATGTTGTTTTTTTTAAACGCACGTTTAACGTTCATCACATCCACCTCGTCGTCATCGACCAGTAGGATGTTTAGCACTTTATGTTCTGACATACCAAGTTACATTCTTATGATTTCTTAACTTCAGTAATTTGTCCTCACTCGATCGGAGGGTTGAATAACTAGTTACTCCTCAATGGGCATCAGCCTTTCGGCAGTATCGCCTGCTTTACAACTAACCATCTCACACGGAATCATTGCAGGTAATTCCTGTCTAACCACTGCCCTCGCTTGGCTCCTTCATCCACGTAAACCGAAACGTAGCTCCCTGCCCCAACTCTGACTCGACTCGAATAGTTCCTCCTTGACGTTCCACAATTTTTTTAACCACTGCTAAGCCAACGCCTGTACTTTCGACTTTGTCGCGGGGTTCTAGCGTTTGAAAAATGCCGAAGATTTTGTCGTGAAACTGGGGATCAATTCCCGGACCATCATCTGTTACAGCAAATTCGTAGCGATCGCCGTGATCCGCTGCGGTAATTTGAATTCGTCCAGCGGGGCGATCGTGGTGCTTGATGGCGTTGCTAATCAAGTTCGTGAACACTTGCTCTAGTGGCACCCGTTCGGTTTTTAGTGTGGGCATCGGGGTGGCGATCTCGATCGGAAAGTCTGGCGGCACGATCGTGTCGATAATGTCGTGCAGTAGCGCTTCAACGGACACCGTTTCGGGCTGTACGGCGACGCGACCAACGCGAGAGTACTGCAAAATGCCATCGATCAGCGCCTCCAGCCGATGAACTCGTCCGCGCAGCAAGTCCATTTGCTGCCGCGTATCCTCAGTCAGGCAGTCGTTGAGGTCTTCTTCCAGCCACTGAGACAGATTGGCGATCGCCCGCAGTGGGGCTTTCAGGTCGTGGGAGACCACATAAGCGAACTGGTCTAGCTCTTGATTACGCTTTTCCAAGCGGGCAGCCGTTAGCGCCAATCTCATCGAGGTGCGGCTGAGTTCTTCGGCGCGGTG
>NZ_JACJPG010000510.1 GCF_014695955.1 Leptolyngbya sp. FACHB-36 | reverse complement strand
AAGGCGACGACTGAGAGGCGGTCCAGCGGCGAGAGCTGGTCCACAATTTGCTGGGCGGCTCGCTTCACGGTGTCGATCGGGCGTCCCCCCATCGAACCGCTGTGATCCAAAATCAAACACAGGTTCAGTGACACGCTGCGGCTAAGCTCTTCGGCGATCGCGGTAATGGCGATCGACAACTGCCGCTGACTTGCCGCTTGAGTCACATCGATATTGGCATCACTCAACGTAGGCTGTAAACCGACTTTCATTACAGAAATCTCCAAGAACAAGAGACGAATAACTACAAGGCGAACGGCTGAGATTACGCACAACTATACGAGGTTTCGCAGATTGAGTTGCGGTTTGAGTGGCGGAATTCCCTCCACTTTAATTCTTTCCTCTCGCGCTACCATGGGTACAGAGCCATTGTTACAGGCATTACTACGCTATGGATTCCCCAATCAAGGCTGTTCAATCGCCCTACTACGGAGGAGGAGATTCGTTTTACCGAACTCCACCGCCCGATCTGCCCTCTCTGCTGCTGAAAGAACGAATCATTTATCTCGGCTTACCGCTGGTTTCGTCGGATGATTTTAAGCGGCAGCTTGGCGTCGATGTCACCAAGTTGATTATCGCTCAGCTCCTCTATCTGCAGTTCTCTGACCCAGACAAGCCCATCTTCTTCTACATCAACTCGACTGGAACGTCCTGGTATACTGGCGATTCGATCGGCTACGAAACCGAAGCCTTCGCAATCTGCGACACAATTAGCTACATTAAGCCGCCTGTGCATACGATCTGTATCGGTCAGGCAATGGGCACAGCAACGATGATTTTGTCTGCCGGAGCTAGAGGCTCCCGCGCCAGTTTGCCTCACGCAACGATCGTCCTCAACCAGCCGCGCACCGGAATGGGACAAGCACAAGCGACGGACATCCAAATCCGGGCAAAAGAAGTCCTGTTAAACAAGGAAGCCACGCTGGACATCATGGCGAAGAACACAGGGCAGCCAGTAGAAAAACTCGCCAAGGACACCGATCGTACGTTCTATATGACGCCCCAAGAAGCGAAAGAGTACGGACTGATCGATCGCGTCCTCGAAAGCACCAAAGATCTTCCGGTTCCCCTTCCCGCTCTTGCTTAATCATGAGTGATTAGTGGTTACTCCGGGCAGTCCACCGTGACTCAACTAATCACTAATAATCACTAAGAGCTAATACCCTTAAAAGGAATCGCCTATGCCTGTTGATGAAATTATGCGGGTGCCCTACAACGTTCCGGGCAGTCCCTACTGGCAGTGGATCAACATCTACACTCGCCTCAGCCAAGAGCGGATTGTTTTTCTGAATCAGCCGCTCTCGATGGGACTGGCGAACTCGCTGATCTCTTCGATGCTCTACCTCGAATCGGAGGACCAGACCAAGCCGATCTATCTGTACATCAACTCCTTCGGCGATCCGGTAGAAGCAGGCATGGCGGACGCCTCGATCGGCATGATGTCCGTGACGGCGGCGCTAGCCGTCTACGATACAATGCGGCACATTAAATCTGAAGTCGTCACCATCTGTCTAGGACAGGCGATCGGACTGTCGGCAATGCTGCTGTCAGCAGGAACCAAGGGCAAACGCGCCAGTCTGCCCCATTCCATGATCGCGCTCAATCACCCCAGCGCCGGATCGCGCGGTCAGGCAACTGACATCCAAATCGCCGCCGCCGAGGTCATCGAAAAACGCGCCTTGGTTCTTGACATCTTCTCCAGAAACACAGGTCAGCCCGTCGATCGCCTTGCCAAAGACATGGACCGCACCTTTTACCTGTCTCCCGAAGAAGCCAAAGAGTACGGACTGATCGATCAAGTCCTTGCCAGCACGAAAGAAGCCATGAGTCGTTAGCCGTTAGTTATTAGTCGTTAGTCTGGACAACCGACTAACCCAGCTAGTAGCTAAGAACTAAATACTACGAACTTACGAACTACGAACTACTCTCCCCCTTTGTCTTATGCCAATTGGAATTCCCAGCGTCCCTTATCGTCTTCCCGGCAGCGCTTACGAGCAGTGGATCGGCATCTACGAGCGACTGTTCCGGGAGCGCATTATCTTCCTGGCTGAAGAAGTGGATGACGGCATTGCTAACGCGATCGTCGCGTACATGCTGTACCTCGACTCCGAAGACCAAACCAAGCCAATCTACCTGTACATCAACTCTCCCGGTGGCTCTGTCACCGCAGGCATGGCAATCTACGACACCATGCAGCACATCAAGTCCGAAGTCGTCACGATCTGCGTCGGACTTGCCGCATCAATGGGTGCTTTTCTCCTAGCCGCAGGCAGCAAAGGCAAGCGACTGGCGCTGCCTCACTCGCGCATTATGATTCACCAACCTCTCGGTGGCACCGGACGCCGCCAAGCCACGGACATTGAGATCGAGGCGCGAGAAATTCTGCGTCTGCGGCGCCAACTGAATGAAATGCTGGCAGAGCGCACAGGTCAACCGCTAGAAAAGATCGAAAAAGATACCGATCGCGACTATTTTCTATCGGCTCAAGAGGCAAAAGAGTACGGCTTGATCGACACTGTGATTGAAAACGTCAGCGCCGCAGCGTAGCGGTACGTAGGGGTAGAGGAGTCTGCCCCTAAATCCATCTTTGATCTATCCTCCCCCATCAATGGCAGAATGAATCATTCTGCCGTCTCTCATTGCGATGAACCTTGCTGAGTGTTACCGCGTATTAGGACTAAAGGCTGGGGCATCATTTGAGCAGATCAAAGCGTCCTACCGACGATTGGCAAGGCAGTATCACCCGGACGTGAATCCCGGTGACTATCGGGCAAAAGAGAAATTCATTGAGGTAACGGCGGCTTACAAGTTCTTGCTGGCCAATGTGACTGATTCCGCTGCATCCGCACCTGTGCCGCCTCCAACTAGCCCGACAAAGCCTTCAACTAGCCCAGCAAAAACGGTAATCCATAAAACCAGCCCCCAGTCGCAGCGTCCCCGCACTCACTCTTCAGCTACGGTAGACCTCAACCATCTATCGCCGATCGAGCAGCAGCTTAAGACAAGTTCCTACGAGCAGCTACAGCAGTTTTTGAAGACCCGTCGATTTCCACGGGCGATCGCGCTGGTTGAAGGACTGGCTCAGCGCCTGCCGCACGATCCTGAAGTGGTTCAGTGGCAGGCAATCGTCTACCAGCAGTGCGGAAGACATCTGATTCAAGAACACCAGCTAGACAAAGCTCGCCTCTACCTCAAGAAAGCGCTGCGAACTGATCCGCATAATCGATCGCTCTGGGCGGAAGTGGAAAAAGATTTTCGATCCCTGGAGCAGCTTTTCTAGGGGGATGCGATCGTCCTTGAGAACCAACTCAAGCAAGTGCCTGTCATTTTACGCACAATAATCATTCCAAACCCGCTTTTTTACCTAAACCAGTCGCCCTACAGGTATCGTCTTTAACTAGGAAATTATTCTAAATCAGTAGAAACTTCAAAATCTAAGATACGAAGCTGGAAAACTGATTGAAAATTCGTATAAAACGTGATTTTCAATCAGCACTTTGATAGGATGGCAGTACAGCGAAATGATTGCACGTGAATTTCATCAACGGATGAAGACTTCTGTGCTTAAACGACTCAGACAAATTCTGAGCTTTCCTGAATAAAATACGAGTGCATTAGTGGGTTATTAGCGTTGTAGTAGCTCGCACAGGGCTGCTGCTTCGTGAAGCTAAACGACACGATTTAATTCCTGTAGATTGCTCTGATTCGGCTTTATTATTACTGGTTTAACTCTACTTGAAAGCTACGGGGTTCTTTGAGTGATTGCTGTCTCATCCCGTCCGGTTAAACGTCACTGGAACACGGTGAGCTTTGCCTCTACGCTGTATCTTCTTCCGATCCTGGATCTCTTACTTGCTGAGATCCCGTCTAAATGGAGGCCAGAAGTTCGCTTAGGTCTTCAGGAAGCGTTAGTCAACGCAGCAAAGCATGGAAACAAGCTTGATCCTGGTAAGACTGTTCTGGTGCGCTTCTCTGCCTCAGCCAATCAGTACTGGTGGGTAATTACGGACCAGGGCGCGGGGTTTGCTCCGCCCCCCTGTGCAGAGTCTGACCCAAATTTGCCATGTGACCAGCGAGAGTGTGGACGTGGTCTCTACATTCTTCATCAGATTTTTGACCAGGTACAGTGGAATAGCCAGGGAACTGAGCTTAGGTTGTGCAAGCTTGTACAAAGCTCGTCTCGGCTGCCCTTTTTCTCTTGATTTCTACGATCGTGGCTTTAGTACCTCACCCAACAAAGTGAAATGGGGGTAGAGCTTCACCAATGGTGAGTTGCCAGTGTTCGCATTTGAGCTGCGCGGCTTGGAGGTGCTGGTGAAGTCGCTCCTCGTTTTTGTCAACGAGCAAATAGATGTGTTCAACGCTTGCTTGACCTTGTTCAATAGAGAAACGAGCGGGGAGCTGCTGGAGCAGTCGGACAATGGCTTCAAGCTCCTGCTGCTGTTGAATCTGTTGTGACTGCTGTGCTTGATAGTGCTGCTTCTTAGCCAAAAAATAATTTTTGCCCGTGAGGGTCGTTGGAAAAGTGGGTTCCGATCGCTCGATCGGCGTAAGTGTCAATTGGTATTCCACTTTGCCCTCTAGCTGAGCCAAAGCACCGAGATAGTGCTGCTGCTGAGTTGACAACTGTTCCCTTAGTCCTGCCTCAGAGAAGAAGGTTCTCAGGAAGGGCAGTGGCAGAATTGAGGTTTGCTGAAACAGGTGGCGCAGAACGCGATCGTGCGCTAAAACAGCCTCCAGTAGACGATCCCCGTCTTGAGGCAAGCACTCTGGAGATAACGGCTCGACAAGAGCGGCTAGACGATCGACGCACACCAGGCTTAGGGGACCCTCAATACCGTGAGGCAGTTTCAGGGTCCGTGTCGGGGCATTAAGAAGGGCGTAAACGTACATCGTTGAATCTTAGACGGCAAACGTTAGATCAAGACACAGTCGTAGTGTGCCAGATTGCCACTCATGGGTTTCGTTGAGTGACTCGATCGCGATCCCGCTGGCAAGCTGATTAATTTCAGGGGTCGTCACTTGAATAACCTGTTTCAGGTAAGCTGACAGCACTGAGAGTCGGACTGGCTGGCGACACAGCGCGATCGCGCTGGATTGCACGATTGCGTCTAGCGGTAAGGGTACTGCGTCTGTCGTAAGGCACTGACCCGTTGATAAGTCATAGCGACACAGGCGAGTGCCAGATACAACCGTTAAGGTTGCTGCCAGTCGCAAACTGCCTTGCTCCCACGGTAGTGCTGGCTGAAGCACTTGAGCTTCGACGCCACCAACCAATTGCATCACATCATATCCGCTACGAGTCACTTGCCAGAGAAGCTGTGGCATGAACTCATCCATTAGTAGTTGCGGTTGCAGAAAGTTGAGATCCCGTGATTGAAAGCCATCAAGCACGTTCCACGCTGCCTGAACCAAGTCTAGGTGTAGTTGCGGATCAGTGACGTTCTGTGATCGTAAATGCGAGACCGCACTCACTAAATGGTGTGAAGCGGTCATGTGAAAAGCGTGCACTCCTGGCTCGCGTAACCGGATTAAACTAGAACCATCAAACGGTGGAGCAGCAGGCGTTGCTGGTGTCAAATGAGAAGCAGTTTGAGGATTGCTGTCTTCATACGGCATAAACTCAAGTCCCAGCTTGAGTTGAAGCGTGCCGCGCTGCCAGTTCTGATTAGGCTGTAGCAGGTCTACAGTCACACCGTCTAGCAGCGGCTTCAACGCTGAAGTTGCTGCTTCGATCTGCTGAGATAGCGCTTGCAGTTGGCGATCGACCCGCTGGGTTGCTTCGTCTGCCACGGGCAGCAACGGCGCATCAGAACGAATTTGCGCCTCTGTAGCCAGCAGCGATCCCACCGCACAACGAGTTGCCAGATCGACGCACCAGCGCACGGTGGGCGCTTCTACCTGCAGCATCACTACGAGCCGCACCATGCCTGTGGTCCACGCCCGATCGAAGCACTGACCCCGTACCCCTTCAATCATCTGCATGGCGCTATAGGAACTGCGGGCAACACCCCAAAGCAGATAAGGAATTAGGGACTCGATCTCGATCAGCGCCGGGTTTAACGTCTTGTCGCTCGTTTCGCACTGGGTGCGGCTCTCTGTCTCCTCTGCCTGCAAAGCGTCCAGCAGATCGTAGGCTTCCTCACTGACGTACGGAGCGAGGCTTTCTGGAGTTGGCTCCTGGGAAAACTGCTTGCTGTTAGAGCGTAGACTGCAAAGGAGCATCACTAACCGCTGCATCGCGGCAACGGATGGAGCCAGCATCGTTGGCTGTGTTAGTTCGTTGAACCACGGCTCCTCCAGACAAATCACTGTTTGGCCGATCGTGTCAAACGAGATGGCTCCGGGCGAGACGGAATTTTCCAAAGATGCGAGGGCAACCGGAGACTGGGGCGATCTCAGCATGGCTTCAACTAAGCAGTGTGGTTGCTCTAGAGCATTCCCCATTTGCGACCTTAAACCACAGCCTTCGTTTCTGATTCACCGTCGATCGCCCAACGCGACATACAATCAATATCTGAGCAATCAGGAGTTTTCCCATGCTGTGGTCTCATCTGATTCCGGCGTTTCAATTTACCTCTCCAGGACCGATCGTGTTTGAGTGGGGATCGCTCTCAATTCGCTGGTACGGATTACTGATCGCATCAGCCGTGTTGATTGGGGTTACGCTGTCTCAGGTATTAGCGAGTCGTCGTCGGATTAATTCGGAGGCAATGAGCGATCTGGCGCTATGGCTAGTCATTGCTGCAATCCCCAGTGCGCGGCTGTACTACGTGCTGTTTCAATGGAACGAGTACGCCCAGCGCCCTGACCAGATTTTTGCAATTTGGAAAGGCGGAATTGCGATTCATGGTGCAATCTTAGGCGGGCTGATTGCGGCAGCAATTTTTGCGCGACTACGAAAAATACCGTTCTGGCAGCTAGCAGATCTCGTAGCTCCGTCGCTGATTCTGGGGCAGGCGATCGGACGCTGGGGTAACTTCTTCAACTCTGAGGCATTTGGACGCCCAACTGATTTGCCCTGGAAGCTGTACATTCCGCGCGTGGTCATTGAGAACGGGCAGGAAATTCCTCGCCGTCCCGCTGGCTATGAGAATTTTGACTACTTTCATCCCACATTTCTCTATGAATCAGTGTGGAACTTGATGGTATTCGGGATTCTAATGGCGCTGTTTTTTTGGGGATTGCGGCATCCCTCAAAGCTTAAAGTTGGCACGCTATTCCTGGTCTACCTGGTTGCGTATAGCTGCGGTCGCTTTTGGATCGAGGGGTTGCGAATGGACAGCCTAATGTTGGGACCGCTGCGAATTGCCCAAGTGGTTAGCCTGACACAAATTGCCATTGGTGCGATCGGCTTGTTCTGGCTGTACGGTCTGCGGCGATCGCTGCCCGATGTTGCTCCATTGTCAGCGACTGAATCAGGATCGGAGTCACCCCACTCTGACCACGTGCCGTAGTTCAGACACGTGACTTAGAAAAGAAAAAACCCCAGAGGCGAACCTCCGGGGCAAAATCAGGGTGCATCTACCATTCCTTCTTTCCAGACTGGGGGGGCAAGTCCGGAAGAATTTCAAATTGGTATGGAAGTTGCGCAATCGCTCAATGCACCAAATCAGGAAACACGTCCTGCACAGCAGGATGTACGAGACGGTGGTTCTGCACGTTTAGCCCTCGCGCGAGGGCACGATCGCGCTCTAGCGCGTCCATCCCGTTATTCGCTAGCTTCAGCACATACGGAAAAGTACTGTTGTTGAGCGCTTGCGTTGCCGTCCAGGGAACGGCTCCGGGCATATTGGGCACGCCATAGTGCACTACGCCTTCTTCGACATAGGTTGGCTGCGTATGAGAGGTCGGGCGGACCGTTTCGACGCAGCCGCCTTGATCCACCGCGACATCGACAATCACCGAACCGGGACGCATCTGTCGCACCGACGATCGCGACACCAGCACCGGAGCTTTCCGCGCCAGCACCAGCACCGCGCCCACCAGTAAATCGGCGTCCGACACCACTGACTCAATTTGGCTAGAACTGCTGTAGAGCAACTCGGCTCTGGAGCCGAATAGGGTCTCCAAATACGCCAAGCGATCGACATTGACATCCAGAATTTGCACACGGGCACCCATACCGATCGCCATCCGCGCGGCTTCTGTGCCGACAACGCCCCCGCCCAAAATTACCACTCGACCCGGCGACACACCGGGTACGCCGCCCAATAGCACGCCCCGTCCTCCTTGCTGCCGCTCTAAAAAGCGGGCGCCAAACTGCACGGCTAGCCGTCCGGCAATGATGCTCATCGGTGCGAGAAGCGGCAGGCGTTGGTCCGGCAGTTCTACCGTTTCGTAAGCGATCGCGGTAGTACCCCGTTCAAGCAACTGCTCGGTCAGCGCGCGATTTGCTGCCAAGTGCAGGTAGGTAAACAGCAGTTGCCCCTTTTGCAGAAAGCCATACTCTGCTGCCAATGGCTCTTTGACTTTGACGACTAAATCCCGATCCCAGGCAGACTTAGCATCGGGAACGATTGTGGCTCCTACCTGTTCATAGTCTGCGTCACTAAATCCCGCTCCAAGCCCCGCTTGGGTTTCTACGAATACTGCGTGTCTCTGCTCGGTTAAGCCGCGCACACTGCCTGGACTTAACCCCACCCGAAACTCTTGATCCTTCGTTTCCTTCGGCACGCCAATTTCCATCTGAACCTCGTTCTACCCGTTGATTCCAGCTTACGCAGTTAATCTGGCACCGCTGTAATAGCTGGCATGAATTACTTATCCACCGCCGACGATCGTCACAATTTCCAAACGATCGCCTGCCTGTATTTCGGTTTGCTGCCAAAACTGGCGATGCAGAATTTCTCCGTTGTATTCCACAGCCACTAACCGAGGATTCATGCCCAACTGCTCTAGAAACAGCGGCAGCGGAGTATGAGAGGAACAGGTGCGCGATTCACCGTTAACCTGCAAAACAATTTGCTCAGACATACGTAGGGAAACCTGGAGGATACAGCCGTTAATTGTTCGTTATCAGTAGAAAATGCGGTTTGGTTTGGCTCACGTTGCTTAAAACCTAGCTAACCACTGACAACCAATCACCAACCGCTACAGCTTTACGTCTTTCAAGCCTGCACGCGGATCGAACGTCCGCAGGCTGCGGATCTTTTCGTAGTACTCCTTCTCAGTTGGGCTAATGTCTTTAGGAGCAACGATAACGACGCGGACGAGCTGATCGCTGCGTCCACCTTTTGGGTTGCGCCAGCCTTTGCCTCGGAGCCGAAGCGATTGACCAGAACGAATTCCGGCTGGAACATTCATCGTTACGGGTCCATCTGGAGTGGGCACTTCGATTTGGGTACCTAACACCGCCTCGTCGGGCGCGATCGCCGCTTCACACACCAAGTTTTCGCCCTCAAACTGAAAGAACGGGTGCGGCGCGATTTCGATCGTCAAGTACAAATCGCCCCGCTGACTCGTGTAGTAAGGGCTAAACTGACCTTTGCCACGAACGCGAATCCGGCTTCCGGGTTTTGCGCCTGCCGGAATTCGGACTTCAAATTCTTCGCTACTTAGAGACAGCCGCTTCTGAACGCCTTGAAAGGCTTCAGAGAGGGTTAGTGTCAGGGTTGCTTCACTATCAAGTCCGACGCCCGGAGTGGTATCGAATCCGGTTGCAGTACTGGTGGAGGTGCGGTAGTTCGTGCTCGATCGTCCGAAGCCGCTGTCATTGCCCATCCGTCCCAGCAGGGCATTGATGAAGTCGTCGAAGCTGCCGTACTCGCCGAACTCAAAACTGTCAAAGTCTACATTACTATTGCTATTGCCGCCGAACGGGTTACCACTGCCGAACGGAGACGAGCCAGGCTGGGGTCCTGCCTGCTTCCAGTACTGCCCAAAGCGATCGTATTTCTGCCGCTTCTCTGAGTCCGACAGCACCTCATACGCCTCGCTGACTTCTTTGAATCGCGCTTCTGCGGCTTTGTCACCGGGGTTCATGTCGGGGTGATACTTGCGTGCCAGCCTGCGGAATGCCTTTTTGATGTCGTCGGCGCTGGCAGTTTTGGTTACTCCTAAGATGGCGTAAAAGTCTTTGAAGTCCGTTGCAGCCATTCAGTCGTCTCCTCTAGGGGTTCTGTCTATAAAATCTTGATAGAGATAATGGGCAATTTAGCGATCCACACTGCAAAACTGAGCACTGACGAAGGGGTTCAGACTCAATCTAACAGAACTCAGGGCAGAACACGTCGCCCGAAGGAGTTCTACCCTAAGAGGTGGTTCATTCATACAGCGATCACTGCATTGCATCCATCTGACTATAGCGATTCCTCTAGACGATCGTGGGTCGCCTTAGGCTAGCCCAGCTGTACTAGAGCTATTGTTACGATAGCGACTGTTCCCAGTGAATTGTGATCGGTTGCTACCCAGAGTTTGGAAGCAATTGCCGTACTAGCGATTGGTAAATCGGAGACGCAGACTAACTACCAGTTGTCTTAACATCTTGTCCTAATATCTCCTCACGTTTTATTTCCACAAGCTGATCGAATCCCTCGTCTAGAGCAGGGGGTGCGCCGATGAGACAGCGGTGCATCTTCTGAATTACCTCGATCGGAACGTGACGAGATCGCTGCTGGTTGCGCTCCAAACACAGCGCGAGAGGAGTGTTGAGCCAGAGTCCGGTTACGTGAGTGAAGCCGGAGGTGCGAGCAAGGACGATCGCCTGTCGTCGCTGCCGCCGCACGGCGTTTGTGGCGTCGTAGAGTGCCCAGTCTAGTTTTCCTGCTGCAATGCACGGCACCACGTGCCAGAACTGCCGCCCGACTTCGCGCCAAACTTTCAGCCACGGTCCCTGAACGCTCTCATTGCCAAATAGCTGCGCCCGGATTGCGTCCGTCGAAATTACCTGACCCCGCGACTGCTGCAACAGCTTCGCGGCGATCGTCGATTTGCCGCTGCCCGGAAGCCCAATCAGAAGAATGAGGGCAGCAGACTGTGCCGACGAATTTTGAATGATGCGATTTGAATGATGAGTTGAATGCATACCTCATGGGAGGCTAAGCAACCTTGGCAGCACAGGTAGAAAGTAAGGTGAGTAAACCAATGCTCTGCAGCCTCTAAAAGCCAATAGAGCCACCGTAACTTGAAACGACTATAGTAGGAGATCTCATGTAAGCGTTCTTTGTTCTCATGGATTCCAATTCAACTCGAACTCGCTCCACCGATGCGTCCTTCTCGATGGACGATTTTGCCAAAGCGCTGGAGGGCTACGACTACCAGTTCCAAAAAGGGCAAGTTGTGCAGGGCAAGCCCGTCAGCTACGAATCTGATGGGGCATTCGTAGACATCGGGGCAAAATCTCCAGCATTTCTGCCGACTGAGGAGGCAAGTCTGCGGCGCGTGGCGAATCTGTCGGCGATTCTGCCGCTGGGCGAAGATCGAGAGTTCATGATTATTCGCGAACAGAATGCAGAGGGGCAGGTCACGCTATCTCTGCGGCAGTTTGAAATCAAGCGGGCGTGGGACCGACTCGCAGAACTGCAGGATAGCAACCAAAGCCTGCAAGTGAGAGTTACAGGCGTTAATAAAGGCGGTGTCACTGTAGATGTGCAGGGCTTGCGCGGGTTCATTCCACGATCGCACCTCGTCGAGCGAGAAAACCTCGACGCGCTCAAGGGGCAAACGCTCAGCGCCAGCTTACTCGAAATCAATCCAGATACTAACAAGCTCGTGCTGTCGAATCGATTAGCGACGCGGTCCGCTAGCTTCAGCCAGTTGGAGGTTGGGCAACTGATCGAGGGCAAAGTGACCAGCATTAAGCCCTTTGGCGTGTTCGTGGAGTTCGACGGAACCACCGGGCTACTGCATATCAATCAAATCAGCAAAAACTACGTCCAGTCGCTACCTGCTCTGTTCCAGGTCGGAGACGTGGTGAAAGCGATGATCGCGGACTTAGACGAGGGCAAGGGCAGAGTTTCTCTAACCACCAAAGTGCTAGAGAATTTTCCTGGAGAAATGATTGAGAAAACGGCAGACGTGATGGCGGAAGCTGAGTCGCGTGAAGGACGAGCCAGGAAAGCTTTGCTGGGAGAATAGAGCGTGCCAACAATTTGGGAACTCGACTACTATTCGCGTCCAATTTTGGACGACCAGAATAAAAAACAGTGGGAAGTGCTGATTTGTGAAAGTCCTCTGGAGATTGATGCCGATCCAGCACGGCTGTTCCGCTACGCCCAGTACTGCCCCAGTACCCAAGTTAACTCGATTTGGCTGAAGGACGCGATCGAGGCGGCGATCGCGCAGGCTCCTAACCCACCGGATAAAATTCGCTTCTTCCGGCAGGCAATGAGCAACATGATCCTGAAAGCCTGTGAGGACGCTGGCGTCCCGGCTCTTCTGAGTCGGCGCACGATCGCGTTGAATCGGTGGCTGCAGCAGCGGTTTCAGGATGTGTACCCGACTGAGCCAGGGTATCAGCCGGGGGCAAACCCTAGCATCACCTTTCCAGTGACGCCGCCGCAGCCCCTGCCCTCGGCGCTGCTGGGGGATCGCTGGCAGTTCGTTAGCCTGGATGTGAGTGCCTTTAAGGACATGCGCGAGTGGGCGATCGACTTCGGTGAGGTGTTTCCGCTGGGTCTAGTGGGGCTGTCTCCCGACACGCCCATTCCCGGACTGCTGATTATCTCGTCGCGTGCCAAAGCGCTGGCTGCTTGGATGTCCGGGTTAGAACTGGCGGCAGTGACGCTAGATGCTGAAACCCCGACTCGTCTGCTGCTGGAAACAGGGCTGGACGATCGCTGGACCCTTGCTAGCCTGCCCAAAGCAGAGCTACAGGAAGAGGCACGCCAGTTTGAGCAAGCCAAGCAGCGAGCGATCGGCGTGCATTTTCTCGCAGTCCAGTCAAATTCTGAAGCTGAAGCGTTTGCTGGATTTTGGCTATTGCAAGGGATCAATTTAGCGTAAAGTGATTCTAGCAATGAGCAGTCAGTCGTCAGTGGGTAAGTGATTCGTCGTTCGTAGTCAGCTTGAAGGCTACGGACAACGAGCTACGGACAACGGACTACAGACAATCCGCAGCTAGCTCAGAGGGATATGGAGTTCGACAACCTGCAACACGAGATGCTGGCAGAACAACTGCTAGACCTGGCGCGTCGCTCAGGGGCAGAAGCCGCCGAGGTGTTTCAGTCACGATCGCTGGCGCGTCCGGTGTTTTTTGAGGCAAATCGGCTAAAGCAGCTAGAAAGCACTCAGGCAGAGGGCATTGCGCTGCGTCTCTGGCAGCAGGGGCGTCCGGGGCTGGCTGTCGCGTACGGACCTGTGGAGCCACAGGCGCTTGTGGATCGCGCAATCGCCCTTAGCCAGCTCAACGAGGCGGAAACGATCGAGCTAACCGAAGGGTCCAAGGTGCGCTATCCCGATTTGGGCGAAACCGTGCCTGTGGAACAGTTGGTGGAGTGGGGCAAACAGGCAATCGAGTCAATTCGCGATCGCTACCCGGAGCTTCTCTGCACAGCGGAGTGGGAATGCGAGGCAGAAACAACTCGGTTGCTCAACTCTCACGGGCTAGACTGCGGTTACACCGACACCACCCTAAGCTGTTACCTGACAGCGGAATGGGTGCGAGGCGACGATTTTCTCAGTGTCTCAGATGGGCAGACTCAGCGCGGCACCCTTGAGCCGCAGACGATCGTCCAGCAGATTTTGCAGCGTCTGGAGTGGTCAGGAAAAAACGTTGCGTCTCCCAACGGGCGCGTTCCAATTCTGTTCACTTCCAAGGCAGCAGATATGCTGTGGGCAACGGCGCAAGCTGCTTTGAATGGCAAACAAGTGATTGAAGGCGCGTCTCCCTGGAGCGATCGCCTCAACCAGCAAGTCATTTCCTCAAACATTACAATGCGGCAGCAGCCAGAGGTTGGACCGTTTAGCTGCCCGTTCGATGACGAGGGCACCCCGACCCGCCCAATTACCTTTATTGAGAACGGCGTACTGAAGCTTTTCTACACCGATCGCACCACGGGGCGAGCGATCGGCAGCGGCACCACCGGAAACGGCTTTCGTCCGGGGTTAGGCAGCTATCCCACTCCTGGTTTGTTCAACTGTCTAATCCAGCAGGGCAGTCGCTCATTTGACGACTTGGTTGCCCATTTAGACAACGGACTCATTGTGGATCAAATGCTGGGCGGTGGAGCCGGAATTTCAGGCGACTTCTCAGTTAACGTGGACTTGGGCTACCG
>NZ_JACJPG010000051.1 GCF_014695955.1 Leptolyngbya sp. FACHB-36 | reverse complement strand
CGATCGCCCGTCTGCACCTGTAGCTCTTTTAGCTGCTCCATGCGCTGAACCCGAATAATGGGTTGAGCATTGGGATTGTGACGTGGATCGGCTGAGTAGAGCCGATCCACGTCCGTGAGCAAAAATAGCCAGTCTGCTCGCACCAGACTGGCAACCAGTGCCGAGAGCGTGTCGTTGTCGCCGAACTTTAGCTCGTCAATGGCAACTGTATCGTTTTCGTTGACGATCGGAATAACGCCTAGCCGCAATAGCTCCCGGAAGGTGCGCTCTACGTTTAAGTAGCTGCTGCGCTGCACTAAATCGCTCCGGGTCAGCAGTACTTGGGCGATCGGCTGCTGAAGTGAGGTAAACAGGTCATCGTAAACGCCAATGAGTCGCCCTTGTCCTACAGCCGCGACCGCTTGCTTCAGGGCGATCGTGCGAGGACGCTCGGTGAGTCCAAGGCGAGCACAGCCAACACCAACCGCACCGGATGAAACGAGCACCACGCGATGTCTTTGCCGCTGTAGGTGGCTGAGGGTTTCTACCAAACTGGCGATCGTCGAAAGCGCCAGCAGCCCCGTTTCTGGTTGAGTCAGACTAGAAGTACCAATTTTAACGACCAGCGTTTGGGACATAGGGAAGGAACGAGTTGAACGTTCTCATTCTCCCAAAATCATAAAGCGCCAGCATCTTTATTTTTAAGGGCTGGCGCTTTACGCAAGTATTCACAGTGATTTATTGTTAGGGCCTTTATTTCGCTGACCCCATTTAATCTATACCTAGAATGCCAGGGAATTTTGACATCCCCCTTAGGCGTAATATTTTCTTTATGTTTCCCTAGTTGAGGAGTTGTAAGGCTGTGTAAAGCTATGTTGCGCTGCGGCAAAACGTGGCTATTTATGAGGAGCCAGCGACGCTCCCAAGGCTTGAGACACCCAAACCTCAAACGAGTGCAGGGGCGATCGCCGCACGGCTTCGTCTGGATTCACCATCGGCTGCACCAGAATTGTAAACATCCCCAACCGATTTCCAGCAAGAACGTCAGTGAACAGACGATCGCCCACCATTCCCACCTGCTCAGGTGGCAAGCTCATGCCTTCAACCGCTCGTCTCAGCTTGCGGCGCGAAGGTTTTGCTGCTCCGGAGATGTAGGGCACGTCGAGTGTTTTGGCGATCCGCTGAATTCGCGCTTCACTAATGTTGTTGCTGACGAGCCAGAGGGCGGCTACTTGACGCACCGTGGCGACCCACGGCAGCAGTTCCTCCGACACCTCAGCCATGCGAATCGGCACTAGCGTTTCATCGACATCCAGAACCAAGCCCTTCAGACGGTTCTGCTGCAGCAGATCTGGCGTCAGGGTCAAGACTGAACCGGGCAGAACGAGGTCGGGTTGTAAAAGGTTGCCCATAAGAAGAGTAAAGAGGAGCTAGTTGGACCGCCCTGTCTTAGACGACGGCTTGGCGGCATCGCGGCTGTTATGGATGGCACTTTGGGCAGATTGATGCTCGGCCAGGGTGCGGCTAAAGACGTGGGTACCATCGTACCGTGCCACAAAGTAGAGGTAATCGGTAGATTCTGGGGTAAGCACCGCTTTTAGACTGGCAAGTCCCGGACTGGCGATCGCTGTTGGCGGCAACCCTGGATTAACGTAGGTGTTGTAAGGCGACGGCGTATTTACCTGCTCAAACGTCAAGGGTTTGTC
>NZ_JACJPG010000509.1 GCF_014695955.1 Leptolyngbya sp. FACHB-36 | reverse complement strand
ATCGATGCACCTTGATGAAGCAAATTCTGGTGAGTTTGCGATCGCTCTTCTATCCTAGATGTCGCTTGTTCATTTCCCAAATCGCACGTCATAAACGATGTTTCTTCTAATTTAAGGGAACACTACGAACAAACCAGGTTTTTCTGTTCTAACCATCAGCCTAAACCTGAAAACCGTGAAGTTTCAAGGAGAACCGCTTGTTGTCACATTCATCTGTGTTTGCAGCTCTAAATAAGGGCACTTTGACGGCTATGAGTCTTGCCATCATTGCTGCCGTACCTACTCTTGCCAATGCGTCAACTTTAACGCCTCAGTCCAAACTTCTAACTGAGCAGTTTAATAGCCAAGCTCAACGCGAGTCAAACGTTGAGTATCTGAAGGGGATGCCTCAGCCAGCATGGTTAATTGCAGATAAGGACGACAAAAAAGGGCGTGGGCGCGATGATGACGACGATGATGATAAACGAGAAGTCCGAGTTGACCTGAACCGGGCTAAAAACCTGGCTCGTCAAGCCGCAGAAGCCGCAAATGGTGGTGTTCGGGTGTATCGTGCAGAAGCGTCCATGCACGGACCTGCGAGCCAATGCCCTTATGTTGATAATGGTGACTCCTGGACATTTACCTTTTTAGGAGGACGACCGGGCGCAACAGCCTCGACGATCGAAAGCGTCGTTACAGTCTACAAGAATAGCTCAAGGGTACTTGTTGCTTATAACGGTTCCGTTCGCACTACTCGGCAAATTCAGGTTCAAAACTTTACAACAAGTCAGCGCACCGTGCTAGTTGACTTGCTTCGCGGAAATTGTGGCTGTAATTACCTGCTGAGCAATTCGCTCCGAACTCAAATCATCAGCCAAACGCGATCGCTACCGCCCGGAATCCAGAAGCAACTGCTGCGTGGCAAAGGGTTGCCTCCTGGTATCGCTAAGAAATTAGTACCGCTGCCTAAGCAAGTCAATACCTACATCAACCTGCCAGCGCAATACGATTTGTTTGTGGTCGGTTCCAATGTAGTGCTGATTGATCAAGTGCGTTATACCGTAGTGGATCTGATTTCCAACGTTCTGTAAGTCGTTGAGCTAGAAACGATGCAGAACGGGTCATCTACCCGGTCTATCCCTATTAGATAAGGTTGAGCTACTAAGTGGAGCAGGCAAGAATACTTGCCTGCTCCACTGTTCCCATTTTGATAGTTATGCCAAGCAGTTCAAATAATTTCTTTCGCATCACTGCAAAAGAAATGGGCACTGTTGGCAGTTACATTCGCGCTGCTATCTGCGGCGTTTGCGTCTTAGTCTACTAGAGGAACCATTCGAGGGTGGCTCGTCAGCTGACTCATCAGGCTGGGAGTCCTCTCGCTCGATCGGCGGTGACAGCAGCACTTCTTTTTCGGGCGATCGCGTCACCTCTGCCGCAAAATCAACGGGTTGTAGTTCTGGACTAGCGGCAGGCAACTGCTTCGTTTTCGCTTCCTGCTGTAATTCTGGCAGCGCTACCAGTTCTTTCTCGGTTTCCTTCATGGTGATTGGCAGGCGCAGCGGTTGCTGTTCCTCGATCCAGCAGCTTGCTAGCGGTAAGGTTTGATCCAGATCGTCCAGCGGACGCGGCACTAGCATCACGGCGTGCAGTTCTCCAATGCGCTCTGCCTCTACCATCCCCACATCTAGGGCAACCGCAACGTTTGCCACCGATCCCCGAATGATCGCCGTACAAAGTCCTGCTCCGATCGTTTCATACGCTGCCAGCACTACATCAGCGGCTTTCATCATTGCATCCGCCGCCCCAACCATCGCCGGAAAGCCGCGAGTCTCCAGCAGCCCAACGGCTTGGTTGCTGAGGCGGCTGTGTCCCCGACCCGTTGCGAGTTGTGCCAGACGATTGCCGATCGGCAGCACCGCCTCCAGGTTAGGCATTGGGCGCGGAACCACTAATGTTGAAAGTATCTGACCAAACTGCTGGGCGCGTTCGGCACCTTCCTGCACCGCCAATCGCACGTCTGCCACGCCGCCTCGGACGATCGCTGTACAGTGTCCGCTGCCAATCTTCTCGTAGCCCACCAGCGTCACGCCTGACGATTTCAGCATGTGATCGGCAATCCCTACAATTGCAGGAAAACTCTGAGCAGAGACTAATCCCAGTGCAGTATCGGTAAAATCTTCTCGTCGGCTCATTCGGTCCAAACCAGCGGGGTTGCTCTCCTATCCTATCTTCTGAAGGCATAGGTGGACGAGGAGTGGCGTGCTCTCCCTTAGGACTCAGACAGAAATCTACCCCTGGTTCACCGTAGTGATCGTCGCTTTCTCTTACAGTGGCAGTGCCTACTGACGAAACTGCTGTGGATACCTACATTCTTAATCTGCTGGTGATTGGCGTGCTGCTGTTAGTAGTCACGCTGGGGTCAGGCTGGATTGCTCGCTTGCCCTTGTCCTACGCCCTAATCTATCTAGTTGTGGGCGTCCTGCTGAGTCCATATGGTCTTAAGCTGATTCAACTGCGCCCAGAGGCAGCTTTTTTGCAACGGGTAACGGAAATTGTTGTTCTAATTTCGCTGTTTAGCTGCGGGCTGAAGATGAACCGCTCGCTGACGGCTTGGGCATGGACCTCGACGGTTCGACTGATCGGGTTTCTCATGCCCCTATCTATCTTTGCGGTTGCGGCGATCGGGCACTGGATCTTAAACCTGGAATGGGGCATTGCCATTCTGCTGGGAGGAATTCTGGCACCAACTGACCCGGTGCTGGCATCCGAAGTGCAACTGTACGATCCAGAGGATCGCGACGAACTGCGCTTTGGCTTAACTTCCGAAGGAGGACTCAACGATGCACTGGCGTTTCCGTTCGTCTACTTTGGGCTGCACTGGATCGAAAATGACAACTGGCAGGAGTGGTTTCGGCAGTGGGTGCTAGTAGATTTGCTGTGGGCGATCGCGGCTGGAATCGGCATGGGGTACTTGGTTGCCAGAGCTATCCAGTGGATCGATAAGCAACTCCAGCGGTATCGCCCAGCTGATGAACTGCTGGAAGACTTTATTGCTCTCAGTACGATTTTGATCACCTATTCTCTAACGGAAGTGGTCAACGGCTATGGCTTTCTCGCTGTGTTTGTCTCTGGCATAATGATGCGGCGAAAAGTAGACCCAGATCGATCGCTGTCCCAACTGCTCTTCATCGAGCGGCTAGAAAAGCTGACTGAAATCGGTACGATTCTGCTGCTGGGGTCGCTGCTGCGCGTAGAGCCGATGGGTCGGTTTGCGGCTCCGGCTCTGTTGGTGGCTGGGCTGCTGTTCTTTGTGATTCGTCCAGTAGGAGCGTGGATTAGCACGATCGGCTCACCCCTGCATCCGGCGACCCGCTGGCTGTTTGGCTGGTTTGGTATTCGCGGTGTTGGTTCGCTTTACTATCTAACCTATGCGTTTAGCAAGGGTCTTAAAGGGGACACAGCGGAATTAATTGCTTGGATTACGTTTATTACGATCGTGCTTTCGGTGATTCTGCACGGAGTGACCTCGACGCCGCTAATGAAGTGGTACGAGCGTCACATCAGCGGCAATCAACCCAGCCTGGAGGAAGCCGTAGAAAACAACTGAGCATCTTGACTGATGACAGACACTCTACCGGATGGTTTGCCCTTACAGCGAAAATCCGGTTTGCTTCTCGATGTAGTCCACCAGCAGTTGGTAACCATCGGGATCGCTCTGTTGGTTGACGACGATCGTAGTGCTCCCGTCCGGTAGCGCAAAGGAAATACGACCATTTGGTAGCTGGCAAAAGGCAGGAATGCGGTCCAGATCGATCACATAATTATTGCGCTCATAGGTAATCTTGATCCAATACGCCACAAAACGACCTCGTTGCTGGACCTCGTTTTACATGTCTTCACGGCTCAAGATACTTCAGCCGGAGAAATGATAGCAGCCCTCTCGTCGATCAACTCTATCGTTGAACTTGTTAGGAGCGGCTGACCCAGTGCTGCCTGCATAAATCCGCGAAACAGCGGGTGCGGACGACTGGGACGCGACTGAAACTCCGGGTGAAACTGCGAGGCAATAAAAAATGGATGGTTGGGCAGCTCGACAATTTCTACGAGCCGACCATCCGGTGACGTGCCGCTAATGACGTATCCGGTTTCAATAAACAAATTGCGGTAGGCGTTGTTGAATTCATAGCGGTGGCGATGCCGCTCATAAATGACTTCATCCTGATACAGCCGAAACGCCAGAGTATCAGGCGACAGACGACACGGATACAGCCCTAAGCGCATGGTGCCACCCAGATCTACAACGTCTTGCTGCTCTGGTAGCAAGTTGATCACCGGATTTTGGGTGTTGGAGTCAAATTCGGAACTGTTGGCGTCTGGCAGCTTGGCGACATGCCGCGCCCACTCAACCACTGAGCACTGCATCCCTAAGCACAATCCCAGGAAGGGAATGCCTCGATCGCGGGCATACGCGATCGCTTCGATCTTGCCATTGATCCCCCGCGGACCAAAGCCGCCAGGGACCACGATGCCATTCACACCGTGTAGATACTGATCGGCTCCGTGGTC
>NZ_JACJPG010000508.1 GCF_014695955.1 Leptolyngbya sp. FACHB-36 | reverse complement strand
TGCCCCAAGCTGCCATTCAGGGAGTGCTCTAGCTCGATCGGTTCGGTTTGACGGTGGCAAGTCCAGTAATCAGATAGGCGATACTGGCTGACCCGTCAGACTAAAGGCACGAGCTTCTACAATTTTGACCTTCAGGAGCTTGCCTTTGAGTTCAGCAATGTCGCCAGTAAAGAAGGTCAGGCGATTGCCGCGAGTGCGACCCATCACTTGCGTTGGGTTCTTTTCATTGCGGTCTTCGACTAGCACTTCTTCAACCCGGTTCAAATACCGCTGCGATCGCTCTGCCGCTTTTGCTGCCACGAGATGATTCAGGCGTTGTAGTCGATCGCTCTTGACCTCCTCACTCAGTTGAGTGTCCCAGAGAGCGGCAGGGGTGCCTGGACGCGGAGAATAAGCGGCAGTGTTCAACTGGTCGAAGCCAATGTCGTCTACGAGCTTGAGCGTGTTTTCAAACTGCTGCTCAGTTTCACCAGGAAACCCGACGATCGCGTCGGCGCTAATGGCGGCATCCGGCATGTGGTGACGAATCGTGTCGATAATGCGGCGATATTTCTCGTGCGTGTAGCCCCGCGCCATTGCTCTCAGCAGTTCGTTGTCGCCGGACTGAAACGGAATATGGAAATGTTCGCAGACCTTGGGCAACTCGGCGCAGGCGCGGATCAGCCGCTCGGTAAAGTAGCGGGGGTGGCTCGTTGCAAATCGAATTCGATCGACGCCCGGTACATCATGAACGTAGTACAGCAAATCTGTCAGCGTGTGCTGGTGCCGACCTTCTGGAGTGACTCCGGGCAGATCGCGCCCGTAGGCGTCGATGTTTTGTCCCAGCAGCGTTACCTCCTTGAAGCCTTGGCGTCCAAGTTCTTCCATCTCAGCACGGATTGATTCTGGGGTGCGGGATTGCTCGGTGCCACGCACGTTTGGAACCACGCAGTAGGTGCAGCGCTCGTTGCAGCCGTAGATCACGTTGACCCAAGCAGTCACAGTGCTATCGCGACGAGGCTTGGTAATGTCTTCAACAATATGAACTGGCTCAGTTGCCACGACTTGGCTGCCGTTAAACACCTGCTCTAGCAAGTCCTGTAGGCGATTGGCGTGCTGCGGACCCATCACTAAGTCGAGTTCGGGCACTCGTCGCAGCAGCATTTCTCCTTCCTGCTGCGCGACGCATCCCGCAACGACCAGCGTCAGGTCAGGCTGTTCTTGCTTGCGCTTTGCCTGTCTGCCCAGATAGGAGTAAACCTTTTGTTCGGCGTTGTCTCGAATGGTGCAGGTGTTGTAGAGAATTAGGTCGGCGTTGTCGGGTTGCTCTGCCCACTCAAAGCCCATCGTTTCCAGAATACCCGCCATGCGTTCGGAGTCGGCTTTGTTCATTTGGCAGCCGAAGGTGGTGATGTGGTAGCGGCGAGAAGCAGTCATGGACGGGCGCTGTGATAAGGTCAGTCTTCTATTATAGGGGAGCGATCGCCAACCCCTCTAAGCAACCGTCTGCCGCATAATTGCCCCTAAAAGTGGTCTCGCTTTCCGCGCAGGCGGGCAAACGTTTGAATGTCGTTTTCGGCTTGGGTGGCGTGTCGCAGCTCCGGCGTATCCCACCGAAGAAACGGGTTTGTGCGCTTTTCGATGCCTAAATTTGATGGCACGGTTGATTCTGCGCGACTTCTCGCCACTTGTACCTGAGAAAATCGCTGCTGCAAATCAGAATTGGCACGATCGACCGTTAAGGCGAATTGCAAGTTCTTCAGCGTGTATTCGTGGGCGCACCAAACGTAGGTTGTATCTGGCAGAGCGCGAATCTTGCTGAGAGACTGCACCATTTGCGCTGGGGTGCCCTCAAACAACCGACCGCAGCCACCCGAAAACAGGGTATCGCCGCAGAAGAGATCGCCCATCTGATCTGGATTTGCAGGCGGAAAGTAGTAGGCAATGTGCGCTCTGGTGTGACCCGGAACAAACAGCACCTCTGCACGGCGATCGCCAAACGTCACGTGATCGCCGTCTTGCAAGAACACGCTTTGTCCCGGAATCCGCCCGCGATCGTCGGCACCACCATACACGATCGCATTGGGAAAGCGCTGTAGCAGTTCGCTGTTGCCGCCGACGTGATCGCGGTGGTGATGCGTGTTAAAGATGGCGACGAGGCTGGCACCGAGTTGATCGAGACAGGGCAGCACCGGAGCCGCTTCTGCCGGATCGACGACCGCGGCGATCGACCGCGTTGGGTCGTGCAGAAGAAAGATGTAGTTATCGGAGAGAGCCGGAAGTCGTTGAACGTGCATAGGTGAATAGGAACAGCTACCAAAAGTTTACTAACTCTTCACAGTTCCTTCCATGCGCTTCATACTCTCTTGAAGTTACCTACTACACGATCGAAGGGTGTGGGCTAATGATAAAGTTCTGAACGAAAGATTAAACGCTTCACCTGCATCTCAAGTACCTACCATGCGGACTCTCCCCGGTAAAGGCAACTCAGCTACGAAACAGCTTGTCGATCGCATCCTCGCCGCTGGGCAGATGACCCGCCAAGAGTATTTGCATTTAACCTCAATGCTTCTGTCAACCAGCAAAATGACAGACGAAGAGCGGAGCCAGATTAACCGAATTTTTGATCAGATCCACGCAGGTCGAACGAAACTAGTGGATTAGAGTACGAGCTGAATTATTTGATTGCTCCTGCTGATCGCCGAGGGCAGCAGGAGCAATCGAACGCTTTGAGAACACGGCGATTGAGAGAGCAGTGAAACTAACTGGGGCGCTAGGATTCGAACCTAGGGATGGCGGGACCAAAACCCGCTGCCTTACCACTTGGCGACGCCCCAACGTCTTAGCCTCATTTATCCTAGCAGCAGAGGTGCCAAATCTGTCAAGGATTCACAAAGAACTAACGGCAACAATGTTCCAGCGTTCACGATCGACTAGGGCGAATAGGGGTTACAGGCAGGCTGGACGATCGCTCATTTTGCGCCCGTTGCTAAATACTCGTGGTACCGCTGCCGCAGTTGCTCGACGCTGAGCGATTGAGTCCAGTACTCCGTTACCGCGTGCCCAAACGCCCATGCGGTGCGATCGGGCGACGCCGAGTTTTCTAGCAGTACCGACCACAGCGCCAGCAAATCGAAGTTGCGGACGTTGGGATTTCCCGGACTCAGTAGATTGAACAGGTCGTACGTCATCTGGAGCTTACCCAGCACGATCGGCACCTGCTCCACAGGAATTTTTGCCATCAGCACTTGTGCGAGCGCGGGCGATCCGGTGGTCAGCGTAGACAAAAACGTCAGCACCGGGCTTTTTAGCAGCGTGGTCAGTCCCTGAGTCGTCGCCATCTGAAATGTGTAGTGGTCAATGATGTTGCTGGCAGCGATCGTGCGGCTGTCTAGATTGCGCAGGAAGCGAGCCAGTCGGAGCTGCTTGGCAGGGGAAACGGTCTCTAGCAGCGACAGCGACAGCGCGTCAATGCCCCAGGCTGTTCGACCACTGGCAGCATCGCGGGTGACCACTGGCAGCACGAGGTTGCAGAACGTCCCTAGGAGGTCAGCGCGATACTGCGTAGCCTCTCGAATCGCCACTTCCTTGGGGCGATCGCCCGCCTGCCAGTCGTAGGGTGGGTTCCACTCGCGGATGGGGCGCAGACGGTCTACTTGGGTGACAATGGCGATCGTTGGTAGGTCAGACACAGCGGCTTTTGCATCTTTCAAAAAGTCCGCGTCCATTTGCAGGGCGGGATCGAGGGCAGGCGTCACTAACAGCAGCAGATCGGCTTGGTGGAGGGCATCCAGCACGTGCTCCCGCAGTTCTGCGTGATTTGCCTGCTCGTAACCCGGAGTGTCCCACAGCGTTAGCGTTTCGCCTGTGTCTGCCTGCCAGTGGTAGTCTTGCAAACGATCGGTGCTGGGCAGCACATCCACCGCGGCTTGCGCCTCGACAAATAGCGTGTTGACAAGACTGCTTTTTCCGGCACCCGTACGCCCAACAAGCAAAATATTAACGGGTTTTTGCTCCAGTGTCTCTGGCGGCTGTGCCTGAGTCAGAATCTCACGGAGAGTTTGCGACTGTGCTTTGGGCGGCGGTGCAGCGGGTATTTCCCGCACTCGTGCCGCACCGCTATAGAGAGCGATCGCTTGTCGTCCCAGATTTTGCAGGGCGGCTTCCCGCAAAAGCTGACTCAGATTGACAATGAGCTGTTGGGTCGCTTGATCGCTGTATCGCTGCGTTGCACGACGGGCGACCGCAGCAGCAGGATTTAGCACCCACTGCGCCAGATTCCACACCCGCCAAATCTTCCGCGCCGATGGCTCTAACTTCTGGTAAAGCTCGTATGCCTGATAGGCTTGCCCGATCGTGATTTGGTTCAGTGCCGGAGACAGCTTTTGCATCCACTGGTCCAGGTCGTCTACGGTGCCGCGCAAAAGCGTGTATGCCTGCGGAATGTAGATATTGAGCAGCGGACGTGGCACATCCGGGTTGTACGTATGGGCGATCGCTTCAATGAGCTGCTGACAGCGCCGCCAAAAGGTTTCCCAGTCCTCCCACAGGGCGGCGTCCGATCGTGCCTCCTCTAACACTCGCTGCAAGGCGGCTTCTGCCTGCTGTGCGGGTTGGTTGCCCGCTGTCGACGCATCGCTGGACAGCGTTCCTAACTCTTCCGTCACCTCTGCAACCAAGGTTTGCATCTGTTGCAGCGCGGGCTGCGTCCACGTCACGAGCAACCATCGCCAACCTGCAAACGCCACTACAACCACGGCCCAGATCCAGCTAATCCCCCAGTGCTGAATCTGAATCCCTGCTGCTACCAGCAAAAAGCCAACAATCGCGGCGATCGGCAACGCCAAAACAATCCACTGCCACAGTTTGAGTCGCACCATTTCTCTCGCCTGAGCGCTGCTTTTAGTGTAGTCGCTGCTAGCAGAGAGGTCATTGCGTTAGAACTTATCAAGCTTCAGATTGAGTTGCAGCATCGACTGTACTTGATCGATCGTGACCAGCTTGACTGGAAGATTGCCTGAAAGAACTGCCAACGCTAGCGTAATGGCGATCGCGTGCAGGGCAACAGAGCTTTTGGAGAGCAGTGAGTCAGACATAACGACTCCGGATGGGATTGACTCTGTTATGCCATTCTTTGCCCCCACCTCTGCGTGATGTTAACGGCGATCTAGCACGATTTAAATCACAGGTCTTAAACGATGACATCTTACTTTGGGTAACCTGCTGCCAGCGTTTCGGCTGAGTCGAAGGGTTGCGTTGGATTACGGCGTTGACGAGCGCAAACAGTTGACTCAGTTGCGTTCAGAGGGCTTAGCTGGCTACACTCATTCCGAACAATGCATTTTGTGAGCGTCTTCGTGAATCGACTGCTGTTGGTGCTGTCTCCGATGTTGGCGATCGCGGCGGCTCTGCTAGTCGGAGCCGGACTGATCGCGCTGGTGGGCGTGAATCCCTTCGCCGCTTACGCTATTTTGTTCAATGAGTCGCTGGCAAGCTACTACGGATTTGGCAATACGCTCACCAAGATGGCACCGCTACTGCTGACGAGTTTGGGCGTGCTGGTGGCGCTAAAAGCGGGACAGTTCAACATTGGCGGCGAAGGGCAAATCTACATGGGCGGCTTGGGCAGCGCGATCGTTGGGCTGTCGCTGCGCGGCTTACCCGCGATCGTTCACGTTCCTCTCGCCCTGCTGGGCGGCTTTCTGCTGGGGGCACTCTGGGGACTGATTCCGGGCTACCTCAAGGCGGTGCGCGGCGTGAATGAAGTCATTACCACGCTGCTCCTGAACTACATTGGACAAAACTTGGTCAGCTATCTGGTCAGCGCTCCTCTAAAAGACCCGAACGCGCCCACGCCCTACAGTCTGGCGATCGCCCCCTCGGCTCAGTTGCCAATCCTGCTGCCGCAGACCCAAACCCACGCGGGCATTCTGATTGGATTAATCGCTGCACTCGCGCTGTGGATTGTGTTTACTCAATCGTCGTTCGGGTACCGAATTGAAACTGTGGGACAGAACCCGATCGCAGCGCGCTACGCCGGGATCTCGGTTGAGCGGACGATTATGCTGGTGATGGCGCTGGCAGGTGGGCTGGCAGGACTGGCAGGCTGTAGTGAGGTTCTGGGACTGAAGTATCGTCTGTTCGAGAACTTTTCGCCAGGATACGGGTTCGATGCGATTGCGATCGCCTTTCTCAGTCGAGGCAGTATTCCCGGCGTGGTGTTGATCTCTTTGTTTTTTGGAGCGCTACGGGCAGGCGCGAATGTAATGCAGCGCAGCGCAGGCGTTCCGGTAACGGTAGTCTATGCGATTCAGGGGCTCACGGTGCTGTTCATCGCCATTAGTTTGGTTCTGGAACGGCGCGTTGTGAAGCCTGCACCTGAAGCATAGCCAGTTTTGCTTCCAGACGACTGCCAGAATCTAAGGATATTCAATCAGAACGGGACCTTCTGGGATGAAGCGAGGTTGATAATTCGCTTTCTTATTCTTGGCTCGCAAATTCCCAATTGGAATGGGAGTTTTCAACTGTTCTAACTCTTGAACTTCCCAGAATACTGCCCAAACCGGACTATCCGTTGCCGTAGATTTGGGGCGAAAGATCGCTTTGCTGGGATACCGTCCCCGGCGAGAGCCGACATAGCTGACATACAGCCCACGCCAAGTTACCTCCGGGTTTAATGGCTGCTCTGCCTTTGGGTTCATGGCATAGATGAGGACCTCGATCGCCTTGCCAGCGCGCAGCTTTTCGGCTTCAGCAAACACTTCAAACTCCATACTGCCAAATGCAACTTTCGGTAGCTGGTCGGGCGGTAACTCGTCTGAATCTAGTTGAGCGGCAATTGCTTCCAAGCCAGAAATTAAATGTACCTCTGGAACCGGGGCAAGGATAGCGAAGGCGCGAGTCTTTTGCATGAATTCACCTGTACAACAAATCGATCTTTCCAGCTTGCTAGTCGCTGACCAAGTTTCTGGCTGAGCGCAAGCTGTACTGAACATCACTAGCGTTACAAGTCTACTTGAGTTGTAGCTCTGTCGAAAAGGAGACGAATTGGTAGACCCTAGAGGATGTTTGAATCGGAGTGGATACAGGCATCCTAGTGATGCTTAGCCCGATTGAAGCAGAGCAGTGATGCTGCAACTGATGGAGCATCAGACAGAGCAACGGCACTCAAGCCTCTCTTGCTGTCTGCTACCAAAGTAGGTTCGGACTCAATCAGCTAACGGCTCGGTCAGAAATCCATAAGGGCTAATTTGAAGAACGTAAATCCACGCGCTGGAGCGCAGTTGTGCGGTAAGATGCTTCAAACCCGTTGGCGATCTGAGCTGCTAAACTCCGTTCTCCTGCTCGTAAAGCTTCCTCAAACAGTTGCCAAAGGAGTTCACGTCGATCGCTGCGATTTGGGATGGTTTTAATCGTCTCTAGGGCAAATCCCATTGCCTCACTTGCACGACCTGCTTCACCTTGAGTCGCATACGCCTGAGCAATTATCGCCCAATTCCCAGCTTTCACGTTAGGGGCCTGAATGTCTGCATTGATCT
>NZ_JACJPG010000507.1 GCF_014695955.1 Leptolyngbya sp. FACHB-36 | reverse complement strand
GGGTCTTGGTGCAGAATCTCGGCTAGTAAGCGGGGATGGTCGGCGGGATGCACGAGTGCCAGATCTACCCAAACGAGCGGTGTTTGTAGTGCTTGCGCGATCGCGTCCGCTGCTGCCGTTTTGCCTGTTCCCGCCGCACCAACTAGTAACGCAATGCTTCCCGCCGTGGAGGAACCCAACGCGCGATCGACGTGGGCGGCGGTGTGTACCCGATGGCAGAGGTGCTGGAATGCCATCAGCAGCGAGGGTGGCAGCACAAGGCTGGCCCAAGGAGTGGGGGAGGCAGGAGCCGGATCTTGGGTGTGGAGCAGGCAAAGAGAGGACGGAAGCAGCGTGTCGAGACGACTAGCAGCAGGCTGCTCCGATAGAAGGTACGTGACCAGCGCATCGCAAAGCTTGACCGGACGAGTCAAAAGGGATTCTTGCTGAGTGGATGGAAGTTCCAGCAGGTGATGGTGAATCAGGGGACTGGTGGTGAAGCACTGCCTCGCCGATCTCCATTCCACTTCGGTGCGGCAGCACAGCCGCAAAATTAGATCCACGGTTGGCAGTCCGGGCGCGTTGGACTGCTCGATGTTTTGCAGGTAGTTGTAGAGGCGTCCGTAACGGCGGTTGATTTCTGGAGCCAGCGCTAGCAGCACCAGCGTTCGCTCAAACGGCGTTAGTTGAAGCCGATCGCTCAAAAGCGGAATTCCCAACACGATGCCCTGCTGCTGACTGGCAAGAATCCGCGCCGCCATTTGCTGCTGATGGCTTCCTTTGGCGGTTGACTTGCGACGCGGCATATCGACCGGGGAGTCTGAGGAGATTTCGCCCTCCAGCGTGACCAATCCTTTCCACCAGTGGCTTGTAACGCGATCGGCGGTGCTCCGTGCCAATTGGTTCACCTCCTTCGTGTCTTTGCGCTGCTGCGCCACTGCAAGACTGAGCAGGCGATCGAGCCACGCCAATTCAGTTTTGAGATAGGTCCAATTGTCGGGAAACGGCTCTGCTGGCATTGCGGAACTAGGGAAAAGAAAGCGGATAGCTAATCGCTGTTAGCCTCTCTGCGATCGGATCGCTTGACGAAACGCTGGAACGGCTTGCGATTGTAATGACTCACTTCCCGCTCCTCATTTGACCAGTCGTCACCTGCTGCCAAAGCTGCTCGGAACTGCGAGCGGCTTCCTTGCAGCTTAGTGCCTGACAAACCAGTCCAACCGCACCTGCAGGCAGCTTGGCTTCCAGGGTATAAACGGCTGTGGGAACGTATCGCAGAGCGAGTTGAGCGATCGTCTCTGCGGTCGTGCGGATCAAGAGGCAATTTTGGAAGACATCGAGCGCTGAAAACAAGCTAGGGCAAGCTTGGGGCGATTCCTCCATAATCGAACCAAATGCTTGCAAGGTTTGTTCGGCGCGATCCAAATAGCTCAGATCCTCAGTCAGCAGGGCAAGGCGGACGAGATTCGCTGCGGCGATTCCGTTGGCAGCAGGCGTGGCATTATCGACGTAGCTCCGTTCGCGCAGGAGCAGATCAGTTCCGGCATCGGTGTTGTAGTAGCCACCCAGATCGAGGCTCCAGAGAAACTCATCGAATTCGGCTTGAACGCGCACGGCGGTTTCCAAATAGTGCACGGGAACCTCGGCAGCCGCACCAGAATCAACGACTGCCTGTTGATTCGCGGTCTGACTTTGATAGGCCTGCTGCAAATCGAGTAGCGCTTTGATAAACAAGGCGTAATCTTCAGATTGAGCTAGCACCGCTGGTTTGCCTTCGTAGTTAACGCGGTGAAAGCGGTTCTCAACCCACTGATGGTCCAGAATAAACTGTGCTGCCTTCGCTGCCAGTTCTAAATACTCCGATCGACCCAATACCGTTGCCGATCGCGCCAGTCCTGAAATCATCAGGCTGTTCCAAGCGACGATCATCTTCGTATCGGTGACGGACGGAATTCGACCCGCCCAGTTGCTCGCTTTTGCTTCCCGATTGTTGCGGGCGGGTGGAAACGTCGGCAAGTCGTCCGCGGCGGCACCGTAGCGGACCTGAAGAAGCTTGCCCAATGCGGTTTCTAGCGTCGCAGTTAGTGTGCCTGGATGCTTACGTTGCAGAACGTTGACGCCCTCGAAGTTACCCGATGACGTGACGGTAAACTGCTGTGCCAGTTCTGCCAGTTCTTCAGCGGTCAGCACTCGCTCCAGTTCTGCATAATCCCAAACGTAAAAGGCACCTTCTTCTGGCTCGGCTTCCGTGAGATTGGCGAAACTGTCAGCATCTTGAGCGGCGTAAAAGTAGCCTTCTGGCGCGGTCATTTCTCGGTGGAGCCAGCGGACTGTCAGCGAGATCGCTCGCTCAAACGCAGGTTCCTGCACGCCTGCACTCCACAGGTTCGCCAAATACTCAACGATTTGCCCGTTGTCGTAGAGCATCTTCTCGAAGTGGGGCACGGTCCAGGTTGGGTCCACGGTGTAGCGATGGAAGCCGCCTGCAACGTGGTCAAAAATGCCGCCTAGCGCTAGATCGAGTCCGCGCTGCGTGCTGGTGCTGCGGGCATTGTAGGGTGACTCGATTCCGAACCGAGTTGCCCTTAGCGCCACTTCGGCATAGGGAATCATGGGAAAGCTGGGACCGGGAGATTTCGAGGCAACGACGCCTGTGTTGTACTCCAATCCCGATCGCAGTCGTGCTGGATCGATCGTGGCACTCGGCTGAAGCGTTGTCGCATCGCGGAGCGCTGTGAGAATTTCCGATTTGACGTCGTGCAGCTTTTCTTTTTGGGTGTCGTAGTAGTTGCGAATGGCTTGGAGCACCTGCAAAAATCCGGGTCGTCCGTAGCGCGGCTCTATCGGAAAGTAGGTACCGCCGTAGAACGGTACTAAATCGTCGGGGGTAAGAAAAATGTTGAGGGGCCATCCACCTTGCCCGGTCATCATTTGCACGGCTTGCATATAGATGCTGTCGAGGTCCGGGCGTTCTTCACGATCGACCTTGATCGGCAGAAAGTTGCCGTTCATGTATGCGGCAATGGTTGGATCGGAAAAGGCTTCGCCTTCCATTACGGTGCACCAGTGGCAGCTAGAGTAGCCAACTGACAGAAAAATGGGTTTGTCGTCGCGCCGTGCTGTTTCTAGGGCTTCGTCAGTCCACGCCCACCAGTCGATCGGGTTGTCCGCGTGCTTTTGCAGATAGAGGCTGTTTGCTTGGGCAAGTCGGTTAGACATCGGGGAAGTAGGGGGCAACTTCACTGTCAGTCTAACGTGGGGGACGCGGGGCGATCGCAGCGAAGAGTTGCTAAGCAGAGCAAATGCATCATTTAGATGGGGGTGGCATTTCGAGCACT
>NZ_JACJPG010000506.1 GCF_014695955.1 Leptolyngbya sp. FACHB-36 | reverse complement strand
GAGTACCGCAAGTACATTGAGAAGGACGCGGCACTGGAGCGGCGCTTCCAGCAGGTGTTTGTCGATCAGCCCAGCGTCGAGGATACGATCTCGATTCTGCGCGGTCTGAAAGAGCGCTACGAAGTGCACCACGGCGTCAAAATTATCGACTCGGCGCTGGTTGCAGCGGCAACGCTGTCCTCGCGCTACATTTCCGATCGCTTTCTGCCCGACAAGGCGATCGATCTCGTAGACGAAGCTGCCGCAAAACTCAAAATGGAGATTACCTCCAAGCCGACTGAGCTAGAGGCGATCGATCGTCGCCTGATGCAGCTTGAGATGGAACAACTGTCGCTGGCAGGTGAAGGACAAACGGCAACTGGCATTTCGTACCGCGCACCCAAAGAGCGGCTAGAGCGCATTCAGCAGGAAATTGCAGATTTGCGCGAGAAACAGGAAAGGTTCGATTCTCAATGGCAGGAGGAAAAACAGCTTTTAGATAACATCAAGCTGAAAAAGGAAGAAGAAGACAAGCTGCGGGTGCAAATTGAGCAAGCAGAACGGGCATACGACCTGAACACAGCCGCTCAACTGAAGTACGGCAAGCTGGAAGCGGTTCAGCGCGATCGTGAAGTGCTGGAAGCGAAGCTGCTGGAAATTCAATCTCGCGGCTCGGCGCTGCTGCGCGAAGAAGTCACCGAGTCAGACATTGCCGAAATCGTGGCTCGCTGGACCGGAATTCCGGTGAATCGCCTGCTCGAGTCGGAGCGGCAAAAGCTGCTGCAGCTGGAAACGCATCTGCATCAGCGCGTCGTTGGTCAAGCCGAAGCCGTAGAAGCCGTATCGGCGGCCATTCGTCGCGCCCGTGCCGGAATGAAAGATCCCGGACGTCCGATCGGATCGTTTCTATTCATGGGTCCTACGGGCGTTGGCAAAACCGAGCTTGCTCGCGCTCTGGCGCAATTTCTGTTCGACGCGGATGACGCCCTCGTCCGCATCGATATGTCCGAGTACATGGAGAAGCACTCCGTCGCACGACTGGTTGGAGCACCTCCAGGCTACGTTGGCTATGAGGAGGGCGGACAGCTTTCGGAGGCGATCCGCCGCAAGCCTTACTCGGTCGTGCTGCTGGACGAGGTGGAAAAGGCGCACCCGGATGTGTTCAACATTCTGCTGCAAGTGCTGGACGACGGACGAATTACCGACTCGCAAGGACGCACGGTGGATTTCTGCAACACCGTCATTGTGATGACGAGCAACATCGGCAGCGATCACATTTTGGATGTGTCCGGTGATGATTCCCGCTATGAAGAAATGCGAAAGCGAGTAATGGAGGCGCTCCGCAAACACTTCCGCCCAGAATTCCTCAATCGCGTTGATGATTTAATCCTGTTCCACACGCTGGGACGCGGCGAACTGAGCCAGATTGTAGGGCTGCAACTGAAGCGGATTCAGGCGATGCTGGCAGACCAAAAGCTGCGGCTAGAAATTACGGCGGCGGCTCAAAATCACATTGCGGATGCGGGCTACGATCCGGTCTACGGAGCGCGTCCCCTGAAGCGAGCTATTCAGCGCGAGTTGCAGAACCCGATCGCCACCAAAATCTTGGAAAACACCTTTACTGAAGGCGACACGATTCTGATTGATTTCGTCAACGATGCGCTGGAGTTTCGTAAGAAGCCGACGGTCGTGGGCAGTCAGACGGCGATCGCGTCTTAGCCGTTGCAGGTTCTAGCGTTCTCTTAGGGCTGCCTAAATCTAGATTGAATTCTTTTCTGGCGAGTTTGAGTCGTGTAGCCTCGTCTCGTGCTGTGGTGAAATAGGGGTGGCAGTTAGCAAGAAAGCGTGATGATTCAGGCGGATCAGCGAGTTGCAATTCTACTTCACGACGGCATTCGAGGGGTACAGGGCAAAACCGGACTGGCGATGCTGCGCTATTCTGAGGCGGCGATCGTCGCCGTGATCGATCGCGAGTCTGCTGGAAAGTCGCTCCAAGACCTGACCGGAATTGCGCGCCCTGTGCCGATCGTCGCGTCGGTTCAGGACGCGCTGTCCTACCAACCGGATGTGCTGGTGATTGGGATTGCCATCTTGGGCGGCGAACTGCCAGAAGACTGGCGACAGGATATCCGGCAGGCGATCGCAGGGGGCTTGTCGATCGTCAACGGACTGCACACGCCGCTGAACCGCGACCCAGCACTCGCGGCGCTGCTGAAGCCCAAACAGTGGATTTGGGATGTGCGCCAAGAACCTGCTAACCTGTCCGTTGGCACCGGACAGGCGCGGACGCTGGCGTGTTTGCGAGTGCTGACTGTGGGAACAGACATGGCAGTCGGCAAAATGTCTACTAGCTTGGAGCTAAACCGCGCTAGTCTCCAGCGCGGGCTGCGATCGAAATTTTTGGGCACTGGGCAGGCGGGCATGATGATTTCTGGCGCGGGCATTCCCCTCGACGCGATTCGCGTGGATTTTGCCGCAGGAGCCGTCGAGCAGTTGGTGATGCAGGCGAGCAACGATGCGGATATTTTGCACATTGAAGGGCAGGGATCGCTGCTGAATCCTGCTTCGACTGCGACCCTGCCGCTGCTGCGCGGCAGTCAGCCGACGCATTTGGTGCTGGTGCATCGGGCTGGGCAAACGCACATCCGTCGCTTCGAGGACGTCGCCATTCCTCCGCTGCGCGACGTGGTGCAGCTTTATGAGACGATCGCGACGGCAGGCGGCGCGTTTACTCCGGCACGAGTCGCCGCGATCGCCCTGAACACGGCGCATTTGAGCAAGCTGGAGGCAGAGCAGGCGATCGCACAAATTCGGACCGAAACCGGGTTACCCTGTACCGATCCCGTGCGGTTTGGGGCAGAGTTAGTGTTAGACGCGATTTTAGGCCGCTCGTGATTCGATCCCACCATTTTTCTGCCATTCTGCCTGCGACGGAGACGATCGTTACTCTCCTGCCTGCTGCTCTGCTGGACTTAATGCGCGATGCTGTGCAAGAGGCAGGCTTGACCGCTGTGGGCGAAGTCGCTGTCACCTTTGCGCCGCAAGGGCTTTCGGCAGTGTTGGTGCTAGAGGAGTCTCACGTGGCGCTGCACCTGTGGACGGAATACGCCAAGGTGTCTGTTGATATTCACGTGTGCGATTATTCTCAGGACAATCGCTCGAAAGCTGAAGTCTTGGCGGACGTGTTGAGCCTGAAAATCAGTGGTCAAGTCGATCGCGCTCAATGGCACTCCATCACCGCAACAGGATAACAAACGTTTAAGTTTTGCGGTTTTTCTAACGGTATGAGTTAGGTTAGCTTCACCATCATTCAAACAGCATCGTTCATCATTCAACTCTTGCGCAATGGCTGACGTTATTACAGAAGATGAGTTGCGATCGTTGCAGTCGGGCGATCGCGTGCAGTATCACGGGGTCCACTGGCAAATCAGCGACTACAGCACTTACACCGATCCAGAAGGCTACGAAACGGAAGAGTGGTTGATGAAATCTACCACAGGCAAGCAATACTATTTGCTGCGCGAACTCGATCCACAAACTCCACAGAGATTGGTGCACTGGTATCTGGCTGAAGAGTTGCGTCATCCATCGATCTACGAACCCAATGGGGGACGAGATTTGGTGCTGAAATTGTCAGATGAAATGCGATCGAATAAGCAACCGTATCCAGAGTTGCAGCTGTTTAATCGCATTTACCAATTTGAATCTCAGACTCAAGGATCATACAAATCCGAGCGGGGCGATCGTACTCGGATTACGTGGGACTATTGGGATTCTGCACATTCCTGGAATTTAGCATTAGAAGCGTGGTCAGATAATCAACTCGTGGTTTATTCCACGCGAGAAGTTCAGCCTGCTGATTTTTCAGACATTCGACGCGGCGCTGGAATTTCACCAGCAAGCTTTAGCTCTACGGCACCCAGTATTTCATCTGGCTTTCCCACTTACGATTACGGTCGATCGTCAGAACAAAATACATCGCGCAGCATCCAGCTTGTAATTGCCTGGTTCATCACAATTCTGGGATTCTTTCTCATGGTCTCCGGCATTTGAGCGAATTAAAACCTGCTCGATTCTGCCTACAAAATTCATCACTCAACAGTTCAAATGCCCGCTTCTCTCTTCATTGAGCATCACGCCAACGGTTTGGCATTCTACATTAACGGCGATTTGCAGTTTGACACGGCTGATGAAGCCATTTACCACGAGCATTTAGTCGTTCCTGCGATCGTCGTTGCCCAACAGCGCTTCCCGAATACACCCTTGCGCGTACTAATTTGCGGCGGGGGTGATGGCTTAGCGGCGCGAGATGCGCTCCGATTTTCGCAGGTGGTAGAGATTACGCTCGTAGACTACAGCGCTGAGGTGCTGGAACTGGGGCGAACCGTATTCAGACCTTACAATCGCGGCAGTTTGAATGACGCCGGACTTAACCGCGTCACCGTTCACACGCAGGACGCCTTTGAGTTTGTCGCTCAACTGCCCGACGCTTGCTGCCATGTCGCCATCTGCGATTTCACCTTTCCCACCTGCGCAGACGACACGCGCATCTACAGCCGTGAATGGTTTCAGCAGGTGCAGCGAGTGCTGATTCCGGGCGGCCTGATGAGCAGCAATGGAGTTTCCCCACAGCACAGCACCGACGGGTTTTGGTGCCTTTATCAAACGCTGTTAGCTGCCGATCTGCATGCCAAACCGATGCAGGTTGCGATCCCATCCTTTCGGCGGCATGGCTACGGCGACTGGGGCTTCTTTTTAGGCTCAACCCAGCCGATCGATCGTGCCGAGCTAGAGTTCACGATCGGTACAGATTCATGTAACCTGCAATCATCGTGGTTAAATGCCTTTATTTTTAAGTCAGACGTTGCCAATAAACGCCACAGCGTTAATATTCACACGCTAAATTCTCCTCAGCTATTTTACTATTTGCTGAATCCAACCGTAGGCGAATTGGGGAGTGATCACGAAATTGATTTCTTAACCATTCAGGAAGCGGGAACGAATTTAGTCGGCAGCAGTGATTTACTACAGCTTGAGTCAATGGCAAACTATTGGCTTCAGCAATTGCATCAAACGGAGCCGAATTTGCGATCGATCGACGCCAACCAGCTTGTTCCAGTTCAGCATCGCTATCACAGTCCACGAATGAATCAAGAATGGCTGGGGCATGTGAAGTCGCTGCTGGCTGAAATTGATGTTGAACAGTTAGTGAATCGCTTGCTGGAACGCGCTCAAGAACTACCGCCAAAGCTTGCCCATGACTTAAAGCAACTGTCTGAAAAACTTCGCACAAAACAGCCGCTAGCCTATCTTTCTGAACATACAGCAGAAATGGTTACGGTTCTATCTGTGACGCTGCTGATGGCGAATGTAACGCATCCAGATGCCGTATTTGCTAAAGGCTATTACAGCGGGTCCGGTGGCTACTCTAGCAGCAGCGGCGGCAGCTATTCTAACTCCGATGATGGCGGTTTCTTTGGCTTCTCGTTGATGATGATTGGAGCCGTTTGGCTATCGTTTTTATACCGAGATCGAGAGTAGAAGCGAGTTGAACAAATAATGGTTCTGATGCAGGTGAGTCAGCAGCAGTTTACAGTGCGGCAGTTACAGTTGTCCGATCGCCCCCAGTGGGATGCTCTAACTCAAGCGGCTCTAACGGGCTGCTTTATGCAGTCGTGGACGTGGGCAGATTTCAAAGAATTGGAAGGCTACACCACCTTTCGCTACGGCGTATTCTTTCATGAAACTCTGGTTGGCGGATGCATTTTCTACTATTATCCTCGCCAAAGTTCGGCAAATTTGCTAATAGCGCCAGGTGCGCCAATTTTGCTGCCGGAGTTTGCGACAGCAGGAATACAGCTGTTACTGAAGACGGCTGAAAAACTGGCGCAAACCGTAGGCGCGATCGCCGTCCGAATTGAGCCGCTGCTGACTCAAAAACCCACTTATCTACAGGGGTTTGTGCGTGCTCCCGTCGATTTGCTACCGTCCGAAACACTGCTAATCGATTTGCGCCCAGCTGAAGCAGACATTCTAGCGAGCATGAAGCCAAAAGGACGCTACAACATCCGACTGAGCCAGCGTCATAATGTAGACACTAAATTCACGGCTAATCCGCAAGCAATTCCCACGTTTTACGATATTTTCTGGGAAACTGTAGAGCGGCAAAAGTTTTTTGGTGAACCCTACGGATTCTTCATTAATCTTTGCCAAACGCTGTTTGCCGCAGAAATGGCAGAAATTGGATTTGCGCTGCACCAAGGAAGCATTCTTGCCGCCGTTCTAGTTGTATATTGGGGCGATCGTGCGACCTATCTCTATGGTGGACGGCGCGCTCAACAGGTTCATGTCATGGCGAGTTACGCTCTGCATTGGGCTACGATGCAACGAGCAAAAGCAAGAGGATGTTCAATCTACGATTTCTACGGATACACGAGCAATCCGCAGCACAGCTATGCCAAATTCTCTCAATTCAAACAGCAATTTGGCGGCGCACCCGTCACGACGATCGGCGCTCACGATTATGTCTTTTACGATCGCCTTGCCGACACTCTAATTCAAGTTTTTAAGAACATTCAACTCTAGACCTTTCCAGTCAACCGACTTTTTGCCTTCATTATGCTTCCCACTCTCGCTAACGCTTTCGCTGCAATTCCCTTCGTCGCCACCGAGCTCGTGATTGGATTTGGCGTGTTCTGGTTGGGACAATTTGCCTACCAAAAGCTTTTTCGGCGGTTGGACCTGAATCTAGAACTGTTCGTTAAAGATAACTTCGCCGTCGCGATCGCCCTCGTTGGCTATTATTTGGGCATTGTGACGGCGCTGGCAGGAGTGCTCGACAAAGAGGCTGGCACTTGGCAAACTCGGCTGCTATTCCTGGTTAGCTATGGCGCAAGTGTGATTCTGCTGATGCTGGCAGGGGCGTGGGTGGGCGATCGCTTTATTCTGCGGCGCTGCAACTGTGTTCGTGAGGTGCAGGAACAGCACAACATTGGAGCAGCGGCGGTGGAAGCTGGGATTCACGTCGCCAACGGGCTGATTCTTAGTGCAGCACTGGCGGGTGAGAGTGGAGGCTGGCTAGTGGGACTGGTGTGCTGGCTGCTGGGAATGGCGGTGCTGGTGGTGGTTAGCTTCGTGTATCCGCGCATTGCCACGTACAATGTGTTCGGCGAAATTCGCGATCGCAAAAATCCTGCGGCGGGTGTGGCGCTAGCGGGACTGCTAATTGCCACTGGAAATGTCGTGCGGACCGCATTTGAGCCGGAATTTGAGAACTGGGGACA
>NZ_JACJPG010000505.1 GCF_014695955.1 Leptolyngbya sp. FACHB-36 | reverse complement strand
CGCGGTCCAGCCCAGGATTTTACCTGTTTTCGCTGCCCAGTGCACTCCTTTGAAGCGGTTGCCGGTTGCTTTCCACACCGCCGCTTTCAGAATTTGTCCACCATCCAGCGGCAGTCCCGGCAGTAAATTAAACAGCACCAGAATCAGGTTGATCATGGCAAGGTGGCTGGCAATCACCATGAGCGGACTCGTTTTGCCCGGAATCACGACGGTCAGCAAACTCAGCAGCCCAAACAGAGCTAGACTGACTGCCGGACCTGCGATCGCGACCTGAAATGCTTTACCCGGCGTTTTCGATTCTTCGTCGATCGAGGCGATGCCGCCGAACAAAAACAGCGTAATGGAATTGACCTTAATGCCTTGCGATCGAGCCACTAAGCTGTGTCCCAGTTCATGCAGCAGCACCGAGCCAAACAGCAGCAGCGCCATCGCTCCACCTGCGGCGTAAGCGGTCGCTGCTCCCCACTGTGGATATTGCTCTAGCCACAGCAAGCCTCTAGGCACGGCAACCAGAACCAGCACAAAAAACCACGAAGGGTCGATAAATAGCGGAATGCCAAATAGGGAACCAACCCGCCAACCTGATTGCATATATAGCTTCCTCGGTCTCTTCTTCCAGGATAAAGGATGGTACTCATTCCCGGTGGAGTCGCAAGGCATACACAGCCGAGTTGAGCAGTAAGCATTAGGGCGTAGCAGCCTCAGCGCCCATTGTCGGTGGCATTCCGATGCTAATTTGTCGAAGGAACCTGATTTGTAGAATGGACAGCTTTATTAACAGCAACTCATTGAGAAAGTGAACCTGCGCGATCGAGTGGATAGTAGCGCCAAACAACCTTGCCAACAATTAGATCGCGCGGGACGAACCCCCAATAGTGGCTGTCGTGGGAATTATTGCGGTTGTCGCCTAAAACAAAGTAGCTATTTCTAGGGATTACAACAGGTCCATACTGATACTGAGGACGCTCTGCAATATAGGCTTCCTTGACAGGTTTTTTATTAATGTAAACCGTCCCATTTCTGACTTCAACCCTTTCCCCTGGCAATCCGATCACCCGCTTGATAAAGACCTCTTTGAAGTTTTGCTGTTGGAGCGATTTTGTGGGTTGAAATATAACAATATCGCCTCTTCGCGGTGTCTGAGTACGATAGGCAGTTTTATCAAGGATAATGCGATCGTTTACCTGAAGCGTCGGCAGCATCGCCTTAGAAGGAATGTAGTAGGCTTTGATCACTTCGCCACATTTTTGCAGCGATCGTGACTGCGCTTCTGAAATATTCAGTTCTACCAACTTGTCTAATCCTTGCTGCATAAGTGTTTGACTCACAGCAATGCACTGAGATGCAGTTGGTAAAGGAGCATTGTTTGGTGATGAATAGAATTGGCTACGGCACTGAAGCAGAATTTTTCGGTCTTGTTCAGAGAGATTCCAGTTGCTCGATCGCCCTTTTTTAAGAGCATCTTCTAAAACAGCGAGACACAAAGATTCTGACAACACAGGGTTGTTATCTGGTGGAACATCGCTTGACCCAGGCTGCTGAATTATCCAACTGGTGCTTATTGTAGCTAATACAGTAATCGCTGTTTTTCGCCATTTGAAACTCATAAGTACTTAAGTATTGAGTCGGTTCTTATTGGAACAGCTAGCTTCCTATCCGTCTAAGAGTTGAGCTAAATTACAGCGTCGTGCAGCATTGCATGGTCTCCGCTACAGTAGGTCAAGCTTCATTCTGCACCGTCGAAGCATCCTGTCAGATAAATTCTACTCTGCCTGCCTTTTACGATCTGGATAGAGTTAAAGACATTCTGTGTTTACTGGGCTGGTTTTACTGCGCTGGCTGGGGCATTTTAGAAGCGATCGTGCCGTCAAGTTCGTGACAGAGCAATGTCTGATCAAGAATTTGATCAAGGAGCCGTTAGCGGCTTGTTGCAGAGCGATCGCGTATGGTGAAGGTAGCCATCTGCGGACTGGAACACCAGCAAACCCAGACGAATGGCAAATCCCCACCTCCTAGCTTCCATTCGAGCCGTGACCCACTTCGCTGCGCTTCAATTCCGATCAACGATCCGACAGATGGCAGCAGGGCTGTTGCTGCTGGTGACGCTGGGGAGTTGCAGTCGTTCCGAAAGCATCAGCATCTCCAGCGGTTTGAATCAGGGCTACTATAATCGCTTGGGCGAACAAATTCGCAGCTCTGCTAATGCTCAGGTCAAGATGAGCGTGCAAAATCGGGAATCACAGGGGTCGCGGCAGAACCTGCAACGCCTGTTGGATCGCGAGGTCGATTTTGCCCTGGTGCAGCTGGATGTTGCGAGCGAGGCAATGCGACAGGGGAAAGTCCAAGCGATCGCTATGCTGGCAAGCGAACCGATTCATCTGATTATTCGCGCCAATGCAGGTATCCGCACCTTTCAAGATTTACGCAACAAGCGGGTCGCGATCGGGTCTGAAGGCAGCGGCACTCGCTACACGGCGAATCAACTGCTAACAGCCGCACGGCTCACTATTCGGGAAGACGACTCCAACTTCGATCAGGCACTCAAAGAACTGAGAGCACGACAGACGGATGCATTGATCTACGTGGGTAGCCTCGGTGCTAGCGAAACGCTGCGGCAGCAGTTCGACCAAAACCTCAACCTGCGCTTGATCTCCATTCCAACCAGCGTGGTGAACTACCTGACTGTGCGCGATCCCGGTTCCTATCAGGCAGCACAGATCCCGATCGGCACCTACAGCGCGCGTCCCTCGGTGCCTGCTCAGGATCTTTCGACCTTTTCGACTGCCACCGTGGTTGTAACCCGTCCAGACATGAGTCGGGAGAAAGTGGGGTTGCTCACCTGGTCAATTTTGTCCACCTCGCGCAAGTACGCGCAGTTCTACCCAGCGCTCCAGACCGGAGAGCCACGATCGTTGATGCAGCAGGGCTTGGTCTACATTCATCCCGCCGCTCAAGACGTGTACGAGGAGGGCGACCCCCGCGACGCCTGGATGCGCTACTGGGAAAACAACAGCGACTTGCAAGCGGGCTTATTCATCCTGATTAGCACCAGCGGCGTCGGACTGCTGCTACGGCACTGGCGCAAAGAGCAGTCCAAAAAGCTTGCTAGCACAACAACGAAGCGCATCAACGAGTTGAGAACGCTCCTGCCTCAGGAAACTGCTCAAGCGCTGCAAAGCATTGAAGCTCTACAACAAGAGCACCGCGTCATGTTTGTGGAAGGAACCGTGCCAACGGAGGTCTACGAGCAAGTGCAGCGGAAAACGCAGATGTTTGCCGATGAGTGTCGATCGATTCTGGAACAGCAGCGCAAACACCTCGTCCTAGACACCCTGCTGCTGCTGGACGAATGGCAAGCCAGCCTGCAAACCGATCCTGCCGAAGCTATGCAAAAGCTGACGCAGATCAAGCAGCAGTACCGGGACATGCTCCTGTCCGACCAAGTTGATATCAGCGCCTACATCGAGCTAGTTGAGTTAACGCTGCTTTCCCTGATGACGCTGGCTCCAGCGTCAGGTCAGCCGCGATCGCAGCTTGCTGCCGCTTCGTTGGCTAGTCAGTCGCCAGTTGATGCATCACTCGCGGCTGACCACTCACCACTTACTTCGTTTCCGGGATCAACTTAACTATCCGTAACCCAATCAGTGATAAGCTGATCAATGGCATTTCAAGTCTTAAGCTTGTTTCAGTCGGACTAGCTGAATCACGATAGCTGAATCACACAGTAGGGCGAGAGCATGGTCACCACTACAGAAAAGACAAATTTTATTGGTTACATCACACAGATCATCGGTCCAGTCGTAGACATTAAGTTCTCCGCTGGAAGGATGCCTGCTATCTACAACGCCCTGAAGATCGAGGGCGAGAATGCGGCAGGACAGCAAGTCTCTGTCACCTGCGAAGTGCAGCAGCTCTTGGGCGACAACCAGGTTCGCGCCGTCGCTATGAGTACAACCGACGGCTTGATTCGAGGCATGGAAGTTGTAGATACTGGTGCACCGATCAGCGTTCCAGTCGGTCCTGCCACTCTGGGTCGGATTTTTAACGTGCTGGGTGAGCCTGTCGATGAGAAAGGTCCGGTTGACACGACGGAAACCATGCCCATCCATCGCTCTGCTCCAAAGCTAACTGAACTAGAAACCAAGCCTTCGGTGTTTGAGACAGGCATCAAAGTCGTTGACTTGCTGACTCCCTACCGTCGCGGCGGCAAGATTGGTTTGTTCGGTGGTGCTGGCGTCGGCAAGACCGTGATCATGATGGAACTGATCAACAACATTGCGATTAATCACGGTGGTGTGTCGGTGTTTGCAGGTGTGGGCGAGCGCACCCGCGAAGGCAACGACCTCTACAACGAAATGATTGAATCCGGCGTAATCAACAAAGACAACCTCAGCGAGTCGAAGATTGCGCTGGTGTACGGTCAGATGAACGAACCGCCGGGAGCCAGAATGCGCGTCGGTCTGTCGGGCTTGACGATGGCAGAGTACTTCCGCGACGTGAACAAGCAGGACGTGCTGCTGTTCGTCGATAACATCTTCCGGTTTGTGCAAGCGGGTTCGGAAGTATCTGCGCTATTGGGTCGGATGCCCTCCGCTGTGGGATACCAGCCCACGCTTGGTACGGACGTCGGTGACCTGCAAGAGCGGATCACCTCGACCAACGAAGGCTCGATTACCTCGATTCAAGCGGTCTATGTGCCTGCGGATGACTTGACCGACCCCGCACCTGCCACCACCTTTGCCCACCTAGACGGAACCACGGTGCTGTCTCGCGGTTTAGCGTCGAAGGGCATTTACCCTGCTGTGGACCCGCTGGATTCTACCTCGACGATGCTGCAACCCGCGATCGTCGGCGACGAGCACTACAACACCGCTCGCTTGGTGCAATCCACGCTGCAACGCTATAAGGAACTGCAAGACATCATTGCGATTCTGGGACTGGACGAACTGTCGGAAGACGATCGTCTGATCGTAGCGCGCGCCCGCAAAATCGAGCGCTTCCTGTCGCAGCCGTTCTTTGTGGCAGAAGTGTTCACGGGTGCTCCTGGCAAGTACGTCACGCTAGACAAAACGATCACAGGTTTCAAGAAGATCCTCTCCGGTGAACTGGACGCTCTGCCCGAGCAAGCGTTCTACCTCGTCGGCGACATCGATGAAGCGATCGCCAAAGCCGACAAGATGAAGGCGGAAGGCAAGTAGGTTAATTATGAATTTTGAATTATGAATTTGAGATGATTCATAATTCAAAATTCGTAATTCAAAATTTAGGAGAAGCGCTATGCCATTAACTGTTCGTGTGATTGCGCCAGACAAAACCGTCTGGGATTCGGAGGCAGAAGAGGTAATTCTGCCCAGCACTACGGGGCAGCTGGGAATTTTGGCAGGGCACGCGCCGCTGCTAACAGCCCTGGATACCGGAGTCATGCGCGTCCGGTCCGATAAGAACTGGGTGCCGATCGCTCTGCAGGGGGGATTTGCAGAAGTGGATAGCAACGAAGTGACGGTTCTGGTCAACGGAGCAGAGCGCGGCGAGACCATCGATCAAGCGGAAGCTCGTGCGGCTTACACTGAGGCGGAAGCTCGCTTTAACAAGGCGCAGCAGTCCGACAATCGCCAAGAGCGTATCCAAGCAACTCAGGCGTACAAGCGTGCTCGTGCGCGCCTGCAAGCTTCCGGTAGCGCAGTCTAGCGACGATCGCCTCCTCAATGACTGCAAGAAGACCGAGTAGATAGCCTACTTGGTCTTTTACGTATTCCAGGGAACAGAAAGGTGTCCTCCTGCATCGCTTTGTCCTTTAAAGCTGCGTCGCTTGAGGAGCCGAACAAGACGTTGATGCACCGTCTACACCAGTAAAGAATGCCGGAGTCATCAGCAGTGCTGCTTATGGCTGAGGCAACAAAAGCTAGCGTTTACAAGGTGTTTAGTAAGCCTTCCTAAAAGGATTTTCTCATTAAATACTGATTAAATAATTGTTTTGCTTTAAGATACCTAGTGCGTTGATTGCTTTGGTTGATAGTCACTTGTGTCAGGCTCGATCGCCATGCGCTTCACTCCGCTTCATTTCCGAATGCCCGTCTGTCTAAAATCCACGAGCGCGATCGAGTGGACCCTGAAACTCCTGCCCAACTCTGCGATCGTGCTGAGTGCAGTGCTGGGATTAACCGATGCGCCGTCCAAGGCGCAGGCTCCTCCAGACCCACAGGCACCTTCTCAGCGAGAAATTCAGCCGCCCTCGACGCAGCCGCTTCCAGAACTTACGCCGCCCGCCCCGCTACCGCCGCCTGCCGAACTGCTGCAACCTCCGGGTGCGCCCGCCACACCGTCAGAACCCTCCGGCGATTCGCCCCAAACCATCACAGTGCAGCGGTTTGACGTGACGGGCAGCACCGTCTTTAGCGCCGCCGATTTTGCTAAAGTAACCGCGCCATTCATCAATCGTCCAATCACGCTAGCAGAGCTGTTTCAGGCTCGCACCGCTATCACGCAGCTGTATGTCGATCGCGGCTACATCACTTCTGGAGCCTACATTCCGCCGCAAACGCTGCAGGGCGGCACTGTGGAAATTCGGGTGATTGAAGGCGAACTGGAAGGGATCAATGTTACAGGCACGCGCCGCCTTGCGCCCAACTATGTCCGCAGTCGGCTAGCGGTCGCGACGGGAAAGCCGCTGAACCGCGATCGCCTGCTGCAAGCCCTGCAACTGCTGCAGCTAAATCCGCTAATTCAAACCCTGTCGGCGGAACTATCGGCGGGGACGCGGGTGGGAACTAGCCTGCTGGAGGTGCGCGTTGCCGAGGCAAGAACCTTTGATGTTCAGGTTGCCTTCGATAACGGACGATCGCCAAATGTGGGAACCGATCGTCGTCGGATTCAAGTCAGTGAGGCAAATCTGCTGGGATTGGGTGACGGCATCAGCGCTGCCTACACGAACACGAACGGCAGCAACTCGCTAGACCTTGGCTACACACTGCCCATTAACGCCCGCAACGGCACCATCAGCTTCAACTACGGCACGTCTTCGAGCCGCGTGATTGAGGAGCCGTTTGACATCCTGGACATCGAATCCAAATCCCGCTACTACGAACTCACCCTGCGTCAGCCGTTTCTGCAAACGCCGACGCAAGAGTTTGCGCTGGGATTAAGCGCCACCCGCCGTGAAAGCGAAGCCACCTTGCTCAATGGCGAAATTCCCTTTCCTGGATTTGGTGCTGATCCAGAAGGCAAAACGCGAGTCACAGCACTGCGATTCTTTCAGGAGTGGACGCAGCGAAGCAGCCGAAACGTGGTGGCACTGCGATCGCAGTTTAGCGTTGGACTCGATGCCCTCAATTCCACCATCGATGACAGTGCACCCGCCGACAGCCGCTTCTTTGCCTGGCGGGGACAGGCGCAGTGGGTGCGGCTTTTGGCACCCGATACGCTGCTGCTGCTGCGTGGGGATGTGCAGCTAGCAGACCGTCCGCTGGTGCCGCTGGAGCAGTTTGGCTTGGGCGGGCAAGATAGCGTCCGCGGCTATCGACAGGATGCGCTGCTCACCGACAATGGACTCTTTGCCTCGGCAGAGGTGCGGATTCCAATTGCCCGCTTCCGCCGCATCAATGGACTGCTGCAACTGACGCCGTTTGTTGAGGTGGGCAGCGCTTGGAATCGCGATCGGTCTAATCCCGACCCCAGTACGCTCGCTTCGGTTGGCTTGGGACTGCGGTTTCAACTCAGCGATCGCGTGACCGCGCGATTTGATTGGGGCATTCCGCTGATCACATTAGAAGGCGAAAAAGACTCGCTGCAAGAAAACGGACTGTATTTCTCACTGGTGATTAACCCGTTTTAGAACGACCCAATCGTCTACAGCTCATACCGTTTCATCTGCCAAATGGCAATCAGCAGCCACAGCACAGTGAATGCGATCGTGCTGCTCATCGCAATCCACAATTCGCTGGAAAACCGACCCGCGACGGCTGCCGTCGCATCGCTCTGCAATGCCCACACGGTGTAGGGTTTAATGCCTCGCAGCTGCGGATTAGCATTTAAGCTAGCTCCTCCAAAAAAGACGAAGAGCGAAATCGCCATTACGGTTCCAACTCGATTAAAGATTGTCCCAAGCATGAGGGTGAATGCCAGAGTAAATAAGAGCATTAGATAAATCATCCAAACGCCCAAAAGATAATTTAGTAGCGAGATTTGTGGAGGCAACCCAAATATCAGCGCGGCAACGTAGGTGAAAATGGCAGACCCACCGAGCATAATTACCCCAATGAAGACTGCGTGAGCCAAGAATTTAGCCAGAATAAGTGCGGTAGATGATAGTGGCTTAGAACAAATCCATAACAGCGTCTGCGTTAGTTTTTCCTCAATAATTGAGCCTTGAGCAAGAACGATCGTGCCGATCGACATCAGAGTACCGCCCAACCAAAGAAATAGGGTCAAAATTGAGATTCCCCGATCGCTAGTGGGCGGCGTTAGTCCAACTAAAGGCACGACGGTTAGTGATAGCCAAATAATCAGTTGAGATAACCAGCGTTGAGTACCAAACCAATAGGCAAGTTCCTTCTGATAGATCGGACGAAAGCCGCGTAACCGTCTGCTTGTGATGGGCTGCAATTCCCCTGGCTGAATCACGCGTCTACTGCTCATACTCAATTTTCTCCTCAACTAAATTCACAAAAACATCTTCCAGGTCATACGACGATCGTCCAAATTGTGTGACGACAGCTGTGGAATCTGCCATCACGATTCGCAGTAGTTCAGTTTCAGC
>NZ_JACJPG010000504.1 GCF_014695955.1 Leptolyngbya sp. FACHB-36 | reverse complement strand
GGGCTGGCGATCGCCACCGCTCTGATTTCGCTGGGTGTCAGTCAGGTGGCGGTGATGCGGGAATCTATTTCCGATGCGGTGGCTCATGTGTTTTTGGCGCAGTTCTGCCACCAGCTCGCTCAGTTTCAGGATGTCCATACCGCTCTGCTAGAAGCCTGTCGCTATTTGGCAGCGGAGAAAATCTCCTACCCGTCTGCTTACTTAATTCCGTCGCTGTTTCGTCATCCCGCCGCGCCGCTGTTTCGGATCGAGCCGTCGCGGTTGAAGTGGCTGTGGCGGCAGTGGTGCCCGACGCGGAAGCAAGTGATCGCGCTGGCATCCCTGTCTCTGGTCAGCGTCATGACGCCAGTTCAAGCCTTTCTGGCTGACAACCGCTTTGCCACCCAAGCGATTTATCGCACCGTGACGCACCAGTTGCCAGCCGCCGCGCCGCCTCCGGTGACGCTGCTAGCGATCGACCAAGCCTCGATCGAGCGCAACGGCATTGATGCGTACAAAGTTAAACCGATGGATCGGGCGTATCTGGCAAGGCTGCTCGATCGGCTGCGGCAGCTAAACGTGCGAACGATCGGCATTGACTATTTGCTGGATGGCAGCGCCACAGAAGATGCCATTTTGGCAACGGCGGTTCGATCGGCGGTGCAGCAAAACACGCAATTGGTATTTGCAGCCCAACAGAGCGAAAACGGGCAGCCGATTCGCGTCAGCGATCGCATCACGACTGCCACAGGGACGCAATTGCCGCTCAAATCTCCGAATTCTCAGGAGCCTCGATCCAGTTCCAAGCCAATTTTGCATGGAGACGTGAACATTGCCGAGTGGCGAGTCATGCTACCGCCCTGTAAGCCAGAGTGTCCATTTGCCTATCAACTCGCGATCGCCCACTCACCGCCGCTGCCGCAGGTTCGTTCAGTGAGACTGTACCCAATTCTAGATTTCTCCCTGCCGCCGCCGCAGGTATACACCTCGTTGGCAGCCTGGGACTTTTTGGAGCGACCGTTGGACGACCCAACCCTAAAAAACCTGCATCAACAAATCGTAATCGTTGCCGCAGGTGGGTATGACCAAGCAGATGACAATTTTTCACTGCCGCTGGCAGTGGGCTACTGGCGATCGCGTCTGAACGAATCCAATCCGTCTCAAACGTTCACCGGAGGTGAAGCACACGCTTATGCGGTCCATCACTTACGATCGCAGCATCTCATTTGGGCAGTGCCAGATCTGTGGATGGTTTTGATTGCAGCAGTTTTGGGCAAGGCGGCAGCGCTGCTGCTGTTAAACCAATCCTATTCGCAGCGACGGCGATCGATCGTCCTTTTTGCTGCAGGCACGATCGTTTATGGCTGGATTGTCTTGCAGGTGTTTATCACGTTGCTGCTGCAAATTCCTTGGTTTCTACCTGCTGCGCTAATTTGGAGCTACGTCTTACCCACGTTCAGGAGATCTGATGGCTAGCGTCAATCGAATGATGACCGTTCTGCTTGCACTAGGCACGATCGCCGTGGCGGCACCGACGATCGCGGCTCCCCGCCAACAATCGCCAATGGAGCGATTAATCAATTTGTTTAAACCCCGATCGCATCCCTCTGGAACGCGCGGCGCACTGTGTCTGATTACACCTGGCTACGCCGACACCCGCACCGTTTGGAGCGATCGTCCCTTGTTTGTGTGGCGAGAAGACGTTGGGCGCATCGTTGTGCAGCAGGAAGAAACAAATACCGTGGTGTGGAGCCAATCGCTGTCTACCAATCAGTACAGTACCGTTTATCAGGGAAAGCCGTTACAGGCAGGACAAACGTACGAGATTGTGTTTTTCGACGAGGCGGGGCAGCCGATCGTGACCGATGCGGATTTTAATCCAAAATTTACGATGCTGGATGCAGCAGAGCAGACTCGAATTGCCGCCGCGCTAACCACTGAAGAAAAACAGCTAAAAGCACAAAAAGCTACGCCAGAAACGATCGCGCTACACAGAGCAATTTATTTCTCACAGCAAAATCTCTGGTCTGATGCCTTGCAGGAGATTTATTTACTGCCACAAAAATCGTCACAGCTTACTCAGTTTATTCAATCCGCTTCTGCTGAAGCCTGCGGAGAATAATTGGCTATCAACGGAAGCGTCGAGCAGTCGGAGGGGTGGCA
>NZ_JACJPG010000503.1 GCF_014695955.1 Leptolyngbya sp. FACHB-36 | reverse complement strand
CCGCACGTTTGATCCCCAAACCACCGATCGCGCGTTGGAAACGATCGAGCGCAATGCCAAGCTGCAAACGCAACTGATTGAAGATCTGCTGGATGTATCTCGGATTTTGCGCGGCAAGCTGCTGCTGAATGTTGCTCCGGTCAATTTAACGACGACTATTCAAGCTGCCTTAGAAACGGTGCGGCTCACTGCCGAAGCAAAGAATATTCAGATCCAAACGGCGTTTGCGCCGGATATAGACCTCGTATCTGGGGATGCTGCACGCCTGCAACAGATTGTCTGGAATCTGCTGTCGAATGCGGTCAAATTTACGCCAGAGGGAGGGCGAGTGGAGGTGAGCCTTTCACAGGTGGACAGTGGACAGGAAGGACGGGACGCTGAAGGAATGCCTCACTGGGCGTCGTTTGCCCAGATCTGCGTGACCGACACGGGTAAAGGCATCGATCCCAACTTTCTGCCCTACGTTTTTGACTCGTTTCGGCAGGAAGACGGCAAAACCACGCGCAAATTTGGCGGGCTGGGACTGGGGTTGGCGATCGTTCGTCATCTCGTCGAATTGCATGGTGGCTCCGTCCAAGCCGAAAGCTTGGGCGACGGGCACGGCGCAAAATTCACCGTTCGGCTACCGCTTCCGGACGCCCGGAAGCCAAGAGGAAGCAAGGGATCTCTCCTCATGCCCGATTCCTCGGTTCTTGCGGGCTTGCGCATTCTCGCGGTGGACGATGAACCCGACATGCGGGAGCTACTGCTGACGATTCTGGAGCAGAACGGTATTGAGGTCAGGGCGGCAGCATCCGCCACCGAAGCGCTTGACGCCTTAGAGCAGTTCCAGCCGGATGTGCTGATTAGCGATGTTGGAATGCCAGAGATGGACGGCTATGCGCTGATCCGGCAGATCAGATTGCTGCCCGATCTCGCCACGCTTCCCGCGATCGCGCTGACTGCCTACGCGGGAGAAATCGATCAGCAGCAAGCTTTGCAAGCCGGATTTCAGCATCACTTAGCAAAACCTGTTGAACCCGATCAGCTAATTCAGGTGATCGCGGCTTTGGTGCAGTGATCCCGCTGCTTCTAGAAGCAGCTAGAACGGAGGTTCAAGCTGTTCTAGAAGCGCCGATCGGTTTCGCTGGCGCAAGGCCTCTAGGTCTAGCTGATTCTGCTCGTCTAAGAGCTGCTCTCGCTGCATAAACTCAAAGACTATTTGGGCAAGCCGCGACTCGATTTGCAGCACTTCTTCACCGAGCCAGGTATGAATTTCTGCTTCTTCAGGGAATTGTTCGATACAGTTGAGCGTGTAGTGACGAAATTTCTTAATCGATCGCAAAATTGTTACTAAATAAGCAGGGCACTGACAGGCAATTACATCCGCATACTCACAAATTAGATGTAATTCTTCATCAGAGAAGCGCGTAGAATTTGACGACTTCAGCGTGATTTTGGTATTGGAGTCCACGATCGTAGAAATCAGACGTAGTAGGATAAGGCAACACCACCCTTCAAGCTGAAGCATGGCTAGACGGCGACGGTTCTAAATGTCACAAGATGCACTTACCCCGTGATCGTAAAAATCTTTTCGCTCACGTGCAACAACCGACACCGGAATCTATCTCGTAGGATGGATCCAGAAAGTGTTCATTACGACAACGTGGTAGTTCGGCAACGATCAATGACATAGCCACCTCCGACCTTTCTTTTAGCGGAGACAATAAGCGGTTTAGCTGCCGTCTTTCCAGAAAGAAGCGTTAGGAAGGCAGATGGACTATCTATCAAGCTAATTCAGTGAATTCTCGTTAGAGATACATCTGTTAAACGAGGTCCTACTTGCACTCATGGTTGACAGTCTGAACGGTCAAAGTTCAACGAAAGCAACGCTTCAGTCTTCTGTAGCTCTCGAAAATATGACCCTGGAAAAATTTTCGGGGCAAGTCAGAGGAATGCGCGATCGCGTCCTCAGGCTGTATGAGCAGGCGAATGAATCATCTGGATCAGCATCCAGTTTGCTTCTGCCAATGGCGCTGAAAGATCTGGGTGTGGCGTCGGAAGAGATTGAGGTGACGCTGGAGGCGCTCTCGCAGAAAAACGAGGAGCTGGCATCTGCGCTCCACACCGTTGCCGTGCAGCAGCAGCGATACCAAGCGCTGTTTGATCTTGCCCCAGAAGCTTATCTCGTAACAAACGCGCAAGGAATCATTCAGGAGGCAAATCAGGCAGCGGCGAAACTGCTGGGAACCCCACAGCAGTTTTTAGTCGCAAAGCCGCTGACCCTCTACCTCCACCAAGCCAACCAAGTCACTATTCGGGCAGAACTGGCTCGAATGCAGCGCAATGGTAGCCAACTGCCTGACCAGGAGAATCGATCGTGGGAGGTCCGCATTGAGCCGCGCAGCCGCCCACCCTTTTCCGCCCTTCTCAGCACGATTCAACTGCACGATCGCGACCGTACGACGCTCTGGATCATTCGGGACCTGAGCAATTCTCCTAAAGAAGCTCTTTTGGAGCGCAGACGCACGCTGGATCAGCCGCAGAACGGCAAAGGAGTCAAGGCATTAACAAACAGTGACCTGCTACAGCTATATTCCAGTTACGAGTACCGACGCGGCGACGAGATTTCCCTTGACCCTCAGACGCTGTTGTATGTGACGCGCGGCTTGGTGAAGCTGAGTACACTGAACGAATCGAATGAAGAAGTGCTGATTGGGCTGGTGGGTCCCCGAATGCCGTTTGGAAGCAGTTTGACTGCGCTACCGCTCTATCAGGCAGTGGCACTGGTGGAGGTTCAGGTAGTAGCGATTCCGCTGTTTGAGCTTGCCACGTCACCCCCGCTAGCGCAGTTGTTATTGACAAAGGTTAGTCAGCGGTTGCAGCAGACCGAACGGCTGCTAGCGATCTCTGGATGCCGCCGAGTTAAGGACCGTTTGTATGGGTTGCTTCAGCTCCTAAAAGATGAAATTGGAGAACCCGTGGAGACTGGAAACCGTCTGACAATTAGACTGACCCATGAAGACCTCGCCAACGCCTGCTGTAGTACGCGCGTTACAGTCACCCGTTTGCTGGGGGAACTGCAACAGCAAGGAAAAATCGTTGTAGATTCCAGACACTACATTACTCTGTTGCACTAATAATTTGCCGTCTGATAGGCTCTACCCGTATGGGGATTCTAAAAGCTGCTAAATTGTCGACCGTAGTTAGTGACATCCCATTTATGGATGCTCTATTTCATAAGAACTGTTGGGATACGAATCAATTAATAAACTAACTTTTGAGACCGATGAACCGCATGAACACTCAAGCCAAGGGCAACCTATTTGAACAGCAGATAGCGGAGGTGTACCAACGGACTACTGCTCTGTTCAAAACAACCGAGGAGTCAGGCTCACAGTCTCAGCTTGTGCTGGAGTGCTTAGAGGAGCTGCGGATCGCCCTAGAAGAATTACACGTGGCTGAGGAAGAACTCCGGCAGCAAAATGAGCAGCTAATTGAGGCGCGTGAAGCTGCAGAAATTGAGCGCTATCGCTATCAGGAACTGTTTGAATTTGCGCCAGACGGCTATCTTGTAACCAGTTTGAGCGGTACGGTGCAAGAAGCAAATCAAGCCGCCGCATCATTGTTAAATATTGCTAAGAAATATCTG
>NZ_JACJPG010000502.1 GCF_014695955.1 Leptolyngbya sp. FACHB-36 | reverse complement strand
TTTCGGGCGATCGACGCTGCCGGACTCGCACGAGTCGATTTCTTCTACGTCGAAGCCACGGGCGACGTGTTGATCAACGAAATCAACACGCTACCTGGATTCACCGCCACAAGCATGTACCCGCAGCTGTGGGCAGCAAGCGGCGTGTCGTTTCCAGAGTTGGTAGACCAATTGATTCAGTTTGCCCTAGAGCGACAAGCAGGGTAGGTCGTACGGGAGTAGCCGGTTCTGACAAACTCATCAGGCGAAGCCGTCGCTTACTCCCGTACGACCTCACTAGCTCATTTGGCTGGCTTACCCACGACCCGGAGCCGCTGCGTCACCATCGTCATGCCATCCTGCCGCACTACGACCGCTGAAATCCAGCGATTGTCTGGCGCGGTAGGAGCACGACCCACCTTGAAAATGCCGCCTGCTGCAAGCAGCTCCAAATTGACGGTTGTAGGGTTGAGGTAGCCCTCTGGCTTAATCGACTCCTCTAGCGCGGCTCCCAGCAGCAGACTATCGCCCAAGGGTTCTTGAACGACTGCGTCGATGCTGAACTCCTCGTTGGCATTCACCTGCTCTGGCAGAGTCAGCTTCAGCGTTGGTGGATTGGAGCCCGACTTCGTTTCGCTGCGCTCTGACACAACCTCTTGGCGCACGATCGCTCGATTCTCAAACCGCTGAGTTGCTGCCAAGGTGGAATTAAGCTTGAATTCGCGGTTGCCCTGCTTATAGGACCCAGTAATGTACGTGACGGTTTCTGCAGAAATCCCACTGCCGTCGGGCTTCCAGGACTTAAGCTCTGTGCGGTAGTTGAGCGTAGGGTAGCGGCTCCACAGCTTGCTGAGCGATTGTTCTAAGCTTTGGCGCGTCAGTCCGTCTGAGTGAGAAAAGTTGGGGCTGTAGAACTGAAGCACACCTTGTAGATTGCGGCTGTTGGCAGCGGCGTCGATCTGCGAGAGCGCCTGCTTCAAATCAGCCGGAGCCGTTTCGGGTGTTTCTGCCTGAACGATCGTCGCGCTCAGAGCACTCGCTAGAGCCAATCCCACCGCAAACAAACTCGTCTGCCACGATCGTCTGCCGCGATTGGGATGCTTTAAACCTTTAGCACTCCAAGGGGCAATCAGATGAGTCAGAGAATGGTGCATAGTGTTACCTGCTGAGAAATCAGTGGGAGCAATAAGGTACGATGAGTAACCGAATTGTTGGACGTGCTGAGCGATCGCATCGAGGCGAACCCGTGAACGATTTATCCGATTCTACTCTGCCAGCCAATTTTCCCGCGGCAATTTCACAGTCTCCACAGCGGCTACTGATCGCTGCCAGCGGCACAGGCGGCCATGTTTTTCCCGCGATCGCCGTTGCGGAACAGCTACCAGAGTATCAAATTGAGTGGTTAGGTGTGCCCGATCGCATGGAAACGCGCTTAGTTCCGACACACTATCCGCGGCACACCATTTCAGTTGAAGGATTTCAGCAACGACTGGGACCAGGAACCCTAGGAGTGCTACTGAAGTTTGTCCGATCGATTTGGCAGGTGCGGCACCTGCTGCAACAGGGGCAGTTTCAGGGTGTGTTTACCACAGGCGGCTACATTGCGGCTCCGGCAGCGATCGCCGCGCGATCATTGGGCTTGCCTGTGGTTCTGCATGAATCCAATGCCATACCGGGGAAAGTAACGCGCTGGCTTAGTCCGTGGTGCAGCGTTGTGGCGATCGGCTTCAACGCCGCCGCAACGCACCTGCCTCGCACAAAAACGGTCTGCGTCGGCACGCCTGTTCGCGCTCAGTTTTTCTCGCCGCCTGCGATCGACTTACCCATTCCGCCTGACGTGCCCCTGCTGGCGATCGTGGGTGGTAGTCAGGGAGCCGTCGCTGTGAATAAACTCGTGCGGCAGTGCGCTCCCGCGTGGCTAGAGGCGGGCATCTGGATTGTGCATCAGACGGGAGACAACGACCCAGACGCGCAGTCGCTCCAGCATCCCCACTATCTCTCCCTGCCCTTCTATGACAACATGGCAGGGCTGCTGCATCGGGCAAATCTCGTTGTCAGTCGTGCCGGAGCAGGGACGCTGACGGAGCTAGCGATCGCCCAGACCCCCTCGATTTTGATTCCGTTTCCCTTCGCGGCTGAAGACCACCAAACCTACAACGCTAAAGTGTTTGCGGATGCGGGAGCCGCCCGTTTGTTTCAGCAGGCGGACCTGACGCCGGAAACGATTACAGCAGAAGTGCTGCATTTGTTGAAAGACCAGACGGCGCTTGAGCAAATGGCGCAGCAGACTGCCCAGTTAGCCGTACCGGACAGCGCCGATCGTCTTGCCAAGCTGATTCGACAGGTGTTGCTCAGCCAGGCGGACCGAAATGAGTCCGCATCAGTACGATAAACGACACTCCATCGTTTCGCTTAAACGACTGCTGCTGCTCAAACCCTAGCTTCTGCCACACCCGGATCGCTCGCTGGTTGAAGGCTGCGATCGTGACTCTAAACGCGGCTGGCGCAAATAAACTGTCTGCAAACTCTAATACGGCAGTGGCAAATCTATTGCCATTGCCACATCCAGTTAAGTCAGGGCGAACTCCCATGCCAATGTCTAGTGCTTGATCTTGGTAATCTCCACCTGTGACTTGCCCATCTGGTCCAAATGAGCAAAAAGCGACTAAGCTATCAGTCTCTTCAAGGCTGTAGAAGGCGTTGCGTGGATTGAGAAGATGCTGTAATGAGCTGAGTTCTTCCAGTTCACTGTTGTTGTAGAAATCGTAAGGCGGCTCGTACTGCCACTTTAGAACAGCACGGGCAGTGTTCTCGTTCATTGGGCGAAACGTGAATTGAGACACACGCTTTGTACGTTCCTTGAAGCTGGACATGCGCGATCGATTAATTCAAGGCAAATGCATCATGTCAACAAGCAGCAATTTCGCCCTCTTTGTTGAGAAGTTTTCAATAGTTAAGGCTTATCGAGAAGTGATTTGACTACTAATAGTGGTATCAACTACCCAAAACATTACTATCGTTCCCCAAGCAATTTAGATGAATTTGCGCTGTCTAACGGTGAAACTGTGCGGCGGCAGACACCCTTGCACTCTCACCGACAATCTTTATTCCGCCGCATGAGCGCAGCGTTAGCTGGCTCGGACAAGACCCAGACACCTACAAGCCCAGACACTTACGGACCCAGAACCGTAAAATAGGGAAAGTAGCGAGGAATTTGGCTATGAGCGTTGTTGTCCCTAATGAGATTTTAACTGCTACTCGCATGACTGAGGCTGAAATGCGTCAAGAGATTGCTATTATGCTTTTTCAGCGCGAAAAGCTTACCCTTGCTCAAGCCAGTCGATTTGCAGCAATGCATCGCGTCGCATTTCAGCATCTACTTGCTAGCCGTCACATTCCAGCACATTACGGAGTGGAAGATTTTGAACAGGACATCCAAAACCTGCGGGAGATGGGTAGATTGTGATCATTGTCAGTGACACATCACCCATCAACAATCTTGCTGCAATCAATCATCTTCACCTCCTTCATCAACTATACGGAACGGTTCTTATTCCCGAGGCCGTTTATGGAGAACTCACTGACCCGAATTTTCCTGTTGCAGGTGCGATCGAAGTACAAACCTTTGACTGGATTCAAACTCGTGCTGTTAGCGATCGCACCCTTGTTGAAGCACTAAGCAACGAACTGGATGTTGGAGAAGCGGAAGCGATCGCTCTAGCAGTGGAGATTCAAGCTGATCAAGTTTTGATTGATGAACGCCGAGGTCGGCTAGTTGCAAGTAGGTTGAATCTCCGCTTCATAGGTCTCTTGGGAATCTTAGTCGAAGCGAAAAGTCAAGGCTTAATTGCTGAGGTGAAACCTCTATTGGATGCGTTGATCAATGAAGCTAGATTTTGGGTTGCAGAACCTTTGTACAACAGTGTTTTGCAACTTGTTAATGAGACCGATCTACTTTGATCTTTAAGGTAATTAGGTAAGCTTTGTGGATGTCTCACAGACAAGATAGAGCCAGCTAACGTTTCTAGTCAGCGGCTGTGAGCCACGTTACTCTTGTCAGCCCGCTGCACTAGAGTTGTTATGCTGCAATCGCTGAACAGAATTCATGCCGCACTCCTATACTCTAACTGCGGCTCATCCCCACCATCCCTAACAATTACATCAATACAATCATTATCAGTAACGATGAAATAGTGTATTAGTTGATCTTCAATCAACATCCCACAGGCTTCATCAACTAATTCTTGCACTATGTCTGATTGAGAAACAGAATAGATACTCTCTTCCATCGGCAAAGGTAGATGTTGAAGCTGTCTTAATCTGTATCCTTCATCGATAACGCGGTATGCGTCAGTAATCCCAAACTTTACTGCCACAATCTGGTCAGTATCATGAAAAATTAAGTCAATTTTTAAGCCTTCATAATCATCAATCAGAGACCACATATCAGAGCGACCTCTGGGTAAAATGCCTATTTTCCAAGGCTTATACGTCTGATTCTTAGTCCGATCCATCTAGCACTTCATTACTAATTCTGCAAATCTTGTCCAGGATTCAACAAACTTTACAACTTATGTCGAAGACAAATAACTTAACTCAGCTTGCCATCACCAGAAGATTTTGCGGCACAACAAGTTATTGTACGGAAAGTTTCCGTATACCTACCCTTGCAAGGGGTGTTACCCGGAAGTTTTCTGCATAATTTCCCTTTAGAGGGAATTACCTTGAAACTTTCTGCATATTACCCTTCTTCGGAGAGTTACCCGGATAATTTCCCTATATTTTTAGAAGTCCACACCAGTGAAACGATCGCCCCCTTCCCCCTGATCTCAAACTCTCTAGCCAAGGGATTGACGGAACACCCGCACTACCGCTATCCTCACAAACTAAGGTTGCAGGTGTGTTCTCTCACATGCAGCCTGTATTCCCAAAAATTCAGTCAGCGCTACCCTCTGCTGTTTGCACCAGCAGAGGGTAGCTAACCTCCGAGACTGTTCTAGGCAGTCACGGTGGCTAAAGGCGGATCTTAGCATCCTCTTCAGTCACCTTGCTTCCTTGTGTCGTGGGGTGGCTGAGTTTTTGGGATTTCCTCAACTCAAACGATAGGAGATCCCACCATGCTAGATGCATTATTGTCAGCGTTTCCGCCAAACGATCCCGGTGCGCCCTTGC
>NZ_JACJPG010000501.1 GCF_014695955.1 Leptolyngbya sp. FACHB-36 | reverse complement strand
CTGCCGTCTTTAGAATAGCCTGAACACACTTCCCATTTTCGTCCGATCAGCTTCCCTCTTAACGAACGGCGCTCCATAATCAACACCTGATAATCAACATCCATTTGCAGCTTCACCAAGGCAACAATTCCTATGAATGTGGAAGGAACGAATAAAAACCCAGCCAATCCAGCGGTGGATGAAACCGTTGTTGATTATCCGTCCGATCCGCGTCCACCCCAAAAAGGCTGGCGGCGGTTTTTGATTCCAGCGCTCATTACTCTGGCAGTTTTGGGTGGCGTCGGTTGGATTGTATTCAGCCGCTTCATCATGCCGCTGATCATGCTGAGTCAGATGCCGCCACCACCACCGACGCAGGTTCCCGTGGCGAATCCGAAGCGAGCCACGATCGACGACAGCGCTGATTACTCTGCCACATTAGATTCGCGGCAGTCGGTGAACTTGCAGCCGCGTGTCTCCGGTCAAGTTTCGGCAATTTTTGTGCGGGCGGGCGATCGCGTTGCGGCAGGTCAACCTGTGCTGCAAATTGACCCCCGTGAGCAGCGTGCTCAAGTTGCCAGTCGGGAAGCCGCCGCAGGAACGGCGCAGGCAGAGATTACTACTGCCCAAGCCGATGTGGCAGCAGCGCGAGATACGCTGCAATCCCTTCAGGCACAGCGCCAGGCACGACTGTCGGATCTGCAACTGAATCAGCGCGAATACGAACGCTATCAGTCCTTGGTTAGTCAGGGAGCCGAGTCGCGACAGGTGCTCGACCAGCGCCTGAACGCGCTGCGGACGGCTCAAGCCTCGCTAAGACAAACTGAAGCCGAAATTCGCGCTCAACAGTCTGCGATCGCCAGAGCCCAAGCCAATGTCGGACGCAACCGTAGCGCTCTAGAGCAGCAGCAGGCGAGCGTGCGCGAAGGTGAAGTGCAGCTTCAGTACTACACGATCAACGCGCCCTTCAGCGGCACGATCGGCGACATCCCAATTAAGGTCGGTGATTTTGTCGAAACCTCCACTCAACTAATGCGAATCACGCAAAACGAAGAGTTGGAGATTCAAATCGGGGTGCCGCTGGAGCGATCGCCTGATTTACGCAGGGGCTTGCCAGTACAGCTTCTAGATAACCAGGGCAAAGCTGTTCAATCGGGTTCAATTTCGTTTGTGTCGCCAGATGTGGATGCCACGAGCCAGTCGGTTTTGGTCAAAGCGGTATTCCCCAACGTGCGCGGTCAACTGCGCACGAATCAGTTCACTCGCGCTAGAGTGATTTGGGCGCGGCGTCCCGGTGTGCTGGTGCCAACGACAGCGATTTCGCGCTTGGGCGGCAAAGACTTTGTGTTTGTGGAAGCACCTTACCGCAACTCTGGCTGTAAAGCACCTGCGGCAGGGGGAGGGGGTGGCAAACCGCCAGAAATTCCGCCTGATCAAACCGTTGCGGTACAAAAACCTGTGACGCTCGGCAAGATTATCGGCAACGACCAGGAGATCGCTGAGGGAGTTAAAGCCAACGATCGCGTTGTCGTCTCTGGCATTTTGCAACTTCAGAACTGTATGCCGATCGCGGCACAAGGGCAATAAGACCTAGGGGGACAGAGAATGCTTCTCTCGATCGCGGACTTTTTTATTCGACGTCCGGTATTTGCGACGGTGTGTTCGATCGTCGTGACGCTGTTAGGAATCGCTTGTATTCCAACGCTGCCTGTCGCCCAATACCCAGATATTGCACCGCCGCAGGTCACCGTGACCTCCAACTACATTGGCGCGAATGCAGAAACGGTCGAATCGACTGTAACGAACATCCTAGAGCGCGAACTCAACGGCATCAGCGGGCTGCGCTACATCAAATCCACCAGTTCCAACGATGGCACCAGCAACATTAACCTGACGTTTGATTTGGGGCGCAATCAGGATTTGGCGGCGGTGGATGTGCAGAACAAAGTGTCTACCGTCACGGCGCGTTTGCCAGGACCTGTGACCCAAACGGGCGTACAGGTGGTTAAGGCAAACAACAACTTTTTGCTCGCGATCGGTCTCTACGCCGAGAAAGACGAAAAGGGCAACGATCGCTACGACGACATTTACCTCAGCAACTACGCCGATCTCTACATTGTGGATCAGCTAAAGCGGCTGGAGGGGGTCGGCGGCGTGCAGATCTTTGGACAGCGCACCTACGCCATGCGCTTGTGGCTGGACCCCGAGCGCCTAGCGGGTCGGCAGCTAACTCCTCAGGATGTCGTGGCAGCGCTGCGGCAGCAAAACCTCCAGGTGGGAGCTGGACAAATTGGACAGCCGCCTGCCGCCGCAGGGCAGCAGTATCAGTACGCTGTGACGGCTCAGGGACGCCTCAAAAACGTTGAGGAATTCAATGAGCTGGTAATCAAAACGACTGAAAATGGCTCGCTGATCAAGCTTCGAGATGTCGGACGCGCAGAGTTGGGGGCAGAAAACTACGGCTCTGTCTTGCGATTCACGCCGGACGATCGCATCACCTATCGCGGCGTCGGACTGGGAATTAACCAACAGTTTGGCAGCAACGCGCTGGACACAGCGGCGTTGGTCAAGGCAGAAATGCAGCGCCTCTCCGCCAATTTCCCACCCGGACTCCAGTACAAAGTCGCCTTCGATACGACAACCTTTATTCAGGCGGGAACGGAAGAGGTTATTTCGTCGCTGCTGCAAGCGGTTGGATTGGTTGTCTTAATCATCTTTCTGTTCTTGCAGAATTGGCGATCGGCGCTGATTGCCGCGATCGCCATTCCGGTATCGCTGCTGGGCACATTCGTCTTCGTCAAGCTGCTGGGCTTCTCGATCAACACGCTGACGCTATTTGGACTCACCTTGGCAACGGGTCTGGTGGTGGATGACGCGATCGTGATTGTGGAGGACATCACCAAGCGGATTCAAGACGATGGATTGAGTCCGGTCGAAGCCGCGATTAAATCGATGGACGTGTTGTTTGGCGCGGTTATTGCCACCTCGTTGGTGCTGATGACGGTGTTTGTGCCGATCGCCTTTTTCCCAGGCACCACGGGGCAACTCTATAACCAGTTCGCGCTGACGATCGCCTTTTCCATTACGATTTCCACCTTTAACGCGGTCACATTAACCCCAACCCTATCGGGCTTGCTGTTAAAGCGAGGGCAACCCTCGGATAACTGGCTGTTCCGGAACATTAATGGGGCGATCGAGCGGACTCGCCTCAGCTACAGCCGCACGCTCAACACAACGACGCGCCGCAGAGGGCTAATTCTAGCGCTGTTTTCTGCTGCGCTGGTGTTAACGTACTGGGTCTATACGATCGTACCGACCTCGTTTATTCCCGATGAAGACCAAGGCTATTTCATTACGATCGTTCAGGGACCTGAAGGCGTTTCGCTCGACTACACCGAAAAGGTTTTAGAAAAAGCGGAAGCAATTCTAAAGGAGCAGCCGGAGGTGATGAACATCTTCGCGGTCGGCGGCTTTAGCTTTGGTGGGGCAACGCCCAACAATGGCTTGATCTTCGCCACGCTGAAACCCTGGCAAGAGCGCACTGGAGCGAATCAGTCGGTCGCTGCCATTATTGGTGGATTCTTCCCGCAGCCCTCCGGACTGTTTCCCAAGATGTTGGGCATTCAAGAGGCGACTGTGATTCCGATCGCGCCGCCTGCTATTCAGGGGTTAGGCAACTTCGGCGGATTTGAGTTTCACCTTCAGGACCAGTCTGGTGCAGGCTTTGTCACCCTGAGTGAAACCTTGAACAAGTTTATGGGGCGCGCCAGCACTTACCCGTCACCGCAAAGTCCGCAACTTTCGGGATTGCGACCAACGTTCAATGCCAATACGCCACAAATCTCAGTCGAGGTGGACCGCACCAAAGCAAGCGCGCTGCAGGTGTCTCTAGAAGACATTTTCAACACGCTGCAAATTTTCCTCGGCTCGACGTACGTGAATGATTTCAACCAGTTTGAGCGGACCTATCGCGTTTATGTTCAAGCGGATACTCAGTTCCGCTCGAATCCAGACGACATCACCAAGCTGTATGTGCGATCGCAAACAGGTCGAATGATCCGGCTGAGTAACCTGATTACGGTGAAGCAGACGGTTGGACCCTCCATCATTAGCCACTACAACCTGTACCGGGATGTTGAAATCACGGGCACTCCGTCTCCAGGCGTGAGTTCAGGTCAAGCTCTGAAAGCGATGGAAACAGTGGCTAAAGAAACGCTGCCGCGCGGCTACACCTACCAGTGGTCCGGCTTATCCCTGGAAGAACTCGAAGCGGGCGGCAGTGCAACGCTCATCTTTGCCTTGGGCGTCGCGTTTGTGTTCTTAACGCTGGCGGCTCAGTATGAAAGCTACATTGACCCGCTAATCATCATGCTGACGGTACCGTTGGCGATTTTGGGTGCACTCTTGGCGATTTTGCTGCGCGGAACTGCCAACGACGTCTACACGCAAATTGGCTTTGTGATGCTGATTGGGATCGCCAGCAAGAACGCCATTCTGATTGTGGAGTTTGCTAACCAACTGCGTGAAGAGGGCTATACGATCGTCAAAGCCGCGATTCAAGCGAGCCAAGAGCGTTTGCGTCCAATTTTGATGACCGCTTGCTCTAACGTCATTGGTGCAGTTCCGCTGCTGATTGCAACGGGTCCAGGAGCTAACGCCCGTCAATCGCTTGGAGCAGCCACCCTCGGCGGCTCGTGCGTTGCAACCGTGCTGAGTCTATTTGTAGTGCCTGTACTCTACATTGTGATCAAAGCCGCTGCCAGTCGCCTTCGGGGCAGCCGTCGCTTTCAGCCTGCCATGGCTGGAGGTCCGAATGGCAATGGTAATGGTAACGGTCACTCTGGTTTAGATGGTTTAGATGGTCATCGTCCCAGCCATGATGGTACGGCAGAAGGACAGCGATCGGAGGAGCGAGTGCGCGATCGCTAGAGCCTGGTTGGAGACCGATGATTTAACGTTGACACGATCGACTGCCTGCCCCCTGAATAAGGGGGCTTTTTTTATTCCAGCTTGCAACGAGGGTTTCTCCCTCGTTACCCATTTAGCAGCGCCTCGACAAACTCATAGCTAGAGAACGGGCGCAAATCCTCAATGCCTTCACCCGCTCCAATAAACCGAATCGGCAAGCCTAACTGCTGCACAACAGCAAGGGCAATTCCACCCTTCGCTGTCCCGTCCAGCTTCGTTAACACAACGCCGCTGAGCTGCGCCGCCTGCGAAAACACCTCCGCCTGCCGCAATCCGTTTTGACCCAGCGTGGAATCCAACACCAGCAGTGATTCCACCACAGCGCTGTCCGCCTTTTTATCGATAATGCGGCGCACCTTGCTGAGTTCGTCCATCAAGTTCTTTTTGTTCTGCAACCGTCCAGCCGTATCGACCAGCAACAACTCGGTGCTGCGGGCTTGGGCGGCGGTAATGGCGTCGAACACCACTGCCGCTGGATCAGTATTCTGTCCGGGGTTAGCAATCACCTCGACATCGCTGCGTTTGCCCCAGACTTTGACTTGCTCGACAGCTGCCGCTCGGAACGTGTCCGCTGCTGCAATCAGGCAATTGTAGCCAGACTTCTTGGCAATGTGGGCAAGCTTGCCGATCGTCGTCGTCTTTCCAGCCCCATTCACTCCCGTAATCAACCAAATATTCAGCGTGTCTTTCTGCGGCGCAAAAAAGCGACTGGCTTCGTCCTTCAGCGGCGCGTCCAGCATGTCTCGAAGGATCTGCTTCAGGTAGGTAATTGCTGCATCGGGCGGCAGCGTCTCATTGCGGAGTTTGGTTTGCAGCGCCTCGATGATGGCATCCGTTGCCGCCACGCCCACATCCGCTTGCAGCAGTGCCGCTTCAATTTCCAGCACCGCATCTTGGTTAAGCGGTCCCTGCCCCACGATCGCTCGCAGTTGGTTGACCAATCCGCGACGAGTTTTATCAAGTCCCTGCCGCAGTCGCTTTAGCCAGGTAATTTCTTCGATCGAAATATCTTCTGCTCGCCGTCCCTGCGCTGCCAGCACCTCCGTAGACCAGACGAAGCCTTCGTCCAGCATTAGATCCGGTGCGTCCACCGCGGCAACAGGTTCAACTGCAACGACGGGAGCCGCTTCAGGTTCAGGTTCAACGATCGCGGTTTCCTTCAGCCGCTCTAACCGCTCTAACCGCTCCGTTTCAGACTTTGCCCAAAACGGTAAGGGAGCCGCAGGCGCTTCAACGATCGGGTCTGCCTCAGCCGCCGCTGGTTCAGTTGTCTCTGGCTGCATTGCGTCTGGTACAGCCGCAACCACAGCAGGTTCGGCTACTGGCGCGTCGGTTGATTCGATCGCGGCGGGCATGTCCGGCGTTGCCACTGCTTCAGCAGGAAGGGCTGTGTCGTCGGCTGGCTCTTGCTCTTGCTGGCGCTTCCGAATCGTTTCGTAAGCGGCTTTAGCAAAGCTAAGGTAGTCCTCTGCAACGGCGGGAGTCGCTTCTTCTGGCGCTTCTTCTGGCGGCGTCTCTGGTTCGGCGGGTGCTGGCTCAGGTGCCGTTTGCGCCTCCGCAGGCTTTTGATCAAATTTGCGACGAAACCAATCAAACGTCATGCTTGGTACCTGATTGTTAGTCCTTAGTCACTAGCTGTTAGTGGTCAGTAATATCACTAGCGCAGCTAACAAGCGTTGATATAGATATCCCACTATTTGCTTATCACTAAACACTAAACATTAACCGCTAAACACGCTTAACTTGATCGACG
>NZ_JACJPG010000500.1 GCF_014695955.1 Leptolyngbya sp. FACHB-36 | reverse complement strand
AGTTTTTAAGGGTGAGGCGTTGCGGAATCATGCGACCAAGTGCGTAGCACCTGTTTTACAGGGTAGCAGTACGATCGCACTGAAGTACAACCGAACGCCTCGAAAGTGGCGCTGGGGAAATTTTGAATCGTGAATTTTGCAAAGATGAATCTTTGGTTTATTCTGCGTGAAAAAACGTCAGCGCTGTATTTCCATAAACTTTCTCTCGACAAACGTTTAGATGCGTCAGAGGAGGAATGGTAAGCGATTTGGGGCTGTGTTCGACGGCGAGTTCTCCAGCAGGAGCGAGTAGCTGCAAGGTGTCGATCGCGTCCAGCACGGGACCATACAGCCCACTGGCGTAGGGCGGGTCGAAGTAGATGCGATCGAACGTCTGCCCATTGAGGGCGTTGAGGCAGCGGACAACGTCGCCTTTGATTACCCGAAACGACTGCTCTGCGGCAGCAACGTTCTGCCAGTTTTGCCGAATCACGTCACACGCTCGCGCTGACTGCTCAATGCCAACGACTTGTGCCGCACCGCGACACAGCGCTTCTGCGCCGATCGACCCGCTGCCTGCGCACAAATCCAGCCAGCGGCAGTCAGCAATCTCGCCTTGCCAAATGTTGAACAGCGCCTCTCGTACCCGCGCTAGCGTTGGGCGCGTGTCCTGTCCTGGCAGGGTTTTTAGCTGACGATTTCCGTAGATTCGCAGGCTCACAAGTTAGTTGCGGAATAAATCGGATGAAATGTACACTACCTTGCACTCAAATTCGCTTCGTTGACTACTCATAAACGCGACTGCGGTAAGCGATCGCCTCGACAAAAACCTGCCTGGTTTCATCATTGATGGTGTAAATAACTCTGTAATCACCCATGCGGTAACGATAGCATCCTGCAAAGCTTCCTTTCAGGGATTTTATATTAGGATGGCAGCGCGGTTCTTGCTCTAGTTGAATTAAGCAGCGGGTAATTTTTTTAGCTAGAACCTTGTCCGCTCCGGCAAAAACGGTTTGAGCGTCTGGGAGTAGAAGAACTTCATACATCCGATCGTACAGTTCTCCAATTGATGCCCTGCTCGTTGGAGGTGTGTTGTTGAATTTTTTCGAGCAACCCTGGAATTTGCATCAGTTCTTCAGTCGCTTCGCTACGTTCTCTTTCTAACAAAAAGCTAGCAAAATCTGACACGGTTTTTAACCGTTCAATGGAAAGCTGTTGAAGCGTTTGATGAATTTCAGTTTGTAGCGCTCTTGCCTGTTCCAGCACCGCTTCCGGTGCATCAATCGGAGAGGATGAATCGATCATGTCCTGCATATCTCGCTCCTTAAACGTCTCAAACTACGCCTTCACCAATCCTCGCTGACTCTCAACGAGCTGCACAAAGTTTGCCAGAATTTGCAGACCTGCGTCCGAGGACTTTTCTGGATGAAACTGCACCGCCATGACGTTATTGTGGTCCTCGCCTGTTGCAGAGCCATGAATTGCCGCTGTTACGGTCTGGCTACCGTGGGTAATTGTGGCGGCTTTGACGCTGGGATCGATCGGGTCCACAAAATACGAGTGAACGAAGTACACCCACGGGTCAGCGGGCAACTGCTGCCACAGCGGCGACTGAGGCTGCGTGAACTGTAGCTGATTCCAGCCCATGTGCGGAATTGTGATGTCAGGCTCCGATCGAAACCGCCGCACCGCTCCCGCGATAATTCCTAAACCGGGGTCGCTGCCTTCTTCGCTGGATTCAAACAGCACTTGCAGCCCCATACAGATTCCCAAAAACGGCTTTCCGCTGGCGATCGCTCGCCTAATCGGAGCTTCCAAACGGCGCGATCGAATGCCCTGCACGGTCGGGTCCCACGCGCCAACTCCGGGCAGCACAACGGCGTCTGCCCGCTCAAGTTCTAGAGCAGAGTCCGTCACATTTGGCGTTGCGCCTGCGTTCTGCAAGCCTTTGCAGGCAGAGTGCAGGTTGCCAGCGTCGTAATC
>NZ_JACJPG010000050.1 GCF_014695955.1 Leptolyngbya sp. FACHB-36 | reverse complement strand
TTTGTTACCGACAGCCAAGGGTTCTGCATCTACAGCAATCCGCGCTGCCAAGAAAAATGGGGACTGCAACCGGGCGAGCCGCTGAGCAGTCAGTGGGAACGGACCATTCACTCCGAGGATCAGTCACGCATCCTGGCTGACTGGACCGCGTATCTTCAGGGAAACAACGGGTTTTCGGCAGAATTTCGCACCCATACCGGAAATGAAAACACGTATTGGGTGCAGATGTACGCCGCGCCAATGTTCTCGGAGCAAGGAGCCCCGCTAGGGCACGTTGGCACGTGCGAGGACATTACAGAGCGGAAACTAGCCGAAGCCGCTCAGAGCCAAATTATTCAAGAGCAAGCAGCCCGTCGTGAAGCTGAAGCCGCTAACCGGATGAAGGATGAATTTTTGGCGGTCCTGTCGCATGAGCTTCGCACACCGCTGAACTCGATGCTGGGCTGGTCTCGACTGTTGCGCAGCAAAAAATTTGACGAAGCAACGACTGCCCGCGCTCTAGAGACGATCGAGCGCAACGCCGCAACTCAAGCGCAGCTAATCGAGGACATTTTAGATGTGTCACAAATTATTCGAGGCAAGCTGCGACTTAATCTCTGCCCCATCAGCCTAACGTCGGTTGTTGAAGCGGCCATTACCTCCATGCGTCCAACCGCAGACGCCAAATCAATTAATCTAAAGTTTGAGGTTGACGGCTCAGAAACGGAGATCGATCACCAGCAGTGGATGGTTTACGGCGATCCAGTTCGGTTGCAGCAGGTGGTTTGGAATTTGCTCTCAAACGCAATTAAGTTCACGTCAGACGGAGGACAAGTCCAGGTAAGGCTGTCGCACGTGCAAGGTGGACATCCGGATGACTATTCATCCTTCAAACTTCAATCTTCGGATTCCCGCTGCGCTCAGGTTACTGTAACTGACACCGGAAAAGGTATCAGTCCGGAATTTCTGCCGTACGTGTTCGATCGATTTCGGCAAGCAGACAGCACGACCACGCGAGCGCACAGCGGTTTGGGGTTGGGGTTGGCGATCGTTCGACATCTTGTGGAACTTCAGGGCGGAAGGGTGCAGGCAGACAGCCCAGGCGACGACCAAGGAGCCACGTTTACAATCAGGCTGCCGCTGGTAAACGGAGATAGAACTCGGGCGACCGAAGAAATCGTCCTGCCGTCTTCGCACGCCCTTACGTCCTCGCTCCTCACGCCATCAACTACGGAGACACTCCGTGAGCATCCTGCACTGTTGACGAGCCGCAAAATTCTCATTGTCGATGACGAACCTGACACGCGCGATTTTCTGGCGTTTTTGCTGCGGCAGTACGGCGCGACTGCGGTGGTGGTTAGCTCCGCTAGTGAAGCGCTTGCCGTATTCGAGAGCGTCAAACCAGATCTGGTGATCAGCGACATCAGTATGCCAGAACAGGATGGCTATTCGCTGATTCAGCAATTGCGATCGCTCGAATCTGGTGAAGACATTCCTGCCATTGCTTTGACGGCTAACTCACGGGAGCACGATCGCGATCAGGCACTTGCTGCCGGATTTCACGTTTACCTTGCTAAACCCGTGCAGGAGGCTGAGTTAGTCAGCGCGATCGTGCAGATGCTAGAGCGGAGGGGAGTAGAAGCAAGGGGCTAGAAATTTTGAAT
>NZ_JACJPG010000005.1 GCF_014695955.1 Leptolyngbya sp. FACHB-36 | reverse complement strand
TGAGGCAACTGAGACTGCCTTTCACGTGGAAGGTTACGAAAAAATCGAGTTTGGACTGGAGTTTGTTGATGGCTTGTTTAACATCAACAATTCAGCGCTGGCATCGCAATATAAAGCGTTTGGGCGCTGTTTGGCAGTGGTGGACCACACCGTTAATCGCCTCTATGGATTGCAGCTTCAGGAATACTTTCAGCACTACGGCATCGATTTGACAATTTTTGCCATCACGATCGAAGAACCCGCCAAAACGATAACGACCTTTTCGGCGATCGTCGATGCCTTTGCTAGTTTTGGTTTGGTGCGGAAGGAACCAGTGCTCGTTGTCGGCGGTGGGCTGGTGCTGGATGTGGCGGGGTTTGCCTGCGCCGCGTATCGTCGCAGCACAAACTTTATTCGCGTGCCCACAACGCTGATCGGCTTGGTGGATGCAGGCGTGGCGATCAAAGTTGCGGTCAACCACAGCAAGCTGAAGAACCGATTGGGCGCGTATCATCCGCCTAAGCACGTGTTTCTGGATTTCTCGTTTTTGCGGACGCTGCCCACGGACCAAGTCCGCAACGGCATGGCGGAACTGGTCAAGATTGCTGTGGTATCCAACGCGCAGGTGTTTGACTGGCTGGATCAATACGGCGAAGAACTGCTGCACACGCACTTTGGCTATTTGGGCGGCAGTGATGAGTTGCGCGACGTGGCGTACAAGGTGAACTACGAGTCGATCAAGACCATGCTGGAGCTTGAAACGCCGAACCTGCATGAGTTGATGCTCGATCGCGTCATCGCCTACGGACACACGTGGAGCCCGACGCTGGAATTGGCTCCTTCGGTGCCTTTGCTGCACGGTCACGCGGTGAACATTGACATGGCGCTGTCTGCCACGATTGCAGCGGCGCGGGGCTACATTTCGACGCAAGAGCGCGATCGCATTCTCGGTCTGATGAGCCGTTTGGGGCTAACGCTGGATCATCCGCTGCTAGACAGCGATTTGGCGTGGCGAGCTACCCAGTCGATTATTCAAACGCGGGATGGCTTGCTGCGAGCGGCAATGCCTCGACCGATCGGCGAGTGCTTTTTCGTCAACGACCTCAGCCGCGAAGAACTGGACGGGGCGTTGGTCGAACACAAGCGTCTTTGCGCGGACTACCCACGGGCAGGCGCAGGCATCGACGCCTATGTGGGCAGCACGGCGCAGTCGCTGGTTGGGAGTTCAGTGTCATGACAGGTGTGATTCAACAGTCAACGGCGGCAGAACCCGCGCGGCCTGTGACGCCGTTGGGCATTGCAGTGCAGCATCTTGACGCAGCGGTAGCCGCCCTAAAGGACACACTGATCAACGTTGCCGAGAACATTCAAACTGCCTTTCAGCTAACGGCTGGTTTGGACCCGTATCTGGAAGCCTGTACGACGCCGGAATCGGCAGCGCTGGCGGCGATCGCCCAAAAGACCAGCAAGGAGCCGTGGAGCCAGCGATTTTCGGATGGGGAAACGGTGCGGCAGCTAGAGCAGGAAATGCTGTCGGGGCACGTGGAAGGACAGACGCTGAAGCTGTTTGTTCATATGACTCGCGCCCGTCGCATTCTGGACATTGGCATGTTCACGGGCTACTCGGCGTTGGCAATGGCGGAGGCGCTTCCTGCGGACGGCACGCTCGTCGCCTGTGAGGTCGATGCCTACGTCGCCGAGTTTGCTCAGCAGCTATTTCAGCAATCTCCTCACGGCGACAAGATCCGCGTGGAGTTGGGTCCGGCACTAGAGACGCTC
>NZ_JACJPG010000499.1 GCF_014695955.1 Leptolyngbya sp. FACHB-36 | reverse complement strand
GCAGAATCAAGATCAGACGGTGTTTGTGTCGCCATCGAGTGTCGCGATCGCGCTTGCCATGACCTACAACGGAGCTAGCGGCAATACGCAGCAGGCAATGGCGAAAGCGCTGGAGCTTCAGGGCATGAGCTTAGCAGAAGTGAATCAAGCAAATGCCGCGCTGCGATCGGCGTTAGAGAATCCTGGTAAAAACGTGCAATTGTCGATCGCAAACTCTCTTTGGGCACGTCAGGGCGTTGAATTTAAGCCAGACTTTCTTCAGAACAATCAGCAGTTTTACAGTGCTGAAATTACGGATTTGGACTTTGGCAGTCCCCAAGCAGCAACTCAGATCAATGATTGGGTGCGGCAAAAAACGCAGGGCAAAATTCGTCAGATCGTAGACCAACTCAAGCCGGATGATGTGCTGTTCCTGGTCAATGCCATTTACTTCAAAGGTGACTGGACAAACGAGTTCGACAAACGTGAGACGACGAACAAACCCTTCTACCGAACCAACGGCACCTCCAAAACGCTGCCGCTGATGTCTCGCACTGGCGACTACCGCTACTACGAAACCGAGCAGTTCCAAGCAGTCAGTCTGCCCTATGGCGATCGACGGATGAGCCTGTACGTTTTCTTGCCCAAGTCCAAGTCCACGCTGGCTAAATTCACCAAAGCCCTAACGCCGGAAAACTGGCAGACTTGGATGCAGCAGTTCCGCATGCGATCGGGCACCGTGCAAATTCCCCGCTTCACGCTGGAGTACGATGTCGAGCTAAAAAATACGCTATCGGCTTTAGGGATGGACATTGCGTTTGATCCGCGCCGCGCCAGCTTTGACAGGCTGAGCACAACCCCGATGAAGATCGATCAGGTGAAGCACAAAACGTTCATTGAAGTGAATGAAAAAGGGACCGAAGCAGCAGCGGTTACCTCAGTTGGCATCGTTACTACATCCGTACGTGTCGATACGCCGTTCAAAATGACGGTGGACCGTCCCTTTTTCTGTGCTATCCGCGATAATCGCACGGGAACCCTGCTGTTTTTGGGGACGATCGTGGAACCCAAGTAGAGGCTGAAGCCTTTACAGCCATTGTTGCTTCAGTAATGACTCACACACAAACAGGCTGTTGCCGACACTCTTGTTTTTGCCAGGTGTGCTAGGGCACTGAACTAGAGTACTGAAATCGACTTTAGCGTTTTTCCATTCAGCTACTTTCTAGCAGTAGCTTAGTTAGAAGCCGCACGGCACCAACGATACACAGAGCAGAACCGAGTCCGACCACGAGATTTGAAGCAGTATCAGACTGGGTGATGGCTAGCTGTAACGCAGACACTGAAAACTCTGTGTCATCACCTAGTAACGCTGCCTGTCTAGGTTGAGCGTTTGCGCCTAGAGGACGATCGCTGACTGAGTTAGTCAAGGAAGACGGGTGCTGCGCGGCAGTGCGATTCTCTAACGATGGAGCTAGCGTTAAGTTCTGCGTCGGCGACGCGGCTGGCAGCAACGATTGACTAAGGGCTGACTTGGAGGTTTGCATCAGCGTCGATCGACTGCGGGCAAGCGTTGCGGTGTTGTAGGACCACAGCAATGCTTGCCGCAGGGCATCCGGCTCACCAAGGTCACTTTCTGGCGCTGCTTCGTTAGGGCTATTTTCTGGCTCATGGTGGGTATTCCACCGATCGAGCTGTGTCACAGGCAAGTTCTCCGTAGTAGAAGCCACGATCGTCGAGTCTACGGAAGAACTGCTTAAGCCGGTTAGAACCAACGTCATTGCCTGTCCGCGCTCCTGATGCAAGCCAATCACAGCTAAGACCAGCAGATGGGTAATCCAAGCGCGCCTGAACGATCGCCCAGTCCCACACGGACTGCTTGAATGAGTGCGATTGGGCACCGGAGTCAAGCTGAGATTGGATACCATTGCTACTGAATTCTCCTTTGATACGGCGAGTGGCTATCGACTGAATGTCAACATTTGTTGAACGCTTTGCGGACGCAGCAAGCAATTGAACCGTTCGCGCATTTTGCGAGCGGAAGAGGTTGCGCTTACCATCCTTGGGCTAAATAGAGTTACTGAGCCAGGGAAGGACAAGTTTATAAAGATGCGTCAAAACACTGAGTGTTTTTCGGTTGTAGAAATCATAGGATATCCGTGGTATTACGGTCAAATTTTTCTTTATTGCGCTAAATTTATACAAGAAATTTAGAAGTTCCCAACATAGTCGGAATGGTGTCTCACTTTTGCTAGCGTTACTGCCTGCTCTTATCCACGATCGCTGTGAGCCGTATGGCAATGTAGACTGGACTTCAGGCATGAGCAAAACCCTGTGGATATTGACGCAACGCTGCAAACATTTGAGCACTTTGGGGTAAAGCTGGGTTTGGAGTCCATCCAGCAGCTTTTAGCCGCATTGGGCAACCCCGAGCACCAAGTGCCGATTGTGCATGTTGCTGGAAGCAACGGCAAGGGTTCGGTGTGCGCCTATGTGTCAGCAGTTCTGACTCACGCAGGCTACCGCGTTGGGCGCTACACGTCGCCACATTTAGTGGACTGGTGCGAGCGGATCTGCATTAATGAACAGCCGATTACACCAGCGGACTTGGCACGATCGCTGCAACAGGTGATGGACGTAATCGATGCCAACTGTCCGCCGACCCAGTTTGAAGTGATCACGGCAGCCGCATGGCTCTACTTTGCTCAGGAGCAGGTGGACATCGCCGTGATCGAAGTGGGATTGGGTGGGCGGTTGGACGCAACCAACGTTTGTGATTACCCGCTGGTTAGCGTCATCACGTCTCTCAGTCGGGAACATTGGCAGCGATTGGGTCCAACGCTAGCGGATATTGCTAGAGAAAAAGCGGGAATTCTCAAACCGCACTGTCCTGCTGTCATTGGACAACTGCCTCCGGAGGCTGCGGCAGTTGTGCATCGTCGCCTTACTGAGTTGAGCTGTTCGACCACCTATCCTCTGCCTGCACGGGATTTAGGCAACGGCTGGGCAGAATATCGCGGCATTGAAGAGGAAACGGTGATTCTGGAATCTGAGGACGCTTCGGAGCCGCCTGAACACGGTGTGGTTCAGATCGAGAAGATCATTCGGTACCGTCTGCCGCTGCAAGGCGCGATCCAGCTACACAATTCGGCGCTGGCGATCGCAAC
>NZ_JACJPG010000498.1 GCF_014695955.1 Leptolyngbya sp. FACHB-36 | reverse complement strand
GCTTCGTGCCGCACGACCCGATCGCGGTGCTCCGGCGAAAATCTCGCTAGCCAGTCCAATAGCAGCGTTGCGCCACGCCCTTGCCAGCTTAGAGTATCTAAGGTTGCCAAGCCGAGAGCACTTGCAACGGCGATCGTGGGAACCACAGGAGACAGATGCACCAGCGGTCCTAGCAATGTCGTCATGGTGACGACGAAGATTGAGATGGCAACGAGATTCAGAGAAAGTTGACTCATAGAGGGTAGCTGAACGACTATACTACTTGAGGCGTTGAATCGAACCGTGTGACACGGGGTCTGCCAAAACGACCCAGCTTGCACCGGGAAACGCAGCGAGTTCCGCGTATTCCTACGTTGTAGTATCTTGAAATGCTTGAGTCATGGGCTACTTGTTTCGCGCCTTATAAAACGTCTTCAAGCTATCAATATCGCCCACATAGCGCCAGTGCCACGGTTCATAGCTGACGCCTTGCTTGTTGTTAGTAGGAAACGATAGTTCAAAGCTGTAGCGGGCAGCGTTTGCCTGAAGCCACTTGTAAGCGGCAGTTTTGTCGAACTCAGGACTCAGATTCACGGCGGGAACGCTGCCATCGCCAATGTCAACGGCATAGCCTGTGTGATGCTCGCTGTAGCCCGGAGGAGCGCTGACCTTGGCGCGTTCAGCCGCCACCTGATTGCGATCGGCTTTCACGTCAAAGTACAAGTATTTCTGGTCCTCCAGTGAGCGAAAGCCAGAAATCGGCACCAGCGATACGCCCGCCTGCTGAGCCGCTGCTTCCATCGCTCGGTATGCCACTGCTGCAGCCTTGCGCAGCTTGATGCCGCCGTCGCTGGTGATGGGTGCGAGTTGCGCTTGGGGAGCTTCTTTGTAGGCGTAGTGCCCCAGCAGGGCGTCTTCGGGGCTAGCAGAGGGCTTCGGAGCAGTAGCCGTGTCAGGCTCGATCGCGATCGTCGCGGGTGGAGCCTGCTGAAACTGCTGTGCCACAAATACACCTGCCGTGAGCGCGACGAGTCCCAGCAGCGTCAGACCACCTAGTACTGCAAGCTTACTGGTGCGCCGCTTAGGAGCAACCGCGACAGTTTCTCGCTGGGCTACGGGAATATCGTCAGTGGAGGGGGTTGAGGCTTTGGGGGTCTTTTCCGGAGTGCCAGCGTTACCCAATCGTCCAACTCCTTCACTGCACGCAACAACATTACGCATTGTAGACCGAACCCATTTTGGAATTGAGGTTTTGGATTCGAGATTTTAGACCGCGATCGAGGTAGGGCGGAGGCTGAAGTCGTCATAATCGGGGAGTGCACTCCCAATCTTAAGTTACCAACTCCATGCCGATCGCCAATCTCCTGAGCGTCTACGCTCACCTGCTTGTCTGGACGCTGCTCGGTTGGGGGTTGGGTCGCCTGCTGCCAAAGGCGGCTCCGGTTGTTCTGGGCAAGTTTCTGTTTTATGTCGGCGTTCCGCTCAGCATTTTAGGATTTTTGCGCGGAGCTGAACTGTCGCTAAGTCTTTGGAGCGCTCCGGTTGTGTCGTGGGTGGCGCAACTGCTAGGCGTTGGAGCAGCAAGCTGGGTGCTGCGCTGGCAGGGAGCAGCATGGAGTCGGCGAGCGCAGGGGAGCTTTCTGCTGGCGTCAATGGTGGGCAACACGGGCTACATTGGCTATCCGGTGGTGCTGGCGCTGGTGGGTCCGGCGTATTTTGCGTGGGCGCTGCTGTACGATATTGGGTCTACGTTGGGCATTTATGGATTTGGCGTCGTTTTGGCATCTCGCTTCAGCAGCCAGCAGTGGAGCGGCGGACATCTGCGGCAAGCGCTGCTGAAAAATCCGGCGCTGTGGAGTTTTGCGATCGGACTCCTCAGTCAAAACCTTCCTTTACCTGCACCAATTGAAGCTGGACTGCGTCAACTGGCGTGGGGGGTTGTTTCTCTGGCGCTAGTGCTGATCGGAATGCGGCTGAGTCAGCTATCGTCGCTCAGCAACGTCAAACCCGCGCTGATTAGTCTGGGAATCAAGATGCTGCTCGTTCCCCTCGTACTAGGACTAGCACTAAAGCTGCTTGGCATCACTGGACCTGTCCATCAAGTGCTGCTGCTGCAAACGGCAGTGCCGCCCGCGTTTGGCACACTGGTCATTGCCGAGGCGTACGCACTCGATCGCGAGTTGACTGTGACAACGCTAGCATTGGGAAGCGCGGGGCTATTCGTAACGCTGCCGTTTTGGATGTGGCTGTTCGGAAATTAACAATGATGAATGCTGAATCTTGAATGATTTTCCGTTCAGAATTCAAAATTTGTCATTCATAATTCTTCATTTATTCAACATTTATCCGACCCAACTGACATCGCCATCGGACGAGCTAGCGGAGGGCAGCGGCTTCGTGGTTACACGATCGCGGGGACACAGGGCTGGAATTTTGCCCACAGTTGATCCATTCGTTGAGGTAGGCGCTGGCGACTCCAACGACGTTTGGAAAGATGCAGTTGGCTGTTGAGGAGGGTGTTGCTCAGGTACAACCACTTTTTCCATCAGGTACTCGATCGTTTGCTGCTTCACCCAACCCCGCGCCGCCAGAATTTCACCAAACCGCATTCCAGTCATTTTTTGGTCATTCAACGCTACATCTACTTGAGCCGGAGTCAGCAACCCCGCCTCCACTAGGTAGCCACCCAAACGCTTTTGCCTTGGGCGAAAGTCAGGTGAAAAGCCGCGTGAGCGATTTTCAGAATCATGCATAGCTCATTTCATCCAGAATCAGACAGAACCACTCAACAGGTTTTACCCAAATCTAGAGAACACACAAGGGCGATCGTCCCGCTAAACGGGAAACAGTCAGTAAATCTACCTTTAGATTAACCGACTGTTTGTATCTTACCGCTGAAACTTAACAACCGTTTGTATCAATCAACTCCAAGCGTCCTTGACGCTCAGCAGTCGCTTGACTCTAGAAAATGCGGGACCCAAAACCGGGTTCGCCAGCTGGACAGCTGCTGTCGTAATTGGGGTTGACGGTTTCAAAATAGTGCTGCGCCATCTGAGTATTCGTCAACCGATGAATTTTTCCTTGTCCAAAGTGATAGACGAACAAGTTGTCACTGTATGGGTATTTGCTGACATTGTCGTAGATCTCGATCGCCAACCCATCATCTTCCACGGTCAGACTGGGCGTCACCACATCGGCACTGATCGAGCGATCTCGGTACTGTATCCGTAGGGCTGCTGCCAAATCCCAATTCGACTCAAAGACAACGCCCGGACCTTTGTAGGGACACACGCCATCTAGAATCACCGTGCTGTTGGCTGGCAGCGTCGAAAACTGCTGACGAATATCGGCGATCACTAGCTGCTGCTGCTGGTAGGCATCGACCCAAAACGACGCGATCGTGGCATTGATCCCAAAGCCACTCGCACAGACTAAGGCAACGAGTGAGCAAAAGGCGCGTCGCTGCCATGTCTGCGATCGAATAAAGGTCAGACCCCAACCAATTCCAGCCACAAGCGATAGAGCCACGCCGATCGTAGCGGCGATCGCGATCCGATTCCCTAACCCCGTTGGCGTAATGATCACATTGCGATTGCTTAGAAAGATCACGTAGCCCGAGCCAAAGATAACGACTCCCGCCACCATCAATCGCAGCAGCAATGATCGCTGGAGCGTATCTGGCGTTAGCGTCCGGTACAGATACATGCCAACGAGTAGCCCGATTGCGATTCCCAGCGCCACGATCGTCCAGTCAGAATGGTTTAGCGCCAGCTTCGACATGACTCCCGGTAAGCCCACACCGTACTGACCAAAGCTGACAAAAACGGCTTTAGCCATCAGCTTGGCAAACCAAATCAGTTGCTCCCCCAGCGGATGGCCAACATCGCGGCGCGTATACGCAAGCTTCAGCCCGACTGAGTAAATCAGCGCCACCAAACTACAGGCTGACAGCACGGCAAGTGTTCTCCAACGTACAGTTGGGAGGATTGCATTGTCTGTCATGCGATCGCGCTGCCGTTTGCGGTACGCCACCAGAAGTGGATTGAGCAAAAACAGCGGCACAAACAGTTCATAGGACAGCACGCTTGCGACCACGCTTGCCATGCTGACGATCTTCCAAACCCAACGAATCAGCGGGCGGGTCTGAATGGCTTTTAGATCGGCGTAGAGACTCAGCAGGTACAGCGGCATGCTGAGGGTGATCGGTGCGGCGGTCATCCAAAGGCGATCGGTCGAGTAGTGCGGCAGCAGCGCGTACACCAACGCAACTGCTAGCGCCAGCGATCGTCGCTGAGTCAACTCTCGCACAATCAAGTACAGCAGCAAAAACCCAGACAGCAGAACCGCTGCGTTGACTAGGTGATAGCCGAGCGGCTGTAGACCAAACAGCCAATACAGCGCCACTAGGTAGACCACAAAAACGGGGCGAAACACCCCATAATCGCTATTTGCCCTGTCAACTAAGCTCATGAATGATGGATCGGGCGACAGGTGGAATACTGCCAGAAATCCCCAGTCATCACTGCTAAAGCCTAATCTGCCGATGTAAAGGCTGACCGAGAGCAGCACAATCAGCAGTAAGAACAGACAATCCCGGACGGTAGAACGAAGCTCGTACTTTCTGGTGGCAGAACGGGATTCCGAAGCTTTGGGCTGTTCCCGGATCATCATAGCTGCACATGCCTAATACTTAACGTGGACAAGCAACCTTCTCGCAGTATCGTAGACGCCCTATGCGCTTCTTAAATCGGTAGTACGTGGTAGTGATCAACGTTGCAGTTTTAGACTGATTTACTCGACAAATGTTCCAAGCAAAAATTTATGGTAATCGGAATCACACGCAATCTTCACACAAAAGTTTCTGCGAATCAAGAAAACTTTGTGGATGAGAGTTGCAGTTGAGCGGGAACCACCTTAAGAAAATATTTCTGCACAAAAAAGGGTATTCCAAAACACAATACACTGTGTGACTGATTCAATGCGATCGACCAACTGATTTAGAGATGACGGTTTAATGATGGTAGTTGAACTATGCCGTTGTTCGATTTTAGACATCGCGATCGTCCCATCCAAACAAGTTATTTGCCTTGCGTCAGTTGGCTAAGCTGCCAAACTTTTACGGTTTTATCTCGACCACCGCTGAGTAAAGTTTTCCCATCAGGGCTGAAGACGATCGAGGTTACGCTATCGCTATGTCCGCTAACAATACGAATAAATTCTCCAGTTTGCAGGTTCCAGAGTTTAATTCTGCCGTTTGCTAAACCACACGCAATCAATCTTCCGTCTTTGCTAATAGTAAGAATCTCAATTTTTGAAGAAGTTCCTTCACTATTAAATTCCATTAACGTGCGAATAAATTCCCCTGAACCAAGCCGCCAGAGCCAAAGATTCCCTAAATCATCACCACTCGCAAGAATTTTCTCGTTGGGGCTAATTGCAGAAATGCCGAAAGCATTAGTATCAAACTCTCTCAAAATACTAAAACTATACTTAGGATACCTAGCCCGTAGATTCCAAATCTTGACCTCCTTACTTGTATAGCTAACAGCTAAGATGTTTTCGCTAGGGCTGACTGCAATCGAACTGACGTAACTTCCATTAATATAAGGAGGACCAAAAGTACCAATTAATTCTCTAGTGACTGGATTCCACAACTCGACTACTTTGTTATCTCGGCTTACTGAAAGAATTTTTTTGTCTGTAGTCCAACTAATACTGCTATCAAATACACTATTTCCTGGCAGCATGTTGATCAACTCTCCAGTCGAAAGACTCCAAATTTTGATCATATTGCCGTCAATCGTGCTCGCAAGCATCTGGCTATCTGAACTGATAGCAAGATTGTATAAGGCTGAGAAATCACTTAAGGAGAATCGAAGTTTTCCTGTCTGTAGATTCCAAACGTCGATTCCAGCTTTGTGTGTTAGTCTTTCTTCGCTTGTTTTGTCTTCAGTGAAGATGGAATAGTAACCAACGATCGTTCGACCATCCGGACTAATTCTCACGGCGTCTAGAGATTTTGCTTTTGTCGGTAAGACAATAGTTCGAGTCGGTTGAACTCTGTTTGTAAATTTGGGTTTAGGGTAAGCAGTTGCTGGTTTAATAAACGCGGGCAATTCAGGCGATCGATTAGGCAACGCGGACGTAGAAGGGCGCAGAGGTTCGGGCGATCGATTAGGCAACGCGGACGTAGAGAGGCGCGAAGCTTGCAGCAGCAGGAGACCTTGATGAATGACGATCGCTAGCAGCGGCACCATCACCATAGCAGGAGCAAAAACCGTTAGCAGTTGCATTCGTGCAGATCGAGGTTTTCGGGTCAAATCCATCAGCACTTCGCTAGTCGATTGATAACGGCGATTCGTCGCGCTCTGAAGCAGCTTATCTAAAATTTCTCCCAGCGCCGGGCTCACCGGAGACTGCAAAAACGATCGCCAGATCCAGCGATCGCTGCTGCCATCGAACAACTCAAACGGCGATAAATCTGTCAGCAAGTGAATACAAGTTGCGCCCAAACTATATAAATCGCTGGCAAAGACTGGTTTACCTCTGGTCTGCTCCGGGGCGATATATTCTGCACTGCCGATCACCGTTCCCGTCTTGCCCAACGCCGTTCCGGTCGCATACTTTGCCGCACCCAAATCGACTAAAAACAGTTGTCCCGTGCTAGCGCGAATGATGTTAGCGGGCTTGATGTCGCGGTGAATCACCTGATGCTGATGGATGAACTGCACCACAGGCAACAAATCGCTCAGCAGTTGTCGGATTTGTGCCTCATTAAACGGTCCCTGCTCCGCTAATTCCTGCTCCAGATTGCGCCCGTTAATGAACGTCTGAATTAAATATTGATGCCCGTCCTGCTCCACATATGTCAGCAACTCCGGGATTTGAGGATGCGTCCCCAACTCTTGCAATCGCTCGGCTTCCTGTCGAAATAGCTCCGATGCTTTTTCTCGATCGTGAAGCCCCACCTGTGGCAAAAACTGCTTGACCACACAGCGGGGCTTTAGCGGATCGGCTTCATCCACGGCTAAAAACGTGCGACCAAACCCACCCTGCGTGATCGGCTGCAACACGCGATATCGATCGTGTAGTCGCAGCCTTGAACCGCACTGCTGACAAACAGCATCATCTAAATTCCTCGGACTTGCGCAGGATGGATTAAGACAATAGCTCATTCGTCAGCTAGAGTGCTCTAGTCTCGATTGCCAAGAAGTTCCACCCTCGTACGATCAATCATTTGAACAAGTTCTTGGCGATTGTTTGCCCGAATCATGTAGCGCCAAATAAACCAAGCAACCGTTCCCAAACCAATCAGTTTAAGGATCGGTGTAACGAGGGGAATGTCATCAATGGCATCGAGTGACGCTAACACAACTCTAGTTCCAACAAACGCAAGTAAAAGCCAGCCCAAGCTGCTTAGAAGCTTCCGATTCTCTTGCACGAACGCAACGGTCGATCGAATTACATCTGCAGACAATGTGCTTGCCTTCGCCTGGAAAGATTGCCAAGTTTGCTCCGCTGACTGAGTTGCAGAGGCATCAGGAATAATGACAGGTTCGGCAGGAGGAAGTAACGGAATTTCTGTTGCAGCTTCTGTTACCTCACCGTTCTCGTTAGTTTGCACAATTTCATCAGTTGTCATGGTTTTACTCCTTAATAGTTGAAAGATATGTAGCGTTTCCCTATTCAGTGCGGTACGTGCCTAGAGAACCTACTGCCTGTCCCTTCCCTGCAAGGGGGAAACTGGCTCCCTCACCGTTTCGGAGAGGGATAGCCTGCGGCATTCGAAAAAGGGGAAGGGTCAAGTGCACCTCAACGAGCGAGAACCGCTATAAACGTCACAAGGTTGCTTTGTGGTTACGCTTCCGACTTCTACAACGCGATCGCGTCTGGGCTACTTGCGACCACCCATCCACTTAGCAGCGATCGCGCCCAGAGCGGCTCCCACAAGCGGATTGCTCATGAACTTCACCAGCGCAGGCTGATCAGCCAACACGTCATGGAACACATCGGGGTGGTTATGGTAAGCAAAACTCGCCAGTTTGCTAACATCATCCGCCGTCATGTGGTTCGAGTGATGGCTCGATAACCCCAGTTGCTTTTCTAAATCTCGATCGCCCAAGCCGCGCTTTTTCAGGTGATTCAAGAACTCTTTTGCCACATCGTGGCGTTCATTCGGCTTAATTTGAGCGATCGCTTTTTGCAATTCCGGCTCCATTTGGCTGGTTGGAACACGATCCGGGTGAAACGACTTAAACAATTGATGCCGCTGATCACGAGACGATCGTTGAGCAAAATCATCAAAGTTCTGGTAGTCGTCTGAGGCAGTTTCATCCGGCAGCATTTCTGTGTCGCCGCCTGCCAAATCTTTCATGATTTGGCGTTTGTAGTCATCACTAGTAGGCATGGTTTTAATGTCCTGAAAAATTGTGAAATTAACTCTGTTGAATTGATCTGCTAAACGGATCGCGCTTATGGGGCGAGCGTCCCATTGCACTTAGCTGGCTGATTGATACTGAAGCTGCTTAGATTTAGCATCGTAGCGCGCTGTTAAAATCAGATGTTTATCGGGCGCATACATCAAAACAGTCAAATCTTGATTCGGGAAGTTTTTACGAAATCCCGCTGCTAGTGATTGAGCTAGCGCTTTGACTTCATTGGGACGAACCTGAGACGAAATTACGGCGCCCAATTTGTTGTTGTCTCGCACAAAGGCATCTTTAATTAAGCCTTTGCTAGCTTCAACCACCCAATCGCCAAACGCCTGACCCGTCGCTGAGTCGCCACGTGCCAATTGTCCGTATTCAATGCCGCGATCGACGCTGGCAGGATATTGATACGAGCGCGTAGCTACACCGCTACAGGCCGTAGTGAACGTCAAAATGAGAACTAAAACAAGAGTCGTTAAACTCTGACGAACGCGATGAGAACTAATCATGTTTACTGCTCCTTAAAACTAAGTCGGCATTGAGTGAAATCGATCGTCTACCGTCAACAAGCTGTAGAACTATCGGGATGAATTGTTCGGGCGATTCCGATCATCCACAGCAGGATGACCCTCTGTGCGAATGTCTAACTCTTCGCGACGCAGCGTTTCTTCAGCTTTAACGGTTTCGCGATCGACCTCTTTTCGGATGTTGACTTCTTCGCGCAGAAAGGCTTCCTTACGAATTTCAGGCATTTCTTCGTAAGTTTCGATTCGGGCTTCCTCCGCACCAAACGCCACATCACCCGACAGCACAGTTCCCCCATTTGCTGGAGTCACGCGCTCAATCACAACGCGATCCTTTTCAACCGGGACAGAAATCTGAGCCTGTTCTGTTTTTACCTGCTTACCAACTGCCACATCTCCCACTTTTTGCCGCAGCTTGTCAGCCACCAGCCGCTCTTCATGCAGCGTAATGCTTGGAGATTGCTCGTCCAGAATTACAGGAGCAACCGGAACGACCGGAGCCGTTGGAGGAACCGAAGCGACTGAAGCCGCCGCAACTGAAGCCGCTGGAGCAGCCGGAGGAACCGGAACAACTTTAGGTGCGGCTACAGGCGCGATCGTGGCGGCTGGGCGCGGTCGTTTTAGCAGCCACCACAGCAAGCCACCCAGCAAAGGAATCAGCAGCAGCCACCACGGAAATCCTCTTTCTTCCGTTGCCTGAGCCGGGGCAATCGCTGTCTCAGGTGAAGCCGGAGCAGCCGCTTGAGGAGCAGCCAGAGCAGCCGGAACAGCCGCTTGAGGAGCAGTCGGGGCAGTCGCAGCCGCGCCCTGAGGGCTGGCAGCGGCGGTTACATCACCCAAAAAGGCAGCGACCGCAGGGCTAGGTGGTTGCTTGTAGGCATAGGCAAGCGGCTGAGAATACGGATAGCGGGGGTCGCTCGGCAGCGTTTTGTGCATCGAGACAATCCGGACACCCGGCGTGTTCCTGACTTGATCCGCGATCGCGTAGCCAATACCTCTGGTGCCCAGCCGTTGGATCATGGCATCGGTGCTGTCTTGAGGCAGCTTCACGGCATTGGCAGCCGCAACGAACGGAGCCTGCCTGAAAACAGAGTAGCTCTGCAATGCCCGACGAGTATCGCTGGTTTCGGGGTGATCAATTAATTGAATCCGTCCCGCCGGACCTCCGACTTGCGACCAATCGGTAATCTCGCCTCGGAAAATCTTGGCAAACTGGTCAAACGTCAAATTCCCCCTGAAAGGATTCTCAGGTCCAACTACGATCGCAATTTTGTGTCGGTTTTCAGGGGCAACGCCCAATCCCTGCTTCTCTTCAGCCGTAAGGGGACGACCCACTGCAGCTAAATCGGTTCCGCCGTTCAGCACCGATCGCAGAGCCGCGTCTGTCCCGTTGTAGTTCACTCGAACGTTTATGTCCGGGGAACGCCGTTCAAGCTGCTGTTTACGAATTTCATTCGTAACCTTCATGCTGGGCGAACCATCAATCCTCACCGTCTGATTAGAATCAGTGGAAGCGGGCGCGTCAGAAGCCGATTGAGCCGATACCGAATTTAGTTTTAACGATGCGGCAAGAGGTTCAGGCACCACCGCCAGAGCCAGCAGCAAAGCAAAAGAAGCGATCGATGCTTCCGCTGATTGAGGTTTTTTCATGTTATCGAGGCTTATCAAAAAGGGGTTTTGAGGGGCAATTCAGGCAGGACTAGATAGCCCTGCCTGAGCAGTTAGCGATTAAGCGGGGTTACTTCGATCGCTTGCCACGCGAGTCGGTTCCCTTATCGATCACTGGATTCCCTTTCGTATCGATGTCTAGTTCTTCTCGACGCAGCGTTTCTTCAGCCTGAACCGTTTCCTGTTCAACTTCTTTTCTGACGCGGACTTCCTCACGCACAAATGCCTCTTTGCGAACGTCCGGAGTTTCTTCGTACGTTTCCACTCGCGCAACTTCCCCTTCCTGGAAAGCCGTTGCATCGGGTGCAGCCGTTCGACCAGCATCTGTTGCACTGGTCCGCTCGATCACAATGCGCTCTTTCTCGATGGGAACAGAAACGCTAGCCGTCTCGGTTTCCACGCGCTTACCGACAGCAACCTCGCCCGTTTTGGTGCGGGTTTTGTTGGCAATCAGCCGCTCTTCATACAGTCGCAAGTTTTGGTGATTGGTTTCATCCAGGTTGTACAGTGAGGGGTCACGATCGTACGCATACGTGTCGCGATCGTAGTCAATTGCAGGAGCCTTGCCTGTTGCGGCACCCGTCGGACGATAAACATTCCGCACTTGCTCTTCATGCTCGTAATCGACGGACAGGTTGCCGTCGTATTGGGGCAGCGCTTCAACCTGAGCGCGCGTGAAGCCATCAACCATAATCCGACGGCTTGAGTAATCAATCCGAGCACGACCGATCGGCAGTAGGACTTTTTTGCCAAAAATCCAAGCGCCCGTGTTAGCGATTAGATACCGAAGTTTGCCGGAGTCATCGACCAACAGATCATCAACCGAACCAATTCTTTCCGAACCTGAATATAAGTCGTAGCTAATAACATCCCGGTCTTCAAAGTGCTGACGATAATCGGGGTCAAAGTCGCGAATTTTGTGCAGTGGCATAATGTTGTCTCCTATTGGGTTTCGACGAATTAAAGTATTTGTGGTGAATCTACTTAAAAGCTAAAGGCTGAGACTAGATGATTCGTCTGCCTTAAGTTCCATTGGTGCTCTACCTGAGGTTAGGTTGAACAACTTCTGATTATTTAAAAGCTTGTGTAGCTACGCTTTTACTAAAATTTGCATCTATCTTAAAGTCTATGCCCTAAGACGGATGCGCCTGTTTCAACTGCTACTTAGCTTGAAAGTAAATGTGGTAAACTTACTTTAAGTCCTTGATCACAGTCCCCGATCGCGCAGGCACCTTCCCTGACAGGCGCGTTGGAGTTTGCTTCAACTGGCTACCTACGTTCGATTACTTTCACGTATTAATAACGCTTCAATAAATTTCATCATGCTAAAACTACAAGAAGAAGACTGTTCGGCTTTTGGTCGACTGGTTTTACAGTATCTTAAAGACAATCCGCAAATGACGATGAGCCAGCTTGCAAGACAAGTTAAACTCTCGCATGCAGGGCTAAGCTGGATTTGTCTGAAGCGAAGTAACCCCGATGAAGAGACAGCCGAACGAGTCGCTCAGGTGATTGGGGCTGACTTAAGCAAAATATCTCGTCTCGTTCACGAGAATAAGCTAGAGAGATTGGCAAGCCTTAAGAATCTCAATTATGTGGCTGAATTAGATGGAAATACCCTAACAAACGTAATTCCTATCGAGGATGCGATCGCGGGATTAAACGCAGTATTTCACGCCTTTCACTATGTGATAAGAAGCGTTCCTGAGACAAGAAAGCCGACTGATTTTCAGATTTATAAGGAATCCTACGAAATTGTGAAAAAGCAGTTTTTGAAAAACGGGAAGCCTTTTAAAAAATAGAGGCGAATCCCGTTTACCCATGAATGTGTCTACATTCTCGCTTGAGCGTCCTCACTAAAACCCAGTTGAGCTTGCCGACGCTCCAAAATTGCCTGCCGAAATCCCAGCACAACCAAAATATTCGAGAGCGTCAAGAACGCTTCTGCGCTACCGTGCAGCCAATCGATATTTGCTAGGCTTTCATCGTATGCCACCTTTGCATAAATTCCGGCTGGAATTGTCACGGCAACAAACACCAGCGTCATGTAAAACCCAATCAGCGCCAATCGGGGAGCCTGCTTCGATCGAGTCAGAAACCACAGAAATCCCAGGTACGGAAACAGGGATAGCGCAAACAGCGACTCTTTAGACAAATAGGGACCGAGGGCAGCGGGCAGCGGAATAAATGCAAGCGGCAAAAGTGTCAGCATCGTTTGGTTCACGTGAGGCGCCAGTTGCTTGCTTGAGCGCCAAATCCACCAGCCAGCCAGCATTAATGTGAAATTGCCAACGACCGTCATTGCGGCTTGCAAGGTTACTAGCCACTCTAGCGAGGCTGAGTTGTTGAAAAAATGCCAGGTGCAGGCGCACATGGCACTGACCAATGCGGGCAGCATGCCGATCGACAGTCCCCACCAAGCCCGATTTCTACTTACCTCGCCGTACGTCCAGATCAGCCAAATCGCTACGATCCACTCGACGACGCTTGAAACATGAATAATCCAGGTGGGAATCGAGAGCGCGTCCATGAAAAATTTTGAGTTTTGAGTCAACTCCTCTACCTTAGAACTCATCATTCAAAATTCAACATCTATCATTCAATGAGGCAACTTCGCGCCGTTTTATGTGGCTACTACGGCAAGGGAAATGGGGGAGATGAGGCGCTGTTGGCGTCGCTGCTGCAAATGCTGCCGCCGCACGTCACCCCAATTGTGCTGTCGGGCGATCCAGAACAGACGCACGATCGCTACCGAGTCGAAGCTGTTAACCGCAGCGATCCTCGCGTTGTGCAGCAGGCACTTCAGCGATCGCAGGCGTTCATTTGGGGCGGTGGCAGCTTGATCCAGGACGCGACGAGCGCCCTCAGCCCGTTGTACTATGCCGGATTGATGAAGCTGGCGCAGCAGATGGGGTTAACGACGATCGCGTGGGCGCAGGGTGTAGGTCCGCTGAGACAACCGTTGACTCGCTGGATGGCGAAGCAGACGTTTTCTGGTTGTACCGCCGTCAGCGTGCGCGATCGAGGTTCTGCTGCCCTGATGGAAAACTGGGACATTGCTTACACGCTGGCTCCCGATCCGGTGTGGGCGCTGGAATCATCTCCGGTCGCGGGCTTGTGGGATTTACCCGCTCCCAGAGTTGCTGTGAATCTCCGCAGCCATCCGCTGCTGACTCCAACGCGGATCGTCCATCTAACGCGAGCGCTAATTGATTT
>NZ_JACJPG010000497.1 GCF_014695955.1 Leptolyngbya sp. FACHB-36 | reverse complement strand
CCATCTTCATCCAGCGTGATGTCCATAAAGAATCTTGCCTGTATCAGCACGATCGTTAGCTTGCTTACAGTAGCCGCCTCACCCGCACTGGCAATTTTTGGATTTGGCGACAGTGAAACTAGCCGCCGCGACTATCAACGCTGCGTGTCTGATCTAACCGGACTCCAGATCACGTCTGAGGAAGCTGCAACCGCCTGCTCCAGAGCGTTCCGACCCGACGATCTGGGAGTCTGCGTTCGTCGTACTAGCGAGGGTGGAACGATCGCCGCTGCGGATGCGCTGTCAGCTTGCCGTCAGGTGCGCCGCCCTGTGGATATGGCTACTTGCGTGACCGAGATTCGCCGCGAAGTCAACGGGGTTGCGGCAGGCGATGCATTGAATAGCTGCCGCCGCAGCTTGCTGCCTCAGCGCTACTCTAACTGTGTACGCGGGATAACGGTTGCCACGAAGCTGGCTCCTGCTCAAGCCCTAACGAGTTGTATTGATGCCAGCGATTTTCCACGTGATCTTGACCCAACCTTTATTCCCTACGCGACGACACCAGGCGCATTTACCCCCGCTCCAACGGTCACCCCTTCGACTGACCCAACGAGCACCCCTGCTCCAACCGACCCAACAACTGCACCCGCTCCAGCGTCTCCCACACCGTAGTAGCGATCGTTCTTGGATGGTTTTGTTTGCGCAGCCAGTCGTTTAATGAACGACTGGCTGCGTTGTACTTAATGCACTAACCGCACGGTTAAATTTGAGGGGCTGATAGGAAACTGGGAACACTGGATGCGGTTAATGACAAATCCGTCAGGTGCTGGTATCCGTTGTTTGCGACTCAACGCCTTATTGGATACTTATTGGAACAATAGCGATTGAGTGCGCATCGTTTGATGAACGGTCGATCGCTCAGCTGGTTGAGGCGGAGAAGTTCTGCTCCCTTGTGTCCCTGTTCAACGGTTGACTCCAATCATGCAATTTCCAGACCGTGAGACGCCCGCTGCCAATTTGACGGCTCAGATCGAAACTCCTCTGCCACAATCTATTCCTCAGCCAATCGCGCAGCAGCTTGAAGCACAAGCAGCAGAACTGGCACAGCTCAGAGCTGCTTTGGAGGCCGAAAAAGCGGCTCGTGAGGAAGCAGAAGCCGCCCTGCGTCAGAGCGAAGCTCGTCTGAGTACGCTTGTGGATAACCTGCCCTTTGGCTTCTGGGCATGCGATATGGACGATCGCTACGTGATGCAAAACTCGATCGATATCCAGCGCTGGGGCGATCTGGTGGGCAAACGCTTGGACGAATTGGACATGCCAGCCGATCGCTTTCAATTTTGGAAGCAACTGCACGAGCGAGCACTGGCAGGAGAGCTTGTGCAAGTCGAAAGCCGCACCTCTACCGACGCGGGACCCTGCGTTAGTTGGATTATGCTGGCTCCTGTGCGAGAGGGCAAGGAGTTGCGCGGCATTCTCGGCGTCAATATTGACATCACTGAACAAAAGCTGATAGGAGATGCGCAGCGCGAGAACGAAGAACGTTTGCGACTGGTGCTGCAAAACATGCCTGTAATGCTGGACGCTTTCAACGCAGACGGTATCCCCATTATCTGGAACAGCGAGTGCGAGCGCGTTACAGGGTACAGCGCTGCCGAGATTATTGGCAACCCAAACACAATGGAGCTGCTGTATCCCGATCAGGAGTATCGCGATCGCATGCTGGCAGAGTGGGCACAGCGCGGCAATGACTTTCGCGACTGGGCGTGGAAGATTCGCTGCAAAGATGGCAGCACTAAAACGGTGCTGTGGTCGAATTTATCCGATCAGTTCCCCATTCCTGGCTGGGCGGGCTGGGGTGTTGGAATCGATATCACCGAGCAAGTCCTGACGCAGGATAATTTGCAGCAGTCGGAGCAGCAGGCACACTTGATTACTCGCCTGATTAGCCAAATCCGTACCTCTCTGGACTTTGACACGATCTTGACCACGGCGCTGCAAGAAGTTCAAACCTTTTTAGAGGTCGATCGCTGCCAGTTTGCCTGGTATCACACCCATGCTACGGACCCTTACTGGGAAATTATTAAAGAAACACGCCATTCAGGACTTCCTGACTTGACTGGATGCTATCCAGCGGCATCCGTTGGTCCTTTAGCGGAGCGGCTTTTAGACCTAGAGGTTTTGTGTATGCCTGATGCCGAACAGGTGGAGGATCAGGTGTGGCGATCATTTGTGCGCGGCATGGGATTTCGCTCTGTTTTGGTTATTCCCATGCAGATCCAAGCGGGTTTGATTGGCGTGATTAGCTGTAGTCACAGCGCAGAGGTGCGTTACTGGAGTGATGAAGAGGTGGACTGTCTGCAAGCTGTAATGGGGCAGTTAGCGATCGCGCTGAATCAGGCAGATCTTTACACCAGTATTCAGACCAAAGCGGACAAATTACAAGAGACGCTGACGGAATTACAGCAAACTCAACGGCAGATGATTCAGGCGGAGAAAATGTCGAGTTTGGGACAGCTTGTCGCAGGCGTTGCCCACGAAATTAACAATCCGGTTAACTTCATCTATGGCAATATTACCTACGCCAACACCTACGCCAACGATTTACTGCGCTTAGTCCATCTCTATCAGCAGCACTATTCTCCTCCAGTGCCGCAGGTGCAATCGGTTATTGACGAGATTGATCTTGACTTCCTGCAAAGCGATCTGCCGCAAATACTCACATCGATGCGGGTTGGAGCAGAGCGGATTCAATCGATCGTGCGATCGCTGCGGATCTTTTCACGCATGGACGAAGCCGAGCAAAAATCTGTCAACATCCACGATGGGCTAGAGAGCACACTGCTGATTTTGCAGCACCGACTGAAGACAGCAGGAGTTATGGTACTCAAACAGTACGGCGACTTACCCCTTGTTGATTGCTATCCAGGACAGCTGAACCAGGTGTTTATGAATATTGTGTCCAACGCGATCGACGCGCTAGAGGTGGGAAGCAGTCAGGAACCTGAGGAACAGAGCAGTTCTGAATCCGACCTTCAAGCCTCCTTTACTCCCTGCATCCAAATTTGTACTGAGCAAGACGACGATCGCATTCTTATTCGCATTGCCGACAACGGCTGTGGTATGACTGAAGCACAACAGCAGCGGTTGTTTGATCCGTTCTACACGACGAAACCTGTCGGTAAAGGCACAGGTTTAGGGCTTTCTATCAGCTATCAAATTGTGGTTGAGCGGCATCAGGGACAGCTTTCGTGTACGTCTTCTTCTGAAAAAGGAACAGAATTCCGGATTGAAATTCCGGTGCGTCAGTAACCGCGGCTTGATCAATCCAAAACGGGACTGCGGAAGTGTCCTAGCACCGAGAAAACTTGCCGCTGGTCAAATAGGTCCACAAGATCCCGGTTGAGTTTAAATTGGGCTGCCTCCTGCCGCAGCATCCCGATCGCAGCGGCAACGGGGAGTCCCCGCTTGTAAGGACGATCGCCTGCGGTCAACGCGTCGTAGATGTCCGCGATCGCCATAATCTGAGACTGCATGGGAATCTCTGCCTGCTTCAGCCCGCGCGGATAGCCAGAGCCATCCAATTTCTCGTGATGTCCATAAGCAATCATGGGAACGTCCTGAAGCTGACGAGTCCAGGGAATGCGCTTGAGGAACTCATAGGTAAACGTCACATGCGCCTGAATTAGCTGACGCTCTGCGTCGGTCAAGTTGCCCTTAGGAACGATAAGCTGAGCCATCTCATCGGAAGTAACCAGCGGCTTCTCTTGCCCATCCACATCGCGATAGGTCTGGCGGGCAAGCTCTTGTAGCTGCGCCAAGGGTTTCTCAGCGAGAACATGCGGTTCGTTTGCCGCTAAGAGAACGTCCCAGTAGCGCTCAAGCTGGGCGATCGTTCCGTCTAACTCGCGATCGACCTGCTGCAACTGCTGACAATGCAAACACGTCGCGTCCGTAGCCGGGGGGTGAGCGATCGTATGACTGGGGTGCTCAACCAAGTAGCGAAATTTTGTCTGAGCACAGTCCATTTCCAGCGTCCGTCGCGCTAGGGCAAACCGCTGCCGCACCAGATCAAGCTGAGTCGGATACAGCTTTTTCGGTTTGCCCAGAATTGCCTCTGGAATGCCCACTTTACCAAAGTCGTGCAGCAGGGCTGCATAGCGGATTTCTTGTAGCTGCCGCTCGTTGAAATGAATGGACCGCAGCGGACCTAAATGAACCGCGCTGGCCTCTTCACTCAGCCGCACCGTTAAATCCGCAACCCGTTCGGAATGCCCAAAGGTGCAGGGATCGCGCGCTTCAATGACTTGTACCGACGCTGTAACGAAGCCCTCAAACAAGTTTTCGATGCTCTCCTGTAGCTGGTTGCGCTCGATCGAAATCGCCGCTTGACTGGCAAGCGATCGCAAAATTCGCTCTTCCCAATCTGAGAATGGCAACGTCACGTCCAGAGCATTTTCTGGCGTGATTACCGTGTGAGGATGCAGCTTACGGTTAATGAGCTGAAGTACACCAATGGTTTCGTGCTCCTGATTTTGCATCGGCAGCACTAGCACTGAGCAAGTCCGGTAGGCTATGCTGCGATCGAAACTGCGATCGAGCTCATACGGAACGTCAGACAGCAGCGCGTAAGCGTCAGGAAGATTAAGGCTTTTGCCCGTCAGCGCCACATAGCCAGCCAAACTGCGGGGCGTCAACGGCATGGGAAATTCTTGAAAGGCAACAGCCGGACGAGAATCGTTTTGCGCCACCTTAAACCACAGTGTCGGCGTTTCGCTGCTGCGGTCTACCACATACACGCTGCCAGCGTCACTACTGGTAATCTCGCGACTCTTCGTTAAAATCAGCGTTAGTAATTCTCCAAGGTCATGCGTGCTAGACAGTGCCGTGCCAATCGCCAAAAGCTGCTCAACTAGGTCTGCGCGCTCCGCAGCCTCACGCAGAAAAATCTGACTAGCCGTCATACTTCAACCTTGAAAATGGCGATCGAAACCAACGAACTTGCGAAGCAACCCAAAATTCCGCTTTAAAGCGCCTTACTAGGCATCGAATCCAAACTTCCTGCCTAGCCCTCTCCTTGAAGAAGCGCTAACGGTACTTACAGTACCTTCCTGTCAATAGAATAAACCGTGCAATCAAGTTTATAAGAGTCCACACGAAGACTTAATACAGCCCTTTAAAAAACTATCCGCTCCTGCTAAGGCGTTCAGTTTTAAGAACGTCTATTGCAGGAGCGGTGTAGCGGGTCTTCAACTGGAACCAGACTGCCGGAAGGAACTCCGAATCAACCTGGTGCTTTCGCTAACGAGATCGTCATTGAAAGCTAGGGTTGACTGTTAGAGAACAGCCCCGGCGCGCAGCCGGCTAACTCCAGATTGACGACCCAGGCATTTACTACTATCTTGCATGGGCATCACCTCCTTGTTGCCTAAGCGGACTCAATTTCAAGAGGTTGAAAAGGTGTTGATTCATCGAATCACTCACCTTCCATTAATGTAGCACAGGAAATGCAGAGTGTGGGAAATGCCAAACGTGAATTTTAAGGTGGACGAAGGGAGCAAAACAAATGCCCCCACCAAATTGGTAGGGGCACAGAATTCACCAACGAAAACCTAGCTCTACAGCGCGTTACCGCGAGGCAGAACTTCTTCGGGGAAGATAAAGTTTTCATGGGGCTGATCCTGCGGTGCCATCCACGCACGGATGCCCTCGTTCAGCAAAATGTTCTTGGTGTAGAACGTCTCAAACTCCGGGTCCTC
>NZ_JACJPG010000496.1 GCF_014695955.1 Leptolyngbya sp. FACHB-36 | reverse complement strand
GTCGCAACAGCCACGTGGCTCGTATCGCCGCTGTAGTGCTGAAGCGCTTTATGGATCAGCCGTTCATTGTGGTGTTTATCAGACTCGTCGCGGCAGTAAGAGTCGGCGGTGTCAATCAGCGTTACGCCGTGATCCAGCGCCCAATGAATCACCGCGATCGCCTGCTCCTCGGGCGGTCGGCTGCTGAGGGACATGGGCATCCCTCCTAGCCCGATCGCGCTGACCTGCCTATCTGTATTGCCTAACTGTTTCGTCTCCATACCTGTCGAGTCCTTCGTATGCAGCTCACTAATTCGCTTTCTAATTGCAGCCTGCCACCGACAGCGTGTAGGTGTTTCCCACAGCCCCTACACCGCCAACAAACACGTTGATCTGGTAGGGATTCGCATTCAAGCGCGGCGAACCGGGGATGGTGTAAGAGTTGCGCTCTCGGTACGAGGCTCGCTGGTCGAACACTTTATCCGCCGTGTTGTTGGGATATTTCAAAAACATCTGAACATCGTACTGTCCCGTGTTCGCAGGTCTGATCGTGGCAACGTAGCGACTAAACGATCGACCGCTCGGCACCGCAAAATCCGTATTCCAATTGCTGCGACTTGTTGGCGTACCGGGGACCGAAACCTTCTTTTGTACCTGCGTTCCTGTTCCTTCTACGACCCGTAGCGGCGTGCAAACTTGGGCATTCACAGGCAATCCTGTGCAAACCACCGCGCCTATCACGACCAGTTTTCCAAGCGATCGCATCGTCAGAGCCCTCGCCTAAACAGAACGTCCTGACTGTAGAGTAGTTTTCTCGGGCGTAAAACCCTCTAAAGAAAGAAATGCCGCTATTGGGTTTCGCTTTCATGGAGCGACTGCCAACCGGCTTGCCAGATCGCTTGCTCTTTAAGCAGCCGCGCATTCAGCCAAAATCGCACGGTTGGGTCGCAGGCGGAAACTAGTTCTGCAAACACGATCGCATTCTGATTTTTGCGATTGACCACCTGAAAATGCCGCCAGCCATCAATTTTCTGGCAAGAGGTCCATTTGGAGCCAATTAGGTGTGGAAATTTTTGCTTACGTTTCATTCAGCCAGACGCGTAAAGTCCTCAGGAGATGCGTAAATCTCGAACACCTTTTCCATACCGCTTTGGTTCAGCAGCATTTGAGCTTGTCCATTTAAGCCGCAAAGGGCTAACCGTCCATTTGCCGTTCGCACACGCTTTAGCGCTACGACCAGGGTTGCCAGCCCAATACTGTCGATGAACAAAATATCCTGCAAATTAATCAGAATCGTAGTGTCCCCTGCTGCAAGGCTGCGATCGATCGCAGCCAGCAAACTCCCGGTCGTGCTGGAACTCAAAATCTTTGCAGGCTGAAGAATATTGACAGTAGACACAGCTAAGATCTCAGATTTGCTTCGATCTTAGCGCCAGACGGCTCTAGAGAGAAGTCGCTCACTGATCTGTTCCGGTATTCTGCACCGGAATTAAAAAACAGCCACCGATTTTCCAGCGTCCATCTGGCTGCTGTTCCATCAAATACAGCGCTTTGGCTAGATCACCGTCCGGGTCCAGCAAAATCACTTCCTGAGCAGGAATGCCTTGCACGGTGACTAAGCGCTCGAATACCACCGATCGAGGACGATACACCGCTGGATAGGTCGTTCTGACCATGTGGATGAAATTTGACGCGGTGCCAAACTTGGCGCGGATTTCTGGACTGGCAAAGCTAAACGCCGCCTCAGCGTCATCGGTTCGGAAGGCTTGAAGCTGCTGCTCAATTACCGTGCGAATGCGATCGCGATCAATCTCGTTTACGTTCATCTACCGTTTGAGAAACCGCTTGGCTTAACCGTACTCTGGTGGGCGATCGTTTGTCTGCTAACTGGACTACGGGATGGGGAGAATACAAAAAAGCCGGTTTACCTTTGTCGTTCAAACCGGGAAATCCGGGGCAGAATTGTGGGTACTCTGCACGAGTGGCAGCGTAGTTCAACCGTCGAAATTCTATGAATCTCAAGTCCCTTGCGATCGTCCTCCTCACGGTTGGCATCAGCCTGCCAGCCGGGGCAGAAAATTTAGAGCACGTTCAGCAGTTGCTGTCCTCGAAGCAGTGTCCGCAGTGCGACCTGAGCAACGCAGGATTGGTGTTTGCGCAGTTGGAGAATGCAACCCTCAGCGGCGCCAATCTGACTCGCGCAAACTTGAGCCGTGCTGACTTGCGAGGAGCCGATCTGCGGGGTGCAAACTTGACGGGAGCCAGTCTGTTTGGGGCAAATTTGATTGGGGCAAGACTGGATGGAGCCATTTTGCAGGAGACCGATTTACGCGCAAGCTACCTGGAAGGCGTCACCATGGACGGCGCGGTGTCGGAAGGAATGCAGCTACAGGGAGCCATAGGGCTGCCCACCACGATCGGACAAGCCGAGGATTTCTACCGCTGGGCAATGAGCGACGTTCAGCAGAAACGCTTTAGTCCGGCGATCGAAAACTTCACTCAAGCGATCGCCCGCAAACCCGATTTTGCTCCCGCGTACCTTGGTCGCAGCGTTGCCCGCGTTGAATCGGGCGATCGTTCAGGTGCGCTGAAAGATGCCCAGCAAGCCGAGACCCTGTTTAAGACTCAAGGCAACACAACCGCTCTACAGGCGGCTCAGGAATATACCCAGGCACTACAGAAAGCGAATGAACAAGTGACTGCTCCTGAAAAGAAATCACGACCAAGCATTGGTCAAGCGCTGCTTAACCTCGTTGGGGGAGTGGTTCAGCTATTGCTTCCGTAGGCGGGTGAATCGTACTGCTAGATGGCACGGTGCTAACCAAGGCGAACCGTAGAAGTTGGCGAACCGCAGCGAACCGCCGCCGCAGACGATCGGGCTGGTTATACA
>NZ_JACJPG010000495.1 GCF_014695955.1 Leptolyngbya sp. FACHB-36 | reverse complement strand
TCGCGATCGAGTTCTGCCATCCGCCGCTTCTCGTGGTAGATCTTTTCCTGGTAGTACTCGCTGAGTTCCGCGATCGCCGAGGAGTCTGCCCAAAGCTCCTGAAAGTGACGACAGCGCTTGTCGCACATAACCCGCTCCATCGACGCCGTCGCTGCGCGGATTGCCAGTGGTGCCCGCAGAATATCGCGCTTGGTTTTCTCGTCTAGCTGAAACAGCGGGTAGAGCTGAGTCATCTCTCTGGGATGCTCAATGCAGCGGTCTTGCAGATCGGAAATCAAATCAGACGACGAGGCATCCTCTAAATCCAGAACTTGCCGCCAGAGAAAGCGGTGGTGAGACAGGCTGAATTCAAGGTCGCGGGAGTCGAGCGCTTCGACGATCGCGGCTCGGTGCTGTGGAGCGTGCAGGTACAGGCGCAGCAGTTGCGCTTCAGATTCTTCGAGTAGGGAACGATCGCTGGTCGTTTGCCAGCGTTGGGAGCGCCCGTGCCAGCGTTCGCCTCGGACTTGCAGCCTCAGGGTTTCTTCGAGTTGCAGCGTCAGGCGAGCGTTGCCCTGACTCAACAGTTCGGCGCAGTGGTGGATGTAGTGGGTCCGCAGCGTGGCGTTGGGTAGGTTGCCGAGGAGCTTAGCGATCGTCTGCACGCTCTGCTGGAACTGGTCTGCCTGCGCAAGGTCCTGCCCCGCGATCGCCTGCTGAATCTGCCAATCTAGCCACAGAGGAGCCTGATCCAATAGCTGCTGATAGTCAGCAGACGCATGGGACTGCAAAAACTCGTCGGGATCTTTGCCTGCGGGAATATTCAGAATGCGTAGCTGCACTTCGCCCTGATAGGCCAGCGTTGCCACTTCGCCGATCGCCCGCTCTGCCGCTTGGTTACCGGCGCGATCGGTGTCAAAGTTGAGCACAATTCGCTTGGATTCTGTGTAGCGCAAAAGCTGCCGCACTTGATGCACGCTTAGCGCGGTTCCCATTGAGGCAACGGCGTTGGTAATTCCTACCGCGTGGAGCGCAATCACATCAAAGTAGCCTTCTACGACGACGGCTTGGTCCTGCTTGGCGATCGTGGCTCTAGCTTTGTCGAGTCCAAACAGCAGCTTGCTTTTGTCGAAGACATCGGTTTCTGGGGAGTTGAGGTATTTGGGCTGTTCGTCGGTCAGGGTGCGTCCGCCGAAGCCAATCACGCGACCTTGTAGATCCTGAATCGGGATCATCAATCGATCGCGGAACCGATCGTAGTAGCCACGAAAGCCTTTTGGGGTTTCGGTTTCCTCAGACTTGCGCGGTACAATTAGCCCAGCTTTTTCCACCAGTTCCACCGGATAGTGCTTCTGCTCTACCAGATAGCCGAACAGCGTTTCCCAGCCTCCAGGCGCATAGCCTAACTGAAACTGCTGAATCGTTTCCTGGCTCAGGTGGCGTTTTTCGGTCAGGTACTCTAGGGCGGCATGTCCGGCAGGCTGCTTCAGGGCGTGCTGATAAAACTGCGCCGTCAGCGCCAGAATCTCGTAGAGCTGCTCGCGCACCGATAGCTGCCGCTGAAACTCCTGCCGCTCCTCGACTTTCAGGGTTTGCACAGACACCTGATAGCGTCGCGCCAAGTCTAGAACGACTTCGCTAAACGATCGCTTACCCAACTCCATTAAAAACTTGACCGCGTTGCCACCTGCGCCGCAGCTAAAGCAGTAGTAGAACTGCTTGCTGGGGCTGACGCTGAAGCTGGGCGATTTGTCCTCGTGGAAGGGACACAGCCCTACAAAGTCTTTGCCCTGCTTCCGCAGTACCACATGCTCGGATACAACGTCCACGATGTCGGCACGCTGCTTGACTTGCTCGATCGTGTCCGGATGCAGGCGGGGGATTTCCAT
>NZ_JACJPG010000494.1 GCF_014695955.1 Leptolyngbya sp. FACHB-36 | reverse complement strand
GCGATCGCGCTGATTGCGCTGTGCTTGGGGCGCGTACAGGCAGAATACAAAGAGCGCGCGGTACCCCTGATGGGAGTCTGTGCTGCCTTTATTTTTGCCGCACAGATGATCAATTTTCCGATTCCCGGCGGCACATCGGGGCACCTCCTGGGAGGAACGCTAGCAGGGGTGCTATTGGGTCCGTGGGCAGGATCGCTGGTCATGGTCGTGGTGTTTATCGTTCAGGCGACCCTGTTTCAGGACGGCGGCTTGACGGTCCTCGGCGCAAACATTGTCAACATGGGACTCATCGGCACGTTTGGCGGGTATTACCTGTATCGAGCCATTCGTAAGGTGCTCGGACGCGATACCTGGCGAGGAATTGGCGTCGGAAGCGCGATCGCTGCTTGGACCAGCGTATTTGTCGCTGCATTGGTAACGGCGTTCCAGTTGGCGCTGTCGGATACCGTGCCGCTGCCTGTGGCGCTGTCGGCAATGGCGTTCTGGCACTGGATGATTGGCATTGGAGAAGCGATTATTACGGTGCTGGCAATCAGCTTTGTGTTTCGCACCCGTCCAGACTTGATCTATCATCCACCGCGTCAATTGGTCACGGCTTCCCGTCCACTCACACCTCGATAGCCCGCTTAGCTTTAGAACGTAAGCCATAAGGACATGAACAATAACCTTTCTCGTACACGCAATCGCGCGGTGGTTGTGGCAGGTTTGGGAATTGCCCTGCTGATTGGGGTGTTTCTCTCGCCGTTTGCCAGCCAAGACCCCGACGGACTCGATCGTGTTTCGCAAGACCACCAGTTTGAGGAAAAAGCGCAGGAAGACACTCCAGCAAGGCAGTTGCCGTTCCACGCCGTCTTTGATGAATATGCCGTTCGCGGCGTTCCAGAGGGAATTGCCACTCCGCTCGCAGGGCTGGTAGGAACGCTCGCCGCCTTTGGCTTAGCCTGGGGTGCGGGTAAGCTGCTGGTGCGGAACGATCGTCCCACTGACGACGATGTGCGATAGGTACTTTTGCTGAATGCTGCTGCATATTGGGGCGTTTCAACTTGATTTAGACAGTAAGCAGGAAACGCCCTGGCACCGTTTGGTGCCAAAGGCGCGGATCGTTTGCACGCTGCTGTTGGTGTTCGCGATCGCCCTGACTCCCAATGGGCGCTGGCTCACCTGGGCGGTTTATGGTGCGGGCGTGCTGGCGATCGTTCTGCTGAGCCGCGTGACGCTGCCTGTGCTGCTGCAGCGAGTGGCAGTGGAGTTTGTGTTTATCGGTGTTGTCATGTTGGGGACACTGTTTCGCGACGGTGGCGAAGTGGTGTGGCAGTGGAGCTGGCTGCGGGTTACGACTGAAGGACTTACGGTGTTGGGCAGCGTGGCGCTCAAGTCGCTGCTCTCGCTTCTGATGCTCAATATCCTGACTCTGACAACACCGATTCCAGCGCTGCTGCACGCCTTAGTGGAGCTGCGGATGCCACCCCTGCTAGTGGCAATTCTGGCGTCGATGTATCGCTACATTGGGGTTCTGATTGAAGAATTTAATTCTATGCGTCGCGCCGCTCTGTGCCGTAACTTGATGAGCGGTCGTCGCTGGCAGCGCTTGGTGATTGCCAACATGATGGGATCGCTCTTCATCCGCACCTACGAGCGAGGTGAGCGCATCTATCAAGCAATGCTATCTCGTGGCTACACTGGACTCTTGCCTACGACAGACGCTCCCATTCAGACGCGGCGCGATAGTGTGGCAGTAACATTAACTGCCGTTCTAACGCTGTTGGGACAGGCTGTTTATTTTTTGTAGCCCCTATGCATCACAATCCGATCGATATTCAGAATCTCAGCTATGCCTATCCCGATGGAACCGAAGCGCTACGAGATATCAGCGTATCGATTCGAGCAACCGAGCGGGTGGCGCTAGTCGGGGCAAACGGATCGGGTAAATCGACGCTGCTGCTGCACTTCAATGGCTTGATTACACCCCAACAGGGTGAAATCGTTGTTGGAGATTTGCGGATGGAGACGCTTAACCTCAAAGCAATTCGCAACTTTGTTGGCTTAGTGTTTCAGAATCCCGACGACCAGCTCTTTATGCCAACCGTGTGGGAGGATGTCACCTTTGGACCAATGAATCAGGGCGTTAAGGGGCAAAATCTCGCCCATCGAGCCGCGCACGCAATGACGGCAGTGGGGCTGGACCCAAACTTTTACGGACCCCGCAACGCCAACAATCTGTCTGGCGGCGAGAAAAAGCGCGTTGCGATCGCAGGCGTCCTTGCCATGCAGCCGCAAGTGCTGGTGCTGGATGAACCGTCTGCCCAGCTCGATCCGCGATCGCGCCGCCAACTAATTCACCTGCTGGATAGTCTGCCCCTGACTCAATTGATCGCCACGCACGACTTAGATTTGGCGCTGGAGTTGTGTAGCCGCACGATCGTTTTGAGTCAAGGGCAAATTGTTTATGATGGACAGACTGAGCGCATTCTTAGCGACTCGAATTGGCTAGAGCAACATGCTCTGGAACTGCCGTTGAGCTACAGTCGTCCCTACTGTCTGCTGGACCATGCGCCAGCCGTTCGGATAACAGCCTAATCTTTGTTTCCCACTGCCCATCTATCTGTGTCAGTGCGATGGGCGTGAGTACGATCGTCCTACTCTTCCAGTCTTGCCCCTACCATGTCTTTTCTTTCGCTGATTCGTCGCTACGGTCTTCCCAGTTTGCTGTTTGGCGTCTGCTTAGTTGCGGTACTGTTTTCGGCAGTGCCCGCCCAGTCTGAGATTGCGCCCAGCACTCTCCAAACGGCTCAGCGTCCTGCGGCTCAACCCGCGGCTCAACCCGCTGACCTGTCTCTAACGCAGAACGTCCGCAAAACCGTTCTGGATAACGGAATGACGGTGTTAACTAAGGAAGTAAATTCTGCTCCAGTGGTCACCGTACAGGTGTGGTACCGCGTTGGGTCGCGCAATGAAACGCCGGGCATCAGCGGCATTGCGCACCAGCTAGAGCACTTAATGTTCAAAGGCACCAAAGATCGTCCGATTCAGTTTGGGCGATTTTTCAGCGCCTTGGGTAGTGACTCAAACGCATTTACCAGCTATGACCAAACCGCCTACTTTGGCACGGTGGAGCAGGACAAGCTGAAGGCGCTCCTAGTGCTGGAGTCCGATCGAATGCTGAACTCCCGCATTGACGACAGCGCCCTGACTAGCGAAAAGCGTGTTGTCATTTCGGAACTGCAAGGCTACGAGAACAGCCCTGGTTATCGATTGGGGCGTGCAGTCATGAAGGCTGCGTTTCCCAATAATCCTTACGGGCTGCCTGTGGGTGGCACAAAAGCTGATGTGCAAAACTTCACGGTCGAGCAAGTGCGCGACTACTACCGCCGCTTCTACCGCCCTGATAATGCCACGCTGATTATCGTGGGCAATTTCAAGACCGACGATACTGTGCAGATGGTGAAGGAGACGTTTGGCAGCATTCCCAAGAGCACTGCGCCCCTGCCGACGGACCCGGTTACTCAAACTAAAGCGCAGCCGTCCGCTCAGAAAACGCCGATCGTCCTGCGCGAGCCAGGAAGCGCCGCGCTGCTGAATGAGGTGTATCCCTTACCGAATGCCACTCATCCGGATGTTCCTGCCCTGCAAGTGATGGATTACATTTTGACAGGCGGACGCAGCTCCCGGATTTATCAGGCGCTAGTGGAGTCGGGCTTGGCAAGTGACGCCAACGGCGGTGCCGCGAATTTGATTGGGGGCGGCTGGTACGAATTTTCTGTGACGGCGGCTCCGGGGAAAGACTTGGTGCAGATCGATCGCACGCTGCAAAAGACTCTGGTAGACCTGCGCAGCAAGGGCGTGACGCCTGAAGAGTTAGAGCGGGCAAAAACCCAGCTCCGCGCGTCGCTGATTCTGCGGAACCGCACGATTTCCAGTCAGGCATTCCAGCTTGGCGACGACCAAACGACTACAGGTGACTACCGCTTTACCGATCGCCTGCTAACCGCTATCACGCAGGTCAGCACGGCGGATGTGCAGCGAGTTGCCCGCACCTATTTAGCTCCTGCCAATCGTACGGTGGGCTTCTTCGAGCCGACGCAGCCAGACGGTAAGCCGGGAACCTCCCCGGGCAACTTCTCGCAAACGACCGAGAACTTCAGCCCCGGCGCTCCGGTCGATCCGGCAGAAGTCGCGAAATATCTGCCGCCCACCACGGCAACCACCCAAGCTGCACCTCAGGCTCTCCCCGAAAAGCTGACGCTGGCAAACGGGCTACAGGTGCTGCTACTTCCCGATCGCAGCACGCCGACCGTGTCGCTTAGCGGCTACATCAACGCGGGCACCTCGTTTGATCAGCCGAACTTGGCAGGATTGGCTGGTCTGACGGCGGCAAACCTGACCAACGGTACCCAAACCAAAGATGCACTGGCGATCGCCAAAACGCTAGAGAATCGGGGCGCATCGCTGCAGTTTGCGGCCAGTCGCGAGGGTGCCAACTTGGTCGGTACCGCACTCGCAGCAGATTTACCAACGCTGACTCAAGTGCTGGCAGATGTGTTGCAGAACGCTAGCTTCCCAGAGGAGGAGCTGGAACTGAGCCGCCAGCGGGCACTGACCAGCCTGAAGCTAGAGCTAGACAATCCAGCTCGACTGGCACGCCGCGTCTTCCAGCAGGTGGTTTATCCCGAAAACCACCCGTTCCACACGTTTCCCACGGAAGCCAGCTTGCAGCAGATCCGGCGCAGCGATTTGCAGCGGTTCTATCAGCAGTACTATCGCCCAGATGCCACCATCCTGACGATCGTGGGCGACTTTGATTCGGCGGCAGTTCGCGCCCTGCTGAATCGCGAGTTGGGCAGTTGGCAAGCCAGCGGCGACGCTCCGAAGCTGGTCTTTCCCTCGGTATCCTTGCCAAAAACTAGCGTGCGGGAAACGCGTGCGCTGCCTGGAAAAGCGCAATCTGTCACGTTCATTGGCTATAACGCCATCGATCGCCGCGACCCGCGCTACTATTCAGCGCTGGTGCTGAATCAGATTGTGGGTGGCGACACGCTCTCTAGCCGCTTAGGAACAGAGATTCGCGATCGTCTTGGACTCACCTACGGCATCTACAGCTACTTTCAGGCAGGCATTACCTCTGGACCGTTCCTGATTACGCTGCAAACGGCGCCCGAAGACGCCAACAAAGCGGTCAGCAGCACGCTGGCACTGCTGCAACAGCTCCGAGAAAAAGGCGTCACGCCGACAGAAGTAGAGTCGGCGCAGCGAGCGCTGACTAGCAGCTACCCTGTGGAACTCGCGGATCCCGATACCTTGGCAGGCATAATTCTGCTGAACACCGTCTATGGACTGAGTCTGGACGAAATTCGTCAGTTTCCCGCCAAGATTAAAGCGGTTACGCCCGCTCAGGTGAATCAGGCGATTCA
>NZ_JACJPG010000493.1 GCF_014695955.1 Leptolyngbya sp. FACHB-36 | reverse complement strand
TCCGAAACCAGTGCTTATGCAGCGCCCGTTCAAGATAGCGTCAACATTGTTGATGTTGCCTTGCAGCAGGTGCGTAACCTTTCGCTTGATCTGCGTCCCTCCCTGCTGGACGATTTGGGACTGGTAGCAGCGCTGCGGTGGTACGTCGATCGGTTTACTCAACGAACCGGAGTTACAGCGGAATTGTTGGTGGACTCCTACACGGCTCAGGTCTCTACAACGGTTGAAACGGCATGCTTCCGCATCGTTCAGGAAGCCCTGACCAATGTGATGCGCTACGCCCAAGCGCAGCAGGTTTCGGTAAAACTACGCCAGCAAGACGACGCTCTGCACCTCCTGATTTGCGACAATGGAATTGGGTTTGATGTGCAGGCAGCGCGACAGAAGGCAGCTCAGGGGGGAAGTTTGGGGCTGTTGGGCATGGAGGAGCGCGCCTTACTAGTCGGCGGTCAACTCACGATTAAATCAATTCTGCTGCATGGAACCGCGATCGAGGTGCACCTTCCGATCGCCGCTTACGCTTCCAAACCGTTCCATGATTCAGAGATCGCCGTACAATGACGCCAATTCGTGTTTTGCTAGCAGATAACCATACGTTGGTCCGAGCTGGACTACGGGCACTGCTAGAATCGCTGGATGCCGTCCAAGTTGTGGCAGAAGCAAATGATGGTCGTGAAGCCCTGCGGTTAATCGAAGCGCATCGTCCGGATGTGGTGTTGATGGACGTTGCCATGCCGGAAATGAATGGTTTAGAAGCAACTGCTCGTGTTGTGAAAGAATTTCCGGCGGTGCGCGTCATTATTCTCTCGATGCACGCAAATGAGGAGTATGTGCTGCAAGCGCTGCGGGCGGGCGCAGGGGGCTATGTACTGAAGGACTCTGGCGTTAATGAACTGGAACTTGCTCTCCGATCGGTCTCAAAAGGAGATACCTACCTTAGTCCAGCCGTTTCCAAGCATGTCGTGTCCGATTATGTGCGACGGATCGGTGGTGAATCCAGCTCGCCAAGTCAATTAACGCCTCGCCAGCGCGAAATTTTGCAACTATTAGCACAGGGGCGATCGGTGAAAGAAATTGCCCCACTGCTACACATCAGTGTCAAAACAGTCGAGACCCACCGCGCGCAGCTAATGGAGCGATTGAATATTCACGATGTTGCAGGTCTGGTTCGCTATGCGATTCGCATGGGATTAATCACTCCAGAAGATTAGCGCCTGAGCTTACAGACCGCACTCGCAGACGATCGTACAAATTTCAGACTTTTTTTCCTCAAACACCAGGATTTTCCTGATTTAGTTCCGGTGGAACTTGGCATAGCGTATGAAGTGAGCGAGGCGATCGTCCTTCAAATCACTCTTGCCGCAGCAGTCCTCGCCACAGCCGTCATCTGTTGGCAAGTTGCCATTACCCGGAACGCCCATCATGACTCAGCAAACCTGCCCACTCTGCTCAGACCTCCTACTTCGTCATATTCGCTACGGAAAACTGTACTGGTTTTGCCATCACTGTTATCAGGAGATGCCGTCTGCAGAAAGCCTTGTGAAATCCTCAGGGAGACCCGAGAGACATCTCAGGGTTTTCCTGATGGAAGCTTTCTTGCAAACAGCATAAGCTTGAACTTGAGCACCTAAAGTCCACAGCAGAACTTTTTGCCCAGCTTGAGCGACCTAGCTAGAACAACGAGTTGATGCTGCCTCTTCGCCTCTTCCCTTGAACGACCCTGCCTATGTCGCCTCTACGTACTTTCTTGGTGGACGATAGCCTTCCTTTCCTCGAATCCGCTACTCGCTTTTTATCTGGGGAGACAGGCCTTGAGATTATTGGACGCGCACT
>NZ_JACJPG010000492.1 GCF_014695955.1 Leptolyngbya sp. FACHB-36 | reverse complement strand
AGTTCTGCTACTGTCTCTTGGATTTTGATGCGAGTAACACCGACCATTGCTCTTTTCTCCACACGGTAAGAACTCAGTATCTCATTTGTCACTCTCTTTTTTCAATTTGGTATCAACTGCATCTGGAGTGCTAGCAAGGGTTGCGTCAACTTCGACGGTCTAGTAAAGGATTTTGCTCAAAGAAATTCTGCTACTGAATACTCTGACCCTTCGCGGCAGGCTGCACTCCCCTTGCCTGCAACTGCCTTACACTAATAGCTAAAAACCTAATAACGACTAATGGCTCTAACTCCTTCTACGATGCTAGCGTTGGGAACGCCTGCCCCAGCGTTCACCCTTCCCGATGTGGTGTCAGACGCGATCGTCAATTTCCCAGAGGCGTTCGCGGACCATAGGGCGCTACTGGTGATGTTTATCTGTCAGCACTGTCCTTTTGTGAAGCATGTGCAGCACGAGTTGGCGCAGATTGGTAAAGACTACCAAAGCAGCGGCTTGGGTATTGTGGCGATCAGCTCTAATGATGTGGCGAACTATCCCAATGATGCTCCAGACAACCTGAAGCAAATGGCGATCGATCTCGGCTTTCAGTTTCCGTTCTGCTATGACGAAACGCAGGAGACTGCGAAAGCGTATACCGCCGCGTGTACGCCTGATTTTTTCCTGTTTGATGCCAATCGAGCCCTGGTCTATCGAGGACAGCTAGATGACAGCCGCCCCAGCAATGGACTTCCTGTGACGGGAAAGGACCTGCGCGGGGCGATCGACGCGGTGCTGCGCGATCGTCCAGTTTCCCCAGACCAAAAGCCCAGTATTGGCTGCAATATTAAATGGAAGCCTGGCAATGAGCCGCGGTTTAACGTGCAGTGAATCAGCGCTAATCCCGTAGCGGTTACTGTATAGTGCTCTGCCTAGCGCTTCTCAGCACTCCAGCCGCTTAGAGTCGCTTATCCGCCAACAATAGCTGCTCAAAGTCTTCTCCCGGGATGGGTTGACTGAAAAAGAAGCCTTGCATAGCGTAGCAGCCATTCTGCCGCAGAAACGCCAGTTGTTCGGCAGTTTCAACCCCTTCAGCAATTACCTTAAGCTGCAAGCTTTGCGCCATTGCGATAATGGCTTTGGCGATCGCCGCATCATTCGTGTCTACCATGATGTCTTGAATGAACGACTGATCGATTTTGAGCGTGTTGATCGGAAAACGCTTGAGGTAATTCAGCGAGGAGTAACCTGTACCAAAATCGTCAACTGAAATGTGCACGCCCATTGACTGCAACTGTTTCAGCGTCACAATGGTCGTCTCAACGTCTTCCATAACGCAGGTTTCTGTCAGCTCTAGCACCAGCAGATCCGGGTCAAGCTCTGTTTGCTGAAGCACCTCTGCCACCATTTCTACAAAATTCTGCTGCCGAAACTGGCGAGCCGAAAGGTTAACAGAAATGCGGAGCGGCATACCATTTCGGGTATGCCACTGCTTTGCCTGAGCACATGCCGTTTTCAGTACCCACTGCCCGATCGAAACAATCAACCCTGTTTCTTCAGCGATCGGAATAAATCGGGCGGGCGAAATCCAACCTAACTCTGGCTCAAACCACCGCAGCAGCGCTTCGGCACCAATGATACGTCCGCTAACAAGGTTTACCTGCGGCTGATAATGAATCTGAAACTGTTGATGGTCGAGCGCCGTGTTGAGTCGGTTGTGAACTAGCTGCCGTTCTGCTTCCAGCAAGTCCATTTCTAGAGTGTAGAACTGATAGCGGTTGCCTCTTTGAGTTTTGATGTAGCGTGTAGCTGTATGCGCCTGATTGAGCAACCCGTCGGGGCTGTCGCCGTCATTTGGGTAGAGCGCAATCCCAATCCTGGCTTGCACCTGCACCCACTGTCCATCAAGGTCATAAGGTTCTGATAACGTGTGCAGCATTTGCTGAACGACTTCCACAACCTGTCGTTGATTTGCCACATCGCTCAGAAGTAGGCTGAACTCATCACTACCCAAGCGGGCGATCGCACAGTGCTTGCTAAATCCGTGACTCAGGCGATCGGCAACCGCTTGCAGCAGTAGATCTCCGGCTAGATAGCCCAAATGAGAGTTGATCGCCTTGAAGCCATCCAAATTCACACACAGAACAGCCACCATCTGCTGCGCCTTCAGCGCTTCTTGCAGGGTATGATGAAACGCAATTCGGTTCGCCAGGTTGGTCAAGGGATCGCGATACGCCAACTGATTCAAGTTCTGCGCTGCCCGTCTCATTTCGTCGATGTAGGGCTGGGTAATGGCAGTGTGCTTTTCCAGCCGCGCCGCGATCGCTCCCAGTAGCTCAGTGCGCTTAAAGGGCTTAGTTAAATAATCGTCTGCACCAAGCTCCATGCCCTGACGTAGGTCGGTTCGATCGGCTTTGGCGCTGAGAAAAATAAAGGGAATGCGAGCGGTTATCGGGTTTTGACGCAGTTGTACCAGCACCTCGTACCCGTCGAACTCTGGCATCATAATGTCGCAGATGATTAGATCTGGATCATGCGCCTGCGCTAACTGGATACCCGTCTGACCATTTGTACCACTGATGACATCGAATCCTTCCGCTTTAAGAAGTTTGGTAATCAAGGTTCGGACGGTAGGATCGTCCTCAATGACAAGAATTTTGGTCATTCGTCTCTACTGTCTTACTTGAGTATCTGCTGGCAGCTGAACACTAGAGTTTGGGTTATATGCCAGTCCTAAGTGGTTCATCCAGTCTGAAATCTCTGAGCGCTAGAAGCAGCTAGACAAACGACGGGACGATCTCGGGAACAAAGATTCTACCGCCCATTATTCCCCGGATTTTACTGAAATAGCTCGTCAAACCGATGAGGAAAATTGAAGATTTCTTGAAGGTGTAGCGGTGACTCGATCGACACAGCCGCCGCCTTGCGTAGGGCAACCTGACCGGAAGGTTAGCGCATCCTTTTCGCTTCAGTCAGCGAAAATGGTTTACAGCGACAGGTAAACTGGGTAATTATCTATCTTGCTGATGATATTGCTCATCGCAAGGTTCGATATGTTGGAAGGATAGCCAATATGGTTTCGTAAGTCTGTTAATCTTTTGCTGCGGGTGAAGCATCACTCGCACTGACTCAGACCGTTACTCTCAGGTTAGGAATTATGAATCCCGAAGTTAAAGAATCCGAATACGTTGACACAACGACTCCAACCTACACGGTGGAGAGTGATGCATCTCTGGCAACTGTGAGCGCTGACGAGCAGCCGTTGTTGCCCCCTGCGACCTCAACTACGAACGAGCAGTGGCGTCAGGCTGGAGAGCGCGTCTACACGTTCCTGGCAAGTCTGCCGGAATATCTATCCGACTTCTTTGGAGAGTATAAGCGCCCTCTAATTACCCTCGGCTTGATCTTTGGTTCGATCGTCTCAGTCAAGCTGACGCTGGCGCTGCTGGATGCCGTCAATGATATTCCGCTCTTAGCACCGACCTTTGAACTGATTGGTTTTGGCTACACAGCTTGGTTTATCTATCGCTATCTAGGTACGGCCTCTAGCCGTCAAGAGCTAACCACCAAGTTCAACAGCTTCAAGGATGACATTGTAGGCAAGAGCTAGTCTTGCTTGCTCAATCACAAAAAAGGGGCACGCCACGGCGTGCCCCTTTCAGTTTCGGCGGCTAGGAGCCAATCACTCCGCCATCGCTGGATGCTTAGCGGCATTTGTAGAAGCAGTCTGCGGTTGTGCACACGGGAAGTGCTCCGTGACGATCTCCGGAACGTCGCTAGCGTTGATTTTGCTGTATCGCGTTTTATCTGGCATGACGAGATTCGGACCCGCTTTGCAGCGCTTCATGCAGCCAGTTCCCTGAATTGTTACATGGTCTAAACCGCGATCGTTAAGTTCTGCTTGTAGCGCTGCACACACTGCCTTACCACCCCGCTTCATACAGTCGGATTTTTGGCACATCAGAATGGTGGCTTTGGCAGGCTGCGGCGTAGACACAACTGGTTCGACTTGTGCTGCAGGGGCACTACTGCCGCAATGAATGCGATGCGCTTTCAGCTTGACTGCCCCCGTCTCGCGATCGCCGCTCTTTTCACCCCAGACATAAATCCAATCACCCGGCATCAGTACGGCACCCACTGCACTGACTGAGGCACGCGACTCCTTCGTGAGCTTGATGCAATATTCTCCCTCCGTCGTCATCAAACGCAGATGCTTTAGCTTGTAGCCGTCTTTGGTGATGAATCCGAGAAAGCGTCCTTCTAAGCTAAAAAGCGAAGGCTGTTGGTTATGTTTGCCCATAGTAAGGTGTCGTGGTGAGTGAGTAGGTGTGGTAAGGAAGCTACGATTCGGATTCCCAACAGCGCTCCAGCCATTGCAGAAGCTCAGTTCTGGGTGCGGTTAGCTGTCGGACAACGCTCTTAAGCTGGAGGATGGCGATCGGGCTATCAATGCTGACTTGTAAGTAACCGTCAGCTAGACATTGACAGGGAATGCAGAGCGAGGTTAGCCGAGAGTGCGCCTGCCAGCGATCGGCGCGAGAAATGGAGGTCACCTGAATCATTAAAGGCGTACAGCTTGACAAATTCATTCGCATGGTTAACAGATAGAACAAATTCTCAAATAAAAAATCGTTGGGTTCCCTGATGCCGTCGCTGAAGATCGATTTATAACGCTTAAGCTTCAACGGTTATCTAGGTCTAAATGCGCAATTGCTCATGACATTGGCGAGATGCTCGTCGGTTGTGGTGATGAATTCGTAGGTAGTCGGCACTGCCAATATCTATTAACATTTCGTTGCCCAATCCTCGACCAAGCGCTTTTATCAACCGTCTGCACTACGTATCAGCATACACAAAAACAATTTACTTGCAAATGATTTTCAATAAGAATTGGCAATGGCTACCCAAAAGGATTGGCAATGGCAATCTGAAGTCATCTTAGAAGCCATCTCATTGGAAGCGTGTCACAAACTCGCTCTAAAATGGGAACGAATGTTCTATCCGAGTGCAACTCCCCGATCGATGCCGCTTAAAGATTCCTCACCGCTGACGCTGGATACCGCTCAGCAAGTACTGCAACGGTTTTTGTGCGTCGATCAGCCGGAGGCTGACCAGCCGTTTGATCGCGCGATGGTGCAGCAGGCGCTCTTGTTCGTGATCGAGCACTGCGACTATGCCATTTTCGGCATTTGCGCCGACACGGCTGCCGACGCTGCGATCGCGCTAAAAACCTACCTTGCTGCCTTGGGCTACGACGACATGCCGGAAGTCAAACCCCATTCGGGTCCGGTTTATCTCAAATACAACCCTAGGACTAGACGTTGCCACCTCGATGCCTACACGGGTTCCCATCGCGGCGTCCTGGTTGCCTGCCAGCCCGCTTATGATGGCGACGTGAGTGAGACCTTCGGGCACTTGCCGCTGGATCTGTTTGAGAATTGAGACGTTTTGAATTACTAATCTTGAACGCTTAATTTCTAATTTTCACTCTGATGCTGCTCACCTCTCTGGCTCCTTCTCTACAATCTCTTCGAGCTAGCCTCCGACCCGGACAGCGGGAGCTTGCCGATTGGGTTGGGGGACCGCTGGCGGTATCGGCAGTGCCGGGGGCCGGAAAATCTACTGGCATGGCGGTTGCTGCCGCGATCGCGATTGCTCGTCACCAGCTCAATGCCCGCAGGCAGCTTGTGGTTGTCACCTTTACGCGATCGGCAGCCGCAAACATCAAGGCAAAAATACGCCACAATCTGCAAACGTTGGGATTGCCGCTAGGTGGCTTTACGGTGCAAACGCTGCACGGGCTGGCGTGGACGATCGCCCGCAATCATCCGGAATCTGGCTTGAACCTTGACAGCGTATTAGTAACGCCGAATCAGAGTCATCGACTGATTCGCACCTGTGTCGAGCAGTGGCTGGCGGCGAACCCGTACCTGTACCAGCAACTCCTGGAAGGGCGACAGTTCGATGGCGAAGAAACCGAGCGGCTGCGGCGACAGTCGGTGCTGCGAACCGAGGTGCTGCCTGCGCTTGCCACAACTGTGATCCGAGAAGCAAAAAGTTCGGGCTTGCAGCCGCAAGACTTGCGGAACTACAGCCATCGAATCAATGACGACTATACCGTGCTGACGATCGCCGCTGGGCTTTACGAGTTCTACCAGACGCAGCTCGTGAACCGCAATCGCATCGACTATGACGAAATGATTCTGGCAGCGCTGCGGGTGCTGGAAGACCCGGGTCTGCGTCAGTTTTGGCAAACGCAGGTGTTTGCCGTATTTGAGGACGAGGCGCAGGATTCCAGTCCGCTGCAAACCCGCCTGCTAGAGATCCTCGCGGCTGATCCTGATGATCCAGATAATTCCAGCAAACTTAACCTGGTGCGTGTCGGCGATCCAAATCAGGCGATTAACTCAACGTTTACGCCTGCCGACCCCATTTTCTTCCGAGAGTTCTGCGAAGCGTGCGATCGCCAGCAGCGGCTTGCCACGATGCAGCAGGCAGGACGCAGCAGCCAGCGCATCATCGACGCGGCTAACTTTGTGCTTCTGTGGGTCAACCGCGCCAATCTGGCAGGCAGCGAACAGCCGTTTCGGGTGCAGACGATCGTCCCGGTCAATGCGGACGATCCGCAGGCAAATGCAAATCCGCCTGCTGTAGGGCAAGGGCTAGAGCTGCACACGCCCGACGACACCTACCAAACCGTGGAGCGCATTGGGCAGCGGGTGCTGGAACTATTGACTCAGGACCCCGACGGACGCGCCGCTGTGCTGGTCCGCACCAATGAGCAGGGACGGTTTGTGGCGCGGGAGCTGCACCGCTGGTACGGTGACGAACTTCCCGTGTACGAAGTTGGACAGCACGATCGCCAGTCCCATGTGCCAAAAGACATGCTGACGCTGCTGCAACTCGTGGATCGTCCTCATTCGCCAGACTATCTGAAAGCGGCACTGACGACGCTGGTCGATCGTCGCCTCATTCCTACCCAGGATCTCAACGCCTTGGTGACGTTTCCAGAGCAGTTTTTGTATCCAGGTCCGATCGATCCGCCGCAGTCCGATGCTGCCGCACAAGCTCGCCGATTTTGCACCGCACTTCTGCGTGCCCGCTTGGAACTGCCACTTCAGCAGTTGATTCCCTTCCTAGCGCTCAGCTTGGACTACAACCAAACCGAACTGGCAACGGCAGATAAGCTAGCAGAGCGAATTGCTCAGCAGATCACCGACCACTCGCTGCCTGCTATTCTGGACGCGCTGAGCGAAATCGTTTCCGCTGAGCAGTTTGAGCCTGTAGACACCGACGACGCCGAAGAGCGCTACACGCGACGCGGACAGTTGACCGTGATCACGATGCACAAAGCCAAGGGTCTGGACTGGGACTATGTGTTCATCCCCTTTTTGCACGAGCAGACGATTCCTGGCGTTCCCTGGATTCCGCCGCAGGCACAGTTTTTAGGAGATTTTACTTTAGCAGAGGTGGCGCGGGCTCAAATCCGCGCTAGCTTGCACAATCAGTCGCCGTTGGCAGATACGGCAGCGGCCTGGGAGCGCGCCAAAAACCTCAAAACGGCTGAAGAATTTCGGCTGCTCTATGTGGCGATGACTCGCGCCAAACGCCTGCTGTGGATGTCGGCTGCGAGGAAGGCACCGTTTACCTGGAATAAACCGGAAAATCTGGACGATCGCAAACCCTGTCCTGCGATCGTCGCGCTCAAACAGCAGTTTCCAACCTCAGTAATGCTCGAATAAGCACACGGGGCAGAAGGGGCTACAGCCGGGCTACGGCAGCGTCAGAATTTCTGCCCCATCCTCTGTAACTGCAACGGTGTGCTCAAACTGGGCGGAGAGTTTCTTGTCTCTGGTCATAATTGTCCAACCATCTGACAAAATCTTAATGTCGCGGCTGCCCTCGTTCAGCATAGGTTCCACGGTGAAGACCATTCCTGGGCGTAGTTTCAAGCCGCTACCTCGCTGCCCATAATGCGGAATCTGCGGCTCCATGTGAAACTGTTGTCCAACGCCATGCCCAACCATTTCTCGCACCACCGAGAATCGATGGGTTTCTGCATACTCTTGAATCGCCGCCCCAATATCTCCAATCCTCGCGCCTGGTTTAATTTCAGCGATTCCTCGCATCATACAGTCGTGCGTCACCTCAACTAATGTGCGGGCGGTTGCGGATGGATTGCCCACCAAAAACGTTTTGGAGGTATCTCCGTAGTAGCCGTCTAGAATCAACGTCACGTCGATGTTGATGATGTCTCCATCCTTCAAAATCTGCTTGGGATGGGGAATGCCGTGACAAATCACGTCGTTAACGCTCGTGCAAATAGAGCGGGGAAAGGGAGAATGACCGGGAGGAGCGTAGCCCAACTGGGCGCTGACTGCGCCCTGTGCCTGCGTCCATTGCTCTGCCTCGTCGTTCAGGGTTTGAGTACTGACTCCAGGTTTGATCATTGGTTCAAGATGCTGGAGTAACTTTGCGGCAAGCCGCCCAACTCGGCGCATTTTGTCCAGTTCTCGTGCTGACAGTAAAACAACCCCTCGATGGGGTCGTGCTTGAAGATTTCCTGTACGCGAAAGCAGATTTTGGTGATTCATGAGCCTCCCTCTTGTACCGACTCTTGTGCTGTGTTGCATGTGCTGTGTCGTGCTAGCACAGCATAGCATAGCACGACACGCGCTAGTCTATTGCTTGTATGCTAGGTTCAGCCAAGAGCAGCAGTCATTCGGTAGTAAGCATGGGCGGAAAGACAGAGTTAGACCGAGTAGTTGCCTATGTGCCCCCAGAGTGGAAGAGGGAACTGGAAGAATGGGCGGAGGCAGAAGAGCGATCGGTTTCCTGGCTGATTGCAAAATTGGTTGATAAGGCATTGCAGGAACGACGAAATCAGCCCCAGCCTTCAAACGTGGTCAATATGCGCTGAGCGTGGGCGATCGAGGCTCACAGCCTTTGTTGCTTGAGCCATCCTGCGCAAATAGATAGCTCACACAGGTCGCCGCCTTGATCGTCGCCAAAGCCTACAGCGTTCAGGTCAAGGCGCATCTGGATTAATAACGTGCTGCGATCGCAGAAAGCAATCATGTTGACGAATGATGGCGCGAATTAAGTCAAAGCGATCGTGGCTAAACTCTTGCCAACTAAGGTTCTGCAACGTCGCGTGTCGTGCGGAAAATTAGCACTCCCAAACAAACTGAAGGCTCAAACGAGGCACTCCGGATCATCCGCAGGTTTGCATTGTCTACATGGAAGATGGGCGCTTAGTCACCAATCCCGATTTAGCCGCGATGGCAGGATAGGGGAGCAGACGGTAGCTCGCAGGAAAAGAAACGAGCGGTCGATCGCGTCCCCTCACTAGCTAAGAAAACCCGTTCAACTAACCGAACTGCTTGTTGGAAGTCGCTTCTAAATTGAACAGCACCGTTAGCGTTTGCATTGCCTGTCGGCGGGCTTCAATGTCCTGCTGAGTGCGTAGCTGCACCATCGGATCGTGCAAGATTTTGTTGACAATGCCGCGAGTCAGCGC
>NZ_JACJPG010000491.1 GCF_014695955.1 Leptolyngbya sp. FACHB-36 | reverse complement strand
GTGCGGAGTGAGCGATCGGTGCGGCGGCAAATTTGGCGTTATCTGACCGAGTGGTCTCAGGTCAAGCCGCTGCTGGACGGCACCGACCTAAAAGCGCTGGGCTACAAACCCGGTCCGCAGTTTAAGCAGATTCTAGAGAGGCTGACGGCGGCGACGTTGGATGGAGTGATTTCCACACGCGCGGCTGCTGAAGCATTTCTGGCGCAAACCTTTCCAAACGAGTGACTCTAACGATCGCGCCTACCTCAGGAGAGAGACGCGCGGTAATTCCTTCCTACAGACTTCTTTACAGATGCAGCGCCTGTCGATGCGCATGGACTTGAGTGGGTTCAACCTGCGCGATCGCCCGCTCTAGTGGCAGAACGCGGACGGACTGCTGAAACACGTTGACCTGGTAGACTTTTCGATGGGTTAAGTCGAGTCCAGTCAGCCAGCCGCTCTTGGGATGGTAAGCGCCCGTGTCGATGTCCAGCCAGCCGCAGCCGTGAGCCAGTTCTCCAGGTGCTACTTTGGGCAACGTGAACGTAATCGTGTGTCCCGTGATGATCAGCTTGTCAGAAAAGTAGGGGGTGGCGCTGCTGTGAAACTCATCTCGAATCCAGCAAAATTCTTGTGCAGATTGGGAGGCAAGAGGTAGATGGGGATTGACGCCCGCATGCACTAGCCAGACGTCGCCCAGATCCAGATACATCGGTAGCTGCTTGAACCAGTTGAGGTGTTCTAGCAAAATGCCTGCGTCTCCGTAGCTGGCAACCGTTGCCCGCCCACCGCTGTAGAGCCACGCTTGCAGAGCTGGTGCGTGAATGCGTCCGTTGGGAAAGGCGTCCAGCATCAGTTGCTCGTGGTTGCCCAACAAGCAGGTGTAGAGATTTTGCTGTACGAAGTCAACAACTTTAGCGCTGTCTGGTCCCCGATCAATCAGGTCTCCCAGAAAATATACCTGGTCGTCCTGACCTGGCGCAATGGCTTCTAACAGCGTCATTAGCCCTGCGTAGTGACCATGAACATCACCAATAATGATCCGCCGACAACTATCCTCGCTCATGCGATCGCCTTTCGAGTGGGGGTAAGCTCCAAACCGATCGAGGTATCTTCCAGTTCAATGCTTCACCGCGCATCGCTTTCACAATTAAGGTTTGGATCAGTGCTTTCATTATGCCCAGATTCAATTTGTCTCTCCCATGATTTGTGTCAAAGATCACACAAACCGTATCGGAGTTTACCAATCCTTTACTGCCCCAGCGCCTTGAGAAATCGCTGCATCTCTGAGAGAAAGCTTGGCTTAGACGACGATTGCCCTGCGCTGGCAGCGATAACAATTTGATTCAAGCGCTCAGAGTCAGGTTTGAGAAGTTCCTCGCCAATGAGTCGGTAGTCCTCGCCCTCTTCTAGCCAAACCTGCCAGGGTGATGGATAGCAGCGCAGCAGCACCACGCCATCCAGCGGTCCCAGGTAGTAACATGGCTCAAATGTGTTGAGAAACCGTTTACGGATCTGGCGAGCCGTGTAGCCAATTCCCACAGCGCCTACATCTTCAAGGCGCGGATTGAATAGAACAACGGGGCGGTCTCCAGCGGCGGTGCAAACTTGCTCAACGGGAGCCACTTCAACGGCTGACGGAGCTACAAACACAAATTGTCGATCATCAGGAGACACTAGCTCCTCAACAGGTGTCGTCTGTCTAGACCCGGCTACATCCAGGCTGCAAATTTGAAAGGGGCCGCTTCCCCAGTCGCGGCGAGCCAGTGCGGCAGCTCCAGCGTCAGTGAAGAACACCTTGAGATGGGAACCTAGGTCGGCAAATGTAGAAAGGTACTGCTGTGCAGGCGGCATCGGCTTTAATTCTGGCAACCGTAGCTCGATTTGCAGGCGACTATAGCCTGCCGCGATTGCGGCATGAGTGGCCGTCTGTGCTTGGGCAACCGCTTCATCCAAGGTTTTGGGAAGATCAACCATTCGCTGTCTCGCAAGGTCTTTCAAGAGGTAGAGATGCTTGTTCCTTCAATTGATAGAGGTATCGCACTATGCTGCAACCTACTATAAGGAGTTCATAATTGTACACGATGGAGATAGCGTTTATGAGGTACTCTCTTAAATTCTTGGCAGGGCTTGCTGTCATTGGATTTGGCGCAACTACCAGCATGACAGCGGTGGCTCAGCAGTCGAGTCCGGGAAGCACGTTTACGGATACTCAACCTAGCCCTAGTGGTCAGTCTCCGGCAAACTCCAACCAAAATGAACCCTCACGGCTAGCTCCTAGCGGTCCTACAACGGGCGATCAACAGAATCCCGATCGCAATTCCACCCCTAACAGCCCGTCTCCCTATCCGAACAACCCCTCGCCGTCTAACTCGCGGGACAACGAGCAGCAAAACCTCGATCGCACGTCACCTAACGGTCCTTCGAGCGGCGATCAATCAGCTCCCAGTGCAACTCCCAGTGGCGGTAGCGGCAGTGGCACGGATGGGCAGACTCGCCCTGATCGCAATTATCCCAGTGCTCCGTCGCGTGCAGTTCCCGGTTCTACCACCGAGGACCCCAATTCCAACCGTCTGAATCCAACAGGCAGTCCTTCGCAGGGCGGTAGCCAGACGACACCGACCGCTCCTTCTCGCAGTGATGTACCTGCGACAACGGCTTCTGGAAGCATTGATTCGATCGTGCGTCAAAGCGCCTCATTTGAACTGTTCAACGCACTGTTGCGGGTAGCTGATTCTCGCGGTGCTGGTTTGGGTGCGCGGCTGGATGACGGTACTTACACCGTTTTTGCTCCTACGGACACAGCGTTTGCAGCACTGCCAGAAGGCACAATTAAGCGCTTGGTTCAGCCGGAAAACCAGGATCTACTGGTTAGAATCCTCAGCAATCACATTGTCAAGGGTGAGGTGCTGTCTAGTGCAATTCAATCCGGTTCTAAAGAAGCGATCGAGGGCGATTCGCTGAACCTGCAAGCGGGCGCTCAGGGTGTGACCGTGAATAACGCGCAGGTGATCCAGGCAGACATTAGAGCCGAAAATGGTGTGATTCACGCCATCAATCAGGTCATTCTACCATCAGGCGTTCAGGCAGGTTTGGCTCCTAGAACCTCTGGCAACTTCTAGTTTTTGGTAGTCGATTTATAGAAAACAGGTCATGGGCAAAGCTGCCTGTGACCTGTTGTTTTGTGCCCTAAATATGAAAGCGGTTAAAGAATTAATCCGAAAGGCTAAGTCTCGTTTTGTAGACGATCGCGCTTTGAGTTAGTTTTGCAAACTCATTGTATAGGTACAGGACAAGATTACGCTTCAACTGAGCAGCGCTGGTAAGAAATTTCGTGTCTGCGTGGTGAAGCGATTTCTGTGAAAAGCACGTTCTTTGATCTCAAGTCTTTCGGTTCCAAACTGCAACGATCAAGTTTTGAAGAGGATTTGATTCAGTACGCTGCCGACACGAAGGATCACACCGTTAGTGATACCTTCGTGCAGCTACTTAGAACGCGATAAGCAAAGGCACGAAAGGCTGTAAACGCCATTACACTACAGCGTCAACGACTGCGGATCTTTCTCGATCAGCTTCGCCAGATCCTTCAGGAACGCGGCAGCATGAGCACCGTAAATAATTCGGTGGTCGCACGTGATGTTCACCTGCATTTGCCGCCGCACGCCCATCAATCCATCATCGGTGGCAACGACCTGTGGAATTGACGCGCCGATCGCCAGAATTGACCCCATATTCGGCGGCAGAATCGCATCGAA
>NZ_JACJPG010000490.1 GCF_014695955.1 Leptolyngbya sp. FACHB-36 | reverse complement strand
AGAGTACAGCCTCAAAGATGTTGGCATTTTCAATGGAGATAATACGTCGGCAGACTATTTAGCTAAAAACCCATTTGGTAAAGTGCCCACCCTTGAAATTGATGGAGAATTTCTTTATGAAACGGCTGCTGTTACAGAGTATCTCGACGCAGCGGTAGCCAATAACAAATTCAGCCCGTCTGATCTGTTGTCTAAAGCTAGAATGCGCCAGATTATGGCGATCGTGGATAGCTATCTTTATCCCGCTTCGATCAGCACAATCGTTATTCAGCGTTTAATTGTACCGAGTCAGGGCGGCACCCCCGACGAAGACGCGGTGCAAAGTGCCGTTGCGCCTGCAAAAACAGCCGCAGAGGCGATCGAAGCGCTGACTGTCGGCAGCCCCTATCTCTTAGGCAGCGACCTCAGCATTGCTGACTTTTACCTCATTCCAGTTTTTCTCTACCTCTCGCGCACACCTGAATTCGCTACAATTACTGCTCAGACTCCCAAACTTCGGGCGTGGTGGGATAATGCTAGTCAGCTTCCTACCATTCAGAAAATATCTGCGTAATGTTGACGGTGTAATGTTGATTGCTGTAACTTGCAGCCATTCTGCAACCGTGTAGATTCTTCGCGAATGGTCTAGTGCTTCGTCAGCAACGTCCGCCAACACAGACTGAACGCATCTCCTCCCAAATTTTCTAATTCCACGTTTTTCGCTCAAGAAGGTGGAGGTTCGTATTGCGTTTATGGATCGCCCTCGGTAGAATCAATAGACATAAATACAGTAACTCGACTGATTAACTGTGGATTGTTTTGGAGAAAACCTCATGAACGTTTGGCGGCAGGCTTGGAATCGACTGAAGCAAGTGGTTCCGCGATCGGGCTTTAGATTCCATTCACAGCGTAGGTTTGTCTCGCTGTTTGTTGTTGGAGCAGCCTTAAGCTTGGTGGTCGCTGCCTGTTCAGGAAATAACACCGCTTCAACGGGATCTAGCCCAGCTAACAGCGCTAGCCCAGCCTCTGCCCAAAAGAAGGACGTTGAACTGACGCTGGTTGCTTACGCAATTCCTAAGACGGCGCACGATGCGATCATTCCTAAGTTTGCAGAGCAGTGGAAGAAAGAGCACGGTCAAACGGTTACGTTCAAGCAAAGCTACGGCGGCTCCGGCTCCCAAACTCGCGCCGTGATCGACGGTTTGGAAGCAGATGTTGTTCACTTAGCATTGGGCGCAGATGTCCTGAAGCTGGTGCAAGCGGGATTTGTTAATTCAGACTGGGATAAGAGAGCACCAAATGGCGGCATTGTGGGTGAAACGGTCGCGGCGATTATTACCCGTGAGGGCAACCCCAAGAACATCAAATCGTTCAACGATTTGACACGAAGCGACGTTAAGTGGGTGACAGCAGATCCGAAAACATCCGGCGGTGCCCGTTGGAACTTTATTGCGCTGTGGAATACAGTGCTGAAGTCGGGTGGTGATGAAGCCAAAGCCAAGGACTTCGTGACCAATGCTTACAAGAACGTGGCAGTGCTGGCGAAGGACGCTCGTGAATCCACCGATGCCTTTTCCAAGCAGGGACAGGGAGACGCCCTGATTAACTACGAAAACGAAGTGATTCTGGCGAAGCAGAAAGGTGAAAAGCTGGAATACGTAGTGCCGGAAGTGAACGTTTCGATCGACACTCCCGTTGCCGTTGTAGATAAGAACGTGGACGCTCACGGCACCCGCGAAGTGGCTGAAGCGTTTGTGAAGTATCTGTTCTCCGACGAAGCGCAGCAGGAGTTTTCCAAAGTAGGCTACAGACCGTTTGGCGATTTGGCGAAGGACAAATCCCTGGCTGAGAAGTACCCACCTGTGAAACAGGCGGCAAAAATCTCTGAATTCGGCGGCTGGGGCGAGGTTCAGAAGAAGTTCTTTGAGGATGGAGCCGTCTTTGACGAAATTCGCGCAGCCAGATAAGCTGCATGGCTCATAGCAAACAGCTATTTGCCATTCAGATTGCTTCACTAGAAAACTCAAGGGTGGGGTTTGTTGAACGAGTCATTGATCGACAAAACCTACCCTGCCCTCATTAATCTTGAATTGTCATCAATGGCTGTTACCTCTTCGACCCGATCGACCTCTGAATCTCCGTCGCTGTGGCAAGCGTTCTGGCATCAAATCGTCCACGCGCCTTGGACGTGGCGTATCATGCTGGGCTATCTGGCGGTGATGCTGGTGCTGCCTGTGACTGCCATGCTGGTGAAATCAAGTTTGGTCGGTCCTGCTAAATTTTGGGAGATTGCGACAAGTCCGATCGCCCTCTCTGCTTACGACATTACGTTTACCACGTCGCTGGTTGCTGCGTTGTTTAACGGCGTCTTCGGTACCCTAATTGCCTGGGTTCTAGTGCGCTACGACTTTCCGCTGAAGCGCTTCATTGACGCCTCGGTCGATTTGCCATTTGCGCTACCCACTGCCGTTGCAGGTCTGACGCTGGCAACGGTGTACAGCGAAAACGGCTGGATTGGGTCGCTGCTTGCCCCCCTCGGCATCAAGATTGCCTTTACTCGACTAGGGGTAGGCATTGCCATGACCTTTATTTCGCTGCCGTTTGTCATCCGCACGGTGCAGCCTGTGCTTGCCGAAATGGAGCGCGATGTCGAAGAAGCCTCCTGGTGCTTGGGTGCCTCTGAGTGGCAGACCTTTTGGCGCGTTATTTTTCCGCCGCTGCTGCCTGCCGTTCTTACTGGGGTAGCGCTGGGGTTCTCGCGAGCGGTGGGCGAGTATGGCTCAACAGTGATTATTGCGTCGAACACGCCGTTCAAAGATCTGATTGCGCCTATCCTGATTTTCCAGCGGTTGGAGCAGTACGACTATTCGGGCGCAACGGTAATTGGAATGGTGCTGCTGATTATTTCACTGCTGATTCTGTTGTGCATCAATCTTCTGCAAGCGTGGGCAAGACGATATGACTAGTGTAGAAACGACTCGACTTCACTCAACAACAGGCAAGACGGCTTCAACGAAGCCGAAAAGCTGGGTGCCGACTGTGCTGATTGGTGTGGCAGTTGCCTATCTGGGTCTGGTACTGTACATACCCGCACTGAATGTGTTCGTGCAAGCGTTCAGTAAAGGCGTGGGTCCGTTTCTGCACAACTTGACTGAGCCAAACTTTGTGTTTTCGATGCAGTTGACGGTGATGCTAGCCCTGATCGCCATTCCGCTCAACACCATATTTGGACTCTGCGCGGCGTGGGCGATCGCGCGACGGCGGTTTCCGGGGCGGACGTTTCTGCTCAGCGTGATTGACCTGCCGTTTGCGATTTCACCAGTAGTCGCAGGATTAATGATTGTGCTGCTGTATGGGCGGCAGGGTTGGTTCGGCGGTTGGCTGCAAGAGCACGGAATTCGAGTGATTTTTGCGTTTCCGGGAATGGTGCTGGCTACAGCGTTCGTCAGTATGCCGTTTGTTGCCCGCGAGGTGATTCCGGTGCTGGAAGAAGCCGGAGCCGATCAAGAAGAAGCCGCAAAGACGCTGGGTGCCAGCGAGTGGCAGACGTTCTGGCGAGTGACGCTGCCAAATATTCGCTGGGGTCTGCTGTACGGCTTGATTCTGACGAATGCGCGCGCGATGGGCGAATTTGGCGCAGTTTCCGTCGTCTCTGGCAACATTGCGGGGACAACTCAAAGCTTACCGCTGTTCGTAGAAGAGGCCTATAAGCAGTACGCAACTGAAGCCGCTTATTCTGCCTCGGTTCTACTGGCGCTGTTGGCGGTTGTAACCCTGGTGCTAAAGGAGATTTTGGAACGGAAAACTCGCATTAAGGATGCTGATTGAAGCGTGAATGACCGATAGCGATGGGCTATTCGCCCGACTAACGTTGATTTCTACCAATGGTGATCACTATGCTAAGCAAGGCCGAGGACGATCGACTCACGCAGCAACGCATTCGGGTTCGGATTACAAAGCAGTATCACCAGGAACCCATCATTTCCCATTTGATATCGCACTATCAGCTAACCATCAATATTACAGCGGCGATCTTAGGCGCAAATGCTAATGGCGATGGTTGGTTTGATCTAGAGCTACGCGGAAATCAAACGCACATTCAAGACGCTCTTGTCTATCTGAGCGACTTGGGTTTGGAAGTTTGGGAAGACACCGACAAAGACGGTTGGTAGAGTCAACCTCTACCAATTTGGAATTCGGAATTCGCAATTGCAGAGGCTCGATTTCGTTAACATTTCGGTGGTTTGAGCGGTCGCTGGAATTTAGAGAATGGTATAAATTCTCTCCCGCATTAACGCTAAAAAATAGCAAATCGTCGATCGAGGTTTACAGAGTTAGGACTTACGCAAACCATCATCCATGCTGAAGCTTCAGCATGGATGATTGGTATTACACGATCGTTCTTCTGAGACGCTGGAACCTACGTCTGTCTTATCTTTCTAACAGCGTTCTATGTAGTGCTTCAGTTCCCACGCCATTCGCTTCATGCCTTGGTGCTCGTCGCGTCGAATAAAGGGCAGAATCACGCGAGTTAGCGCGCCAGTGAATCGCGCTTGATGGAAGTATTGGGTCCGATCGCGCCCCTGATCCGCCAGTTCAAATTCGTGCTCGGTGACAAATCCAGGAATTGATGTCACCCAGCGGAGACACGTTCCCGGTTGCAGCCGAGTGACGATCGCTTCAAATTCCGTTTCTGCTTCGCCGCGTTCCCGACGCAGTGCCAGCAGCAGCGATTGTCCCTGCCGCATGGGTCGGGCTGGCTCGCAATCGTAGAGAAAAGTGTTCCAGTATTTCCAGCGCTCTTTTTCAATTAGCGCCTGCCACACCTCGCGTCGAGGCGCGTTGATCTCAATTTCGGTGTAAAGACTGGGCATGGTGAAGATGAATCGCTAACCGCTAGCGGCTATTCCCTCCAGCTGGCGTATCTCCGGATGCAGATGGATTGGTGGGACCTGATACAATGGCGGACTTAATACTCCTTAAACTAGGAGCGCGCGATCGCTCCAAGGGTTAGGACTTGGCTCATTCTGCCAATCCTAAAGCTTAAATCTAAAATCCAACACCCCATGACCAACCTTACTCCCAACTCTAGCTACAGCTTGACGATTCGGTTCCAAGTTCCTAACCGTCCCGGTATGCTGGCAAGCGTGACCAAGGCAATTTCGACCTTGGGCGGCAGCATGGGTCAGATTGATCTGATCGAGCAAACCCGACAGCTCTCAGTGCGAGACATTACTGTGGATGCTGCCAGTACGGAACATGCAGAAACGATCGTCGAAGCCGTGAAAGCGCTTCCAGAAATCAAGGTGCTGAACGTCTACGATCGTACCTTTACGCTGCATCGCGGCGGCAAGATTACCATTCAAAGTCGGATTCCGCTGCGGGGTCAGGCGGATCTGGCAATGGCCTACACACCGGGAGTGGGCAGAATTTGCACTGCTATTGCTCAGGACCCAGAGCAGGTGTATAACCTGACGATTAAGCAAAATACCGTGGCGATCGTCACCGATGGCAGCGCGGTGCTGGGCTTAGGCAATTTGGGACCGGAAGCCGCACTGCCCGTGATGGAAGGAAAGGCGCTGCTGTTCAAGGAGTTTGGCGGCTTGGATGCGTTCCCGGTCTGTTTGGCAACGCAGGACACCGACGCGATCGTCGAGACGGTGAAAAATCTGGCTCCTGTGTTTGGCGGCGTTAACTTAGAGGACATCTCAGCGCCGCGCTGCTTCGAGATCGAAGCTCGGTTGCAGCGAGAGCTGAATATTCCTGTGTTTCACGACGACCAGCACGGCACCGCGATTGTGACGCTGGCAGCGTTGATTAATGCGCTGAAGCTGGTTAATAAGTCGCTGGTGGACGTGCGAATTGTGATCAATGGGGCGGGAGCCGCTGGGGTGGCGATCGCGCGACTGCTGCAAAAAGCCGGAGCCACCACCATTACGATGTGCGACTCCAAAGGCATTCTGGCGAAGACGCGGACGGACCTCAACGACCAGAAGCGCGAGTTTGCGGTTGATCAAGGCGGCAGTTTGGCAGATGCGCTGCACGGCGCCGATATTTTCTTGGGCGTTAGCGGTCCGGGCGTGCTGACACCAGAGATGGTGCGATCGATGGCGCCGGACCGAATTGTGTTTGCGATGGCAAATCCGGTGCCAGAAATTCAGCCAGAGTTGGTGACGAGCGATGTGGCAGTGATGGCAACGGGGCGAAGCGATTATCCCAACCAAATTAACAACGTGCTGGCATTTCCTGGCATGTTTCGTGGCGTGTTGGACTGTCGCGCTGCAACGTTTACGACCAGCATGTTTCTAGAGGCTGCAACGGCGATCGCAGACCTAGTGAAGCCAACAGATTTAACACGGGACCACATTATCCCTTCGGTGTTTGATGAGCGGGTTGCCACAGCCGTTGCCAGTGCTGTGCAGCGGGCCGCTCGCCATGATGGCGTTGCGCGGGCTTGAGATTGATTCGATCGTGGGCACTGTTCTTAACAAAGCGTTACAATACGTTAACGTTCTCAGCGTCCACGATTCAGTTTTTCTGTGTCAGTGGCAAAACAGTATCTTGTGCTACTCTTTCATCCTTGAAAAACGTTTTGAAACTCAAACTTTATCGTATTGACCTGTGTTGAAATTCAAAAAGCATCTGAACAGAAATATATGTTTTAAGCTGTTAGCAAATATACAGTTTAATATTTTGTATTAATTTATTTGAAGTTCCTTCGATCGGTAGATCTAACCATTCTCTAACTCGCCCCAGTTGATAGAGTCACAAACGGATTGCTTTAGCGACGATTAACGCAGCTTAACGCTCAAATACCAATCGTCGTTCATCGCTATGCTTGAATTAACCCTATTTAAAACTGAGTTTTTTAACGAAGCAATTCCGCTTTTACGTCGTAAGCAATCGGCGTTTGATATTCAAGATTTGCCAGG
>NZ_JACJPG010000049.1 GCF_014695955.1 Leptolyngbya sp. FACHB-36 | reverse complement strand
CCCCACTAATTCCGCTACTGACAGCGGAATCCCTCGATCAAAGATAAAATTCTGCGGCATGTAGCCAATGCGCGATCGCAAGCGCCCCAACCGCGCCAGCGGATGCCCAAAAATTTCTACAGTTCCGGTAGCACGCGGCAGCACATCTAGCAGTGCTTGGACTAGGGTACTCTTGCCGGACCCATTGGGACCCACGATCGCCGCCGACACTCCCGGTTGCAACTCAAACGACACTTGCCGCACCGCCGCGTGCCGTCCGCGATACACCGTTAAATTTTCTACCTTTAGCACTGGAGAAGGAGCTTCCACCGCGCCGTTTAATGAATGAGCGCTCATGATGACTTACTTAAATGCAGTTTCTAGAGTTTGAAGATTTGTGTTCATCGCTGTGAAGTAGTAGTTGGGATCAAGCTGTCCTGCTTCTAACGAGTCCAGGGGACGCAGCGTCAAATTCAGGTCGCTAGACAGGCTAGACAGGAGCTTGTTATCGACTCCTGGTTCGCTGAACAGTGCCTTTACCTTGTATTGCTTCACGGTTGCGACTGCCTTTTGCACATCACTGGGCGAAAGCTGATCCTCCGGAATTTCTACAACAGCGACTTGTTGAAGCTGATAGCGCTTGGCGAGATAGGGAAAGGCATCGTGAAATGTTACAAAGGTGCGATCGCGATATCCCTTCAGCCGTTGCTCAAACTGGTCATTGAGCTTAGATAGCTGCTGAATGTAAGCAGCGGCGTTTGCTTGATAGGTGGCTTGGTTAGTGGGGTCGGCGGCAATCAAGCCATCGCGGATGTTCTCGACCTGCTGCTTTGCCAGAACCGGATCAAGCCAAACATGGGGATTGCCGCTTTCGTGGTTGTGCCCTGCTGTCTTCTCCCCAGTTTTTGTGGTCTCGTTTGCGTGGTCATGTTCTGCTTCACCGCTGGTGCTACCTACAGTCAAAGCCTCATCGATTACCTGAATCCCGCGACTGGCATCAATCACTCTCAAATTCTTGTTCTCAGCACTTTTAATCGTGTCATCCAGAAATTCTTCCACGCCTAACCCGTTTTTCACCACGACATCTGCCTGAGCGATCGCTTGCACATCGGCTGGAGTGGATTGGTATTCGTGCACCTCGGTGCCTGGTTGGATCAAAATATCTACCGTTGCTGCGTCGCCTGCAACGGCTTTAGTAAATAAATACACGGGCAAAAAAGTGGTTAACACCTTAAGTGACTTGTTTGAAGAAGCCGCTGTGTTTGTCGTGATTTGCTGACTAGCCTCAGGGCGAGTTGTATTGCAGCCGCTTAGCACGACAGGCAGCAGCAGTGAGGCAATCACGAACGATCGTAGACGGGCGCGAACCATAATGCCTTCCTTGTCAACGCCAAGATGCTTTCGAGAATGAATCTCATTCTATATTGGGAACGAGAACTATTCTACTTTCGATCGAAGGAAAGTCAGAATTTAAAAGCTTCATCTTCTGTTCAATCTATGCTAAACTGATATACCGTTCGGACGCATAGCTCAGTTGGTTAGAGCACCACGTTGACATCGTGGGGGTCACTGGTTCGAGTCCAGTTGTGTCCATTCCTTACACAGTAAGGGTTTCAAGC
>NZ_JACJPG010000489.1 GCF_014695955.1 Leptolyngbya sp. FACHB-36 | reverse complement strand
GTGATTTTTGAAAATCATTTCGGTTTCTCATGCAGACGTCTCGTATTGCCCAACGCACCGAAGCGCTCCGGCTTCCCAATGGCTGGACTACGCTTGTGACGGCGATCGCCCTAGTGCTTGCAATCCCCGTGCTGACCGTCCTCAGCAGCGTCTTTGCAAATGCTGGAGAGGTGTGGAGTCACCTGGCTAGCACGGTGCTACCGACCTACATCACAAATTCACTCTGGCTGATGCTAGGAGTGGGGGTGGGAGTGACGGTGATTGGGACTGGGACAGCATGGCTGGTGACGATGTGCCGTTTTCCAGGCAGCGGCCTGCTTGAGTGGGGGCTGCTGCTGCCGCTGGCGGCACCCGCCTACATCCTGGCTTACACCTACACGGAACTACTGGAATTCTACGGTCCCGTGCAGACAGCGCTGCGAACCACCTTTGGTTGGGAGAGCGTGAGCGACTACTGGTTCCCCAACGTTCGATCGCTCGGGGGCGCGGTGGTGATGCTGACGCTGGTGCTGTATCCCTACGTTTACCTACTCGCGCGATCGGCGTTTCTAACTCAATCGGTTTGTACGCTGGAAGCCAGCCGCAGTTTAGGTTGTGGTCCCTGGCGCAGCTTCTTTAGGGTAGCGCTGCCGCTCGCGCGTCCGGCGATCGCGGCAGGGTTGTCGCTGGCGCTGATGGAAACCCTGAACGACTATGCGACGGTGCAGTTCTTCTCGGTGGATACGTTCACCACCGGAATCTATCGCACCTGGTTTGGTATGGGAGAGCGGCTGGCTGCCTCGCAGTTGGCCGCGTGCCTGCTGGGGTTTGTTTTGGTGCTGGTGCTGCTAGAGCAGTGGTCGCGGGGACAGGCGCGCTACTACCAGCCAAAGCGCTACCAGGAGTTGCCGACGCATCGCCTCCGGGGAGCACGGGCGATCGCTGCCTGGATCGTGTGCGGGTTGCCGATCGTGCTGGGGCTACTGCTGCCCGCCGGATTGCTGGTGCAGATGATGCTGTCTCCGACAACCAGCGATAGCTCTGACGATTTTGCCAGCGCGGCTAATCCGAACGATCGCCTCTGGGAGTTTGCTAGCAACAGTTTGATTCTGGCCCTGCTGACTGCGGCGATCGCGGTGGTAATTGCAGTAATTCTGGCGTACGGGCGGCGGCTGCGTCCAAATTTTGGCATGCGACTCGCCACGCAAACGGCGGCGCTGGGCTATGCGGTTCCTGGCTCCGTGATTGCGGTAGGAACCCTGTTTCCGTTAGGGGGTCTGGACAACGCGATCGACGCCTGGATGAAATCAACGTTTGGCATTGCCACCGGACTGCTGCTGAGCGGCACGATCATGGCGCTGGTGTTTGCGTACCTCGTGCGATTTCTGGCGGTGTCGTTCAATAGCATAGACGCCAGCCTTGTCGGCATTAAGCCAAGTCTGGACGACGCTGCCCGTAGTTTAGGATTGGGCACAACCCAAACGCTGCTGCGAATTCATGCGCCGCTGCTGGGTAGCGGTTTGTTTACAGCGGCGGTGCTGGTGTTTGTGGACGTGATGAAGGAGCTGCCTGCAACGCTGATCGTGCGTCCGTTTAACTTCGATACCCTCGCCGTGCGCGTGTACAATCTAGCGTCCGATGAGCGACTGGCAGAAGCGGCGGCTCCAGCACTGGCGATCGTCCTGGTGGGACTGCTGCCCGTAATTCTGTTGAGCATGCAGATTTCACAGTCGAGACGCGCTCGACAAGTCAAAGCGTAAATACTGTTTTCCAGGCTTTGACCGTTTCTTTGCCAATTTCAGTGTCGATTGTTTCGCCTTGATCGGTCACTAGACGAATATTGACGTTGCCGTCAGGCGCGTTTCTCAGCGAGTTTGCTAATTCCTCAGTCACCTGAAACGTGCTGTTCTGCCCATCGAGCCGGACGACGCGATCGCCCACCTTGACGAATAGACCAATCACGGTTCTGGATTGAGTCAAATCCACGCAGTTCAAACCGCCAAGGGAACCGTTGTAGCGGTATCCAACACGGCAGTCGCGATCGCGAGAGGCGACTAAAAACCGAATCGATGGGCGGCTCCAGAGGCTCAGCACATCGACGCGAGTCGTCTCCTCTAAAAACTGACTTAAAAAGTAGTTGCGGTCAAATACCGCGATAAAGGTTCCCTCAAACGGGTCAACAACCTGGACAGGCTTCGACCAGGGAACATTCAAAGTCGTCCCCAACGTTGCCGATTTTACGATGGGTAGCTCTGCCGCCACGGCTGCACTCGCACTCAGCACGATCGCTGCGCCCAACCCGATCAGACTTCGTTTCACCACGGCACTTGTCCTCCCTCAGGAGCTATTCCGACCATAGCACAGGCGTTTGGGCGCAGCCCTCTGCACGACGGGCGATCGCCTCCACGAAGTTGGTTGCCCCGATCCTGATAATTACGTTAAATTTAATTAACATTCCTAACTCAGCCAGGCTGTTCGACGCAGTCTGCTGCTGAACAAACCCTTTAAGGAAAACTGCATTTAAGCGGGTTGGGTGAGCAGCATCGTGGGCATTTCCTCCACGCTATTGGAGACTGAATCGTGTATCTAGAGGGCGTTGATTTATGAAATTTTCTTGGAGAACTGCTTTACTGTGGGCGCTACCTGCCCTCGTAATTGGGTTTTTCCTATGGCAGGGGTCGTTGGCTTCCGTACCCGCAAACACAGGGAAGAATGCGGCAAGCACTCGCATGACCTACGGGCGATTTTTGGAATATTTGGACACCAATCGAGTGGTCAGTGTGGATCTGTATGATGGCGGACGAACCGCGATCGTGGAAGCAGTAGACCCTGAATTGGACAATCGCCTGCAACGACTGCGAGTGGATTTGCCAGGAAACGCACCGGAGCTCGTTTCTCGTCTTAGAAACTCGAAGATCAGTCTGGACTCTCACCCGATGCGAAATGACGGTGCGATCTGGGGTCTGCTAGGAAACTTGCTCTTCCCAGTGCTGCTGATTGGCGGACTATTCTTTTTGTTCCGGCGCTCCAGCAACGTTCCGGGTGGACCTGGACAGGCGATGAGCTTTGGCAAGTCCCGCGCCCGCTTCCAAATGGAGGCAAAGACAGGCGTCATGTTTGAAGACGTGGCTGGCATCGAAGAAGCCAAAGAAGAGCTACAAGAAGTCGTCACCTTCCTCAAAAAGCCAGAGCGCTTTACGGCGGTGGGTGCTCGCATTCCCAAAGGTGTGCTGCT
>NZ_JACJPG010000488.1 GCF_014695955.1 Leptolyngbya sp. FACHB-36 | reverse complement strand
GGTCAATTGGTGGCAGGGGTAGCCCATGAAATTAACAATCCCGTCAGCTTCATCTACGGCAACCTCCGTCCAGCCACCAGCTATATCCAAGACCTGCTGCATCTGATTGATCTCTATCAAGACCAGTATCCCACGCCCAATTCGGCGATCCAGACACATCTTGAAGCGATCGATTTCGACTTTCTGAAAGCAGATTTGCCCCAGTTGCTGACCTCAATGAAACTGGGTGCCGATCGAATTAAGAATATCGTCCTCTCGCTCCGCACCTTCTCGCGCATGGACGAAGCCGAGGTCAAAGCCGTCGATATTCATGCAGGCATCGACAGCACTCTGGTCATCCTGGAACACCGTCTCAAAGCAAATCACAATCGCCCTGCCATTCAGGTGATCAAAACCTATGGAACCTTTCCCCTCGTCGAATGCTATGCCGGACCGTTAAACCAGGTATTCATGAATATCTTGGTCAACGCGATCGACGCGCTAGACGAAGCCGTTTTAAGCGGTGCAATCCATCACCCTACGATCTGGATTCAAACAGAGATCATCGCGAGCCGCGCCGTGATTCGGATTTCAGATAATGGTCCTGGCATTCCAGCATCGATTCAGCCCCGCCTATTCAACCCGTTCTTCACAACGAAACCAGTTGGAAAAGGAACAGGCATGGGCTTATCAATTAGCTACCAGATTGTGACTGAGCGGCACCGAGGAACGATGCGGTGCTGCTCCTGCCCGGAACATGGCGCAGAATTCATCGTTGAGCTACCGCTGACGATGGCGCGTTGAGTCCAGTGAAGCCGTTGAATCTGTCAGTCCAGCCCGATGCGCCGCTGGATCAGGACTCGTCTTTCGGATGCTCCTTCGACACCTGCGCTACCTTCTGGGAGATATCTGGATTGTAGAGGCGCAGGTAGTTCCAGTAGTTTTCAAACACCGATTTGACGTAGCCTTTCGTCTCATCGTAGGGAATCGACTCCACGAACGCATCCGGATCGCCCAGTCCCCGCTTCTCCACCCAGCCGCCGACTGCACCCGGACCGGCGTTGTAGCTGGCAACCGCTAGCAGAGAATTATTGCCATACTCCTGATGGGTGTAATCCAGGTACCAAGTGCCCAGTTTAATGTTGTCCTCTGGGTCGTTGAGCTGGAATTGCTTCAGCTTAATTTTGCCGGCAACCCAGTTTGCTGTGTCAGGCATCACCTGCATAAGTCCCGTTGCACCTGCGGACGATCGAATTCCCGGCATAAACCGAGACTCTTGCCGAATCAGAGCCGTCACCAAGAGTGGATTAAGCTGCCGCTCCTGAGACCAGGTTTCGATCGACTCTAGGAACGGAAACGGATACAGCGCTTGCCAATAGGGAATCTGCTTTTTCAAGTCGCGATATTGGGACTGCTCCTCCGGGGTTTCTCGCTCCTTCAAAAACGACACCATGAAAATGCCGTCGAGGTAGTCGCCCACGCCAAGCCGCATGACGCCATCCGTGAACTGCTCCGCCACCGTCGGCTGCATTCGGTTCTGGAATTCCACCTGCCACATCGCCCACGCATCTGCGTCTTGCCCTAGTTGGTACAGCTCTTTCAGCGTGTCAGAGCCAGCGGACAAGGGTGGTCGACCGTCTGGTCGCGCCACACTGGGGTTAAACTGGCGCACGTTGGCAAAATCGCCAACCTCCCAGCCCAAAAACGACGCCGATCGCCACGCATAGTAAGACTCTGGATGCTGAGTTAGGACGCGCTGAAACGCCGTTCTCGCCTCCTGAGATTTGCCGAGCTGGCTTTGCCACTTACCCACCCAAAAGCCCGCTTGCGGAGACACTTCGCTCTCCGGGTTCTGGCTCAGAATCGGTTCTGCCCACTGAATCGCCGCTTGGTAGTCCTTTGCCGTAGCGCTCTGCTGTGCCAGGGTCCAGCGCAACTCTGCCGCCGCGTCCGACTTACCAAAACGGGACAGCAGCACCTGTCTCACCTGCGTTGCCGACTGGGTGCTGTTGATCGCGTCCAGCCGCTTTGCCTTTTCCAAGAGGGCTTCGCCTGCCCGGACTGGGAAACGGTGAGTTAGCTGGTCCAGGTAGGACATGGCGATCGTAGGCTCACTCAGCCGCGACAGCCGCAGCAGCCCTAGTCCTGCTTCTTGCGCGTTTGGAAAATCCTTAACCAGCCGCTGGTACGCCTGAATTGCGCCGCCTTTCTCACCAAGCTGTAGCCCCCGCGCCGTGCGGTAGGCGTTTTGCGCCGTGTAGGGAGCGCGAGCATACGCCGCACCTGCCCTGCCGTAGTCCTGCTTTTCCCAGTAGCCAAAGCCGATCGCCTCCCAGTCTTCCGCTGTCAGTTGCGCGGTGTGCTGTGTCGAGAGTTGATCGAGCATTGCCATATAGCCCGGCAAATGCAGCCCGTGTCGTGCCACCACCCGCAGCAGCTCTGGCTGTTTGGGATTCTGCTTCAGCCGCTTCTGCACGATGTCTAGGGTGCGGGGATGGGCAGGGAACTGCGCGATCGCCTGATCGCCGTATTTAGAATCGGTCCGATCCAATGCCACCAGCGCTTCTGCCGCTAAAGGACTTTTGGGATGCTCCTGAACCAGTTTTTGCCGCGTCGCCTGTGCCTGATCGCGATCGCCGACTTGCTCATAGGCTTGTGCCCGCTTAGACAAAATCGGAGCTGCCAGCACCGGATAGCTGCTCTCTAGTCCCTGCAACTGCTCCAGCGCTTTTTTTCCCTGGCTCTGCTTCAGCAGATCGGTTGCCAGCAGGTAGCGGGCGCGGTTACGCTCCGGAGACTCCTGGTGACCTTTTGCAATTGCCTTCAGCTTTTCCGTGCGCTTTCCGGTCGGCATTGCCTTTAGCGTTTCAATTCCGCGCACGCTGGGACCGTCCGGGGACAGCAGAGGACCCGCGGTCGGCGATCCCTCGTGCAACATCTTCAGCAAACCGCCCGAAATGGCTAGGGGAATTCCGGCTCCGAGCACCAAGGCACACAAGCCTGCCCCGATCGCCAATGCTTTGGTTCTTTGTTGCTTCTGCATGTTGACTGGATGGCTAGAGTCTTTAGAGAATCTAGCATCTCTCCATAGAAGTGGTCCGGAAAAATTTAAGCTGAGGGGTTTTGTAGGGTAAGTACCCCAGCCAAAGTATGGCTAAAAGCCTTATGCAGCAGCACTATCGAGAAATTGCTGCAGTGCTGTTTTCATCTCGTCGATCGTGGTCGTTGTGGTACCAAACTGCCGTACGACAATACTAGCCGCTAAGTTGCCCAAAACGGCAGCTTCCCACGGCGAGGCTCCCGCTGTCAGCCCGAGTGTCAGCGCCGCCGCCACCGTATCGCCCGCGCCCGTGACGTCAAATACGTCTGTGCGATTGAAAGCGGGAATGTGCTGCTCAGTTCCGGTGCGATCGAACAAACTCATGCCGTCCTCGCCGCGCGTAATTAGGATGTGCTGCGCCTGCGTCAGCTCTAGCAAATCGCGTCCTGCTCGCCGGATCAGCGTCGGATCAGCCGCGCCCGACAGCGAAACGAGCGAGTAGCCCACCGCCTGCTCGGCTTCTGGCAGGTTCGGCGTAAAGATGGTTGCGCCTGTGTAGCGCTTGAGGAACTTCTGGGTATCCACGATGCTGCGCGGATGGGACAGAGCGGCTTCGATCACGATCGGCGTCAGCGTGCCATCGCCATAGTCCGAACAAACCACGGCGTCTACTGAGTCAAGCTGCTGCCGGATGTACTCTGCCAACTGCAGCTGGAGATCCAGGTTGGGAAGCTCATCGGATTTACGATCGACCCGGACGATCTGCTGCGTCACGGATTGACGTGCGTGCCCAGAGATGCGGGTTTTGGTCACGGTCGGGCGATCGCTGTCCACCACGATGCCTTGGGTATCAATTCCTGCCGCCTCAAACAGGCTCCGCAGCGCCCGCCCCTGATCGTCCTTGCCAATCAGCCCGACGGACTTAACCTGCGCGCCCAACTGCGCCAAGTTGTACACAGCATTGGCACCGCCTCCGGGCACTTGGCGTGTTTCCTCGTGCCGAATAATCAGCACCGGAGCCTCACGAGAGAGGCGCTCAACTTGCCCAGTCAGAAACTCGTCCAGCGTCAAATCACCGACCACCAACACTCGTGCTTGGCTAAACTGATCGATCAAAGCAAACAGACGGTCAGCCGAGGCAGCGAGTTGGGTAGCAAAGACAGGATCAAGAGTCATAAGCGAATGAGCGGGGTTGAACTGGCGGTTGGCAATTCGCTGCCAAAAGACTAAGGCAGCAATTCTGGTGCCTCATTGTCTCGCAAATTGTCCGCAATTTAACCTGTGACTAGGC
>NZ_JACJPG010000487.1 GCF_014695955.1 Leptolyngbya sp. FACHB-36 | reverse complement strand
GTAGAGCAGTCGATTGGCCCTCGATCGCATCCAATTCTAGGTCACTTGTACATGGCAACTCCCGATGGGTTGCCCGCCTATAGCGAGTGTCAGGTTCTGCGCCGCAATGCAGCCACCAGCTTGCTAGACGTTCGCATCCTCACGGGACGCCCGCACCAGATTCGGATTCATTTGGCAGCGGCAGGCTACCCGCTTGTTGGCGATCCGCTCTACACAATTGGCGGACAGGCGATCGCGCTGACACCCTCAGATACAGGTGAAATGCCCGTTCCAGGCGACTGCGGCTACCACCTGCACGCGATGCATCTGCAAGTTGCCCACCCCAACGGTCAGCCACTTAGCTTTACGTGTCCGCCGCCCATAGAACTGAGCGTTTGACTTGGCTAGACCGATTTAAACTCGCTAATCGCGCCCTGCCTGTCTACCTGCAGTCCCTTGACCTCTACGGAGACGCCCTGCGCTACCCAGGCATCTGCTAGTGCCACTTCGACAGCTCCCACGGTGTCAGAATTTGCCAATGCTAGTAGCGTCGGTCCGGCTCCGCTGATCACCATCCCGTACGCACCTGCACCGATCGCGGCTTCTCTCACCGCTTCGTAGCCTGGAATGAGCGCCTGTCGGTAGGGCTGATGAATCCGATCATCTAGCGCAGAGCGTAGCCAATCGGCGTTTCCAGTTGCCAGTGCCCGAATCAGCAAGCCTAGATGAGCCGTGTTGAAAATGGCGTCGGTGCGGCTGTATTGGTCGGGAAGCACTCGTCGCGCTTCGGCAGTAGACAGTTCAAAATCGGGAATTGCGACCACAGGCACGATCGCCGCGTCCCACTCCAAATCACAAATTTCCCAAGGGCGATCGCTCCCTGACGCCGCCAACTGACAACCGCCGATCAGAGCAGGCACGACGTTATCGGGGTGTCCTTCGATTGCGATCGCCAACTGCATCACCTCAGCCTGAGTCAGCGGCAATCCGGCGAGATGATTCGCACCCACTAAACCGCCGACGATTGCCGTTGCCGAACTGCCCAATCCTCGCGCGAGTGGAACGTTCATGTTGATCGCGATGTGAACCGGGGGCGGGCTGCGATCGAGGTGCTGATACAGTTTGACAAACGCCTGATACACCAGGTTGCTGGCATCTGGTTTGACCCGCTCTGCTCCGACGCCTGAAACGGTGATCTCTAGAGGATGCGCGGCTGCTAGTAGCGAAAACTCAAACTGGTTGTACAGCGTCAGCGCTGCTCCCACACAATCAAATCCAGGACCAATGTTGGCGGTGGTTGCTGGAACAATGACGGCAACGGTTGAGGCAGACATAGGAGGGATTGAAACCGTAAAGTGAGCAGTTAGGGAAGCAGTTAGGGTTTTGCAAACGACTTCTCGCTTGCAGTGCCCACTCTACCATTGCTTCTGCACCTGCTAGGTACTGCTAAAGCTGCATGGAATGCCAATGAATTGGCGCAATCTACAAAACGCTTAGGGCGTGTCATTGCACCACATAAGCTTGGCAGAGAAGTTCTCAACCAAGTGGCACGCTTAGTCCAATGCCTTGTCATACTTCCGCAGGTACTTGCGATCGCGTCTAAGCAGAATCACGCACTGTTGTCTTGAGCATGAAGCAGCGGAATCACTCATCGGCATCGTCGCTCTTCTCGCCAAGCGCCATGTCAGTATCTATCTGGCAACCGTCAATCGGTTCCATTCAGAGCGCTGGCTTTCCAGAAGTGAGGTAAAAGCTCATAGGATTACCCAATGCATCAACTACCGCAGGCTCTTGGTGCTCAGTCTGCCTTTGCTGCAATCAATAGCTTGCTTCGACATTAGTGCCATGCCTTAATCATGGATTGTTCCATCTGGCATTTTTGCCCCCTTCAGGTTAGCAAAGCTTAAATCGGCTTCATCCAACTTTGCCCAGCTTAAGTCTGCTCCCCTTAAATCAGCCCATTGCAGGCTTGTCTGACGCAAGTCAGCCCAGCGTAGATTCGCGTGACGTAGATTGGCTCTTATAAGACTTGCACCCCTCAGATCCACGTAGCTAAGACTCGCTGAACTGAGGTCAATATTGTGAAAATCTCGTTCCCCAGCCGCATACAGCATTTGGAGTTCAGTAACATTCATGTTGTCAACTCTAACGTATTTTCCCTACTCCTGCCCGTCTTGTGTTAGTGTCTTAGAGAGGCTTATTTTCGGCTGTGTAATTCGTTTTGAAAGCGTTTCTCCGAATCTAACTCCCCACACTTCTGATTTTGGAGACTTTTCATGTCAATTTACGTCGGCAACCTATCCTACCAAGTCACCCAGGAGGATTTGACTCAGACGTTTGCAGAATACGGTACAGTCAAACGTGTCCAGTTGCCTACAGACCGCGAAACCGGACGTTTTCGTGGATTCGCGTTCGTTGAAATGGGGACAGACGCAGAGGAAGATGCAGCCATTGAGGCCCTAGATGGGGCTGAGTGGATGGGGCGTGACCTCAAGGTGAACAAAGCAAAACCTCGTGAAGAAAGAGGTTCCTCCGGCGGTAGCTGGGGCGGTAATAAGGGCGGCGGCGGCGGCGGCTCTTCTCGACGCTACTAAGCCTAGAGATTCTGGATTTAAGCTCGTTTAGCCTCTACAGCTTTAAGGTCAGGCAAGTAAGGTTGTCTTTCTGCTAAAGGTGCTTACGTTCAGTCGGTTCGAAGCCAGCCAGTTTGTAAGGAGATTAGATGACTCAAGTCATTCCTGGTGAAAACGAAGGAATTGAATCGATGTTGCGTCGGTTTAAGCGGGAGGTTTCCAAAGCAGGAATTTTTCCAGACATGAGGAAACATCGCCACTTTGAGACTCCGCTTGAAAAGCGCAAGCGCAAAGCGCTTGCGATCCACAAGCAGCGCAAGAGAAAGTTTCGCTATTAGCTTCTAAATGTTCTGGAAGCATTCATAGGGAAAACGAGCTCTGTGGACGGGTCTTTGGCCGTTAGGTCAAAAGCCCGTCTGGTCTTGAGCCAATTTCTGCAGCAGTTTACAGAACAGATAAGAAGTCGATCGAAAGGTTTATTGTGTTCGGTTACAGATTAGTGCTTACCCATTGTTCGTCTTCGGGAGGTTGGTTTATATGCTAGGTAACCCTTTAGCTCTTTTAAACACCATGAATACTAAAGAGCTTATGAGTCGCTACGCGGCAGGGCAGAGGGATTTTAGAAACCTGAACCTGATAGCAGCAAATCTAAGAAACTTAAATTTGAGCGGTGCTAACCTTACTGGTGCCAATCTAACTAAGGCAAATCTTACCAGAACAAATCTGAAGCACGCGAATCTCACGGACGCAGTTTTGGTTGGAGCGAATCTTACTGAAACGAATTTGAGCAAAGCAAATTTGACGAACGTTGATTTGAGTGATACCAACTTAAACGACGCCAATCTAAGTCAAGCGTACTTACGTGGAGCTACGATGGCAGATGGGGTGAACCCTGGTGCTCTCTCTAGTGATCTCAACGTTTCCTTACCTTAGATATCTGCTTTTGCAGAGATAGCATTGCTTTCAACGCAATTACCAGGTAGAACTACTCAATCAAATAGGTTTTTGCGCTGCACACTACGAGTTTATTCACTACGATAGGCGTCCACAGATTGAGCGCGCCTATCGGCTGCTAAAGGTAATTGAAATAAGGCTTGGCGAGCTCCTGATATAAGCTTGTGTCCTGTATTGACTTGTTCTGCGATCGATTATCTTAGTCATAAAAGGGCTCGTAAAGCTAGCATGAGATAGTAGCGGTTGCAGCAGTATTACTCTTCTCCGAGAGGCTGCACCTCAACTCTCTCAACTAGGGTGAGCGATGATAAGGGTGAGACTGTTCTTGCTGTCTGAGTACAGTGTTGCCGTACTAGCAAGCCTGGTGACAGTACTGCTGCGGGCCTCGCTAGTGCCAGTTCTGAATGGTAATGCTCCCCTTCTAGTATTCATCATTCCAGTTATGTTGAGCGCTTGGTACGGAGGACTCCGTCCAGGCTTACTTTCAACGGTTCTGAGTGCATTGCTCGGAACCTATTTCTTTATCCCACCCTACTTCAGCTTGTTAGGGGTTGATGCGGCGAATGCAACGCGGATTGCAATCTTCCTAGTGGAGGGCATCTTCATCAGTTGGCTGAGTGAATCTTTACGCAGGGAAAAACAGCGGGCAGAGAAAGCGGCACTATCTCTAAAGGCGAGCGAAGAACAGTATCGCTTGCTAGTGGAAGGAAGCAAAGACTATGCCATTTTTGGGCTGAATTCCAACGGCTGCATCACAACCTGGAACAGTGGTGCTGCTCTGATTACGGGCTATCAGGCAGCGGAAGTTCTAGGACGGCATTTCTCTATTTTCTACCCGATCGAAGACGCTGCCCAAGGCAGACCAGAGCAAGCGCTACAAGTGGCAGCAGCACAGAGAGACTATGAGGATGAGGGATGGCGTCGGCGCAAAGATGGATCGTTAATTTGGGTTAATGTAATCATTACTGCTTTGCGAGATGAAAATGGCAATCTGAGCGGTTTCTCTACAGTCACTCGTGACATTACCGAACGCAGACGCAGCCAACAAGCATTACAGGAAAGTTATGGGTTGCTTCAGTCCGTAATCGAAGGGACAGCAGATGCTGTTTTCGTCAAGGACCCGCAGGGGCGGTACAAGCTTGCAAATTCAGCCACCGCTAAAATTTTTGGCAAGCCGAAAGAAGAGATTTTAGGCAAGAGTGATACAGAGCTGCTGCCTTTAGAAAACGCGATCGCCGTCCAGCGGATCGATCACGTCGTTATGGCAACTGGAACGTCTCAAACTTTGGAAGAGACGCTGCCAGAATCCGATGGTATGCATACGTTTCTGACTAGCAAAGATCCCTACCGTGATGGTCAAGGCAACATTATTGGCGTTATTGGCGTTGCGCGAGACATCACTGAGCGATTTGAAGCAGAAGCCATCCAGCGACAGTTGCTAAAGGATCTGTCAGATGTGAAGTTCGCACTGGATCAGGCAGCCATTCTGGCAACGACCGATGCTAAGGGAGTAATCACCGAGATCAACGATCGATTCTGTGAGATCTCCAAATACAGCCGTAACGAGCTGATTGGACAGACCCATCGCATTGTCAATTCTGGCTATCATCCCAAAACATTTTTTCAAGCGTTGTGGGCAACGATTACTCAGGGTGCCGTTTGGCATGGGGAGATTAAAAACCGAGCCAAAGATGGGTCTCACTATTGGGTTGATACGACGATCGTTCCCTTTTTAGACGAATCCGGCAAACCATTTCAATTCCTTGCTATCCGGTTTGACATTACAGCGCGTAAGCAGACCGAGGAACTGCTGACGCAAGAAAAATCCGCCAGTGAATTAGAGCGTAAACGTCTGAAGGTGCTGCTGGATCTGTTACCCGTCGGCGTGGCTATTGCTACTGCGGCTGAAGAAACCTTAGAGCTAAACACAGCCATTCGATCGATTTGGGGACAGGATACGGTCCAGGCGGGAGGCATTGAAGCGCATAAAGGTTGGTGGGCAAAAACGGGTCCGTCGATCGCGTTTGCCGATCAAGCGCTGAGACGTGCTCTGCTGCATGGAGAAACTGCCATCAATGAGGAAATTGATGTCGAGACGTTTAACGGACAGCAAAAAACAATTCTCAATTCTGCTGTTCCAATTCGGAACGAATTAGGTGAGATTGTGAGTGCCGTTGCGGTAAATGTTGATATTACACCCCGGAAGCGGTTTGAAGAAGCGTTACGGCGATCGACGCAGCGGCTAGCGACTCTTCAACAAATCGATCGTGCCATTCTACAAGCAACATCATCGCAGGAAATTGCCCAGGTCGCCTTGGAGCGTTTGAGTCAGGTTATTTCCTATCAGCAGGCAATCATTGTTCTGTTTAATTTTGCGACCAATGAAGCTCAAATTCTGGCAGGGCAAGGAAATTCAACGCCAGCGGGTTCAGTACCAATTACGGTCTTATCGTCACCGGATGGCTTGCGGTATCGAGAAGCGGTGCGCCACATTGAAGACCTGGGAACGATGCTTCAGCGTCCTCCCCTGTTAGAGGAGCAATTTATTCATGGAATGCGGAGCGTGCTGATTGTTGCGCTGCTTGTTGAGGGAGATTTAATTGGTGATCTTTATCTGCTTGCCAACGAGCCGTCAGCATTTGACGTGGAAAGTCAGGAAATTGCTCAAGAAGTTGCTAACCAGCTTGCTGTTGTGATTCAACAGACTCGGCTGCGAGAGCAGTTGCAATCCTACACCGAAGAACTGGAACAGCGAGTGGCAGAACGTACCGCTGCACTTCAGGAAGCGATCGAGGGATTGGAAGCCTTCAATTATTCTGCCTCTCACGACTTGAGGGCACCTCTACGCGCAATGCAGGGACTCTCTCAAGCCTTATTGGAGGATTACGGCAGCGAGCTTGACTCTACCGCACGCCTATATGCTCAAGAGATTACCAATTCAGCTCAACAAGCCGATCAGCTCGTCAATGACCTGCTAAGTTACGGACGGCTATCGCAAGCTGACATTGCAATTCAGCCGCTCAATCTAACGTTGTTGGTAGCCGACGTGTTGACGCAGATTCAGGATGAGCTGCACCGTTGCAATGCTGAAGTCGTTGTTGATCAGCCATTGCCGGAGGTTCTGGGACATCGCACTACTCTGGCACAAGCCCTGCTAAACCTCATTACCAATGCTGTAAAATTCGTTCCAACGCATCAACACCCGCAGGTTCGCATTTGGGCAGATTCTCGCGATCGACTGGTTCGGCTGTGGGTCGAAGATAACGGAATTGGCATCCATCCTCAGTATCACGATCGCATTTTTCAGGCGTTTGAGCGACTGCACACGACAGAAGCGTACCCCGGCACCGGAGTAGGGTTAGCGATCGTCCGTAAGGGCATTGAGCGCATGGGCGGACGAGTGGGCGTCGAATCTGAGTTGGGACAGGGCAGTCGTTTTTGGGTTGAACTACGTAAGGCAAACGGTGAATGATGAGCGAGAACCCAGTTATTCTGCTTGCAGAGGACAGTCGTAGCGATGTCCTGCTTGCCCAACGAGCCTTTCGTAAGCTCAACGCTGCCTATCTGTTGCACGTGGTTGAGAATGGCGACGCCGCCGTTAGCTATCTGGCAGGAATAGGAGATTACAGCGATCGAGATCGCTATCCGCTGCCCGTCCTACTGCTGCTCGATTTAAAGATGCCGCGCAAGTCAGGATTTGAAGTAATGGAGTGGCTGCAACAACAACCGCATCTTCAGTTGCCTGTTGTGGTGCTAACGACATCCAGCGGTCAGGACGAACTCGATCGAGCGTACAGCCTAGGAGCCAAGTCCTACATGTTTAAGCCCATCACCCTGAGCACGCTGTCGGACATCCTTGAGCTTGTCTGATCGTGATTAAGCTAGCGACTCCTGAACAAAAGCGGATAAGAACGCATAGAGTTCAATTTGAAACGGCAAAGTTGCGATCGAACTACCCGTCACTTAACTGCAAAGAATTAAGAAGCGCTCAGAGCCAGAACGCTTTTCAGGGAACGCTTTCTTTCGGTAGTACCTGCCTTAAGACAGGTGCTGTTTCTTTCTTTCAACTGCTGCATAATCAGCGCTCAAATGATTGAATTATTGAGTCGAGTTAAACCCCACTGTCCCACTGACATGCTCCGCATTTTGCTGGTTGATGACAATCAGAGCGATCGCCTCCTTGCTGCCCGTGAATTGCGGAAAACCTTTTCCAGTCTGCAAACGATCGAAGTCGGTGAAGCCAACGAGTTTGCATCAGTCCTAGACGCAGGAGAGTTTGATCTCGTCATTACGGACTATCAGTTGCGGTGGAGCGATGGACTTGCAGTTCTGCAAGCGATCAAAGCTCGCTACCCAGCCTGTCCAATCATCATGTTCACGAACAGCGGTTCTGAAGAAATCGCGGTGAAAGGGATGAAGCAGGGGTTGAGCGATTATGTGTTGAAAGGAAAATCGCTGTACCGCCTGTCTATTGCAGTGGAGGAGGGCCTTGAAAAGTATCGCTTGCGCCGCGAGTACGAAGCGACTGTAGAACAACTGCGAGCATCTGAGGAGCGGTTCCGCCAACTCGCCAGTGAACTAACCGAAGCCAATCAACTTAAAGACGAGTTTTTAGCTGTCCTTTCCCATGAATTGCGAACCCCGTTGAATCCCATTCTTGGCTGGGTGCAAATGCTGCGTAGAGGCAACTTAGAGGCAGTCAAGGTGGACTACGCGCTAGAAACCATCGAGCGCAACGCGAGACTCCAAACTCAACTGATTGAAGACCTGCTGGATATTTCTCGGATCTTGCGCGGCAAGCTTAACCTTCAGCTCGCTCCGGTCGATCTGGTGCAAACGATCGCCGCCTCCTTAGAAACCGTGCATCTAGCAGCCGATGCCAAACGAATTCAAATTGAAACTCGACTTGAACCACGCGGTCGGTTTGTCTGTGGCGATTCTGGTCGCTTACAGCAGATTATCTGGAATTTGCTCTCTAACGCCGTCAAATTCACACCGGAAGGAGGCAGGATTGAAGTCTCCCTAACTTACAGTGGCGCGCACGCTTACGTCGTTGTTCGGGACACGGGCAAAGGTATCAATCCCGACTTTCTTCCTTACGTGTTTGAATACTTTCGCCAAGCAGACAGTTCCACCACGCGCAACTTTGGTGGATTGGGGCTGGGGTTGGCGATCGCCCATCACTTGACAGAGATGCACAGGGGAACCATTCAAGCAGACAGTCCGGGTGAGGGACAAGGTTCAACGTTCACGGTAACGTTTCCGCTCATGACCACCTCCTCGCAAACAGCCAGCGAATCTGTTTTGGCAGACAACACTCCCAATCTGCAAGGAGTACGGGTGTTGGTGGTGGATGATGAACCAGACAACCTGGAATTAATTCGCTTTATTTTGGAGGACGTAGGAGCCGTCGTTACGGCTGTGTCCTCTGCACAAGGGGCATTAAGGGTACTTCCAAACGTCAAGCCAGATGTCCTTGTCAGCGACGTTGGAATGCCTGAAATGAACGGGTATGCCTTGATGCAGCAAGTCCAAGCCGTTCTCTCTGAATCAGGCGAACGGATTCCAGCGATCGCCCTGACTGCGTATGCTGGGGAAGCCAATCAGCAACTAGCGCTTGCAGCCGGATTTCAGGTTCATTTATCGAAACCGATTGAGCCGATCGAGCTAGTGACTACGATCGCGCAACTGCTGATGAACCTTCCTGGATAGCAACGCCCTGAAAAGAGTGAGGAGCTTGAGGCGCAATCCAAGTCCCAATAATTAACCGTCTATGACAGTTTAATAAGCGGTTAAGGACTAGACGAGTCTACCTCTGGACGTATGTTAATATGCTCCTCCGATGCCTACAGGTTGAAGCAGTCACCGCTGGAACCGCTCTAATGGTTTTCTCGGTTGACTTAGCGGGACCTGTCAGTTAAATAAGCATAGAAACGTATGGAGACCAATTTACGTATGCTGAAATACATTGTTGCAGCGGGAACGATCGCAGTCCTGATGACTGAGGTGCTTCCGGCAGTTGCCCAAACCGCCCCAGCCGCTGCCCCAACCTCCAAGCCAGCCAGAACTCAAGCGCTGGACGAAGAAACCATTACGGGTGCAAGAACAGTAGAGCTTCCGACACCACCAGTAATTCCCAGTCGCTTTACGCTACCGATCGCGACCAAGATCGTTCAAGACTCTAGCATCACAACCAACACACCCATCACCGACAAGATGGGAACTCCGTATGCCGCTTGGGCAGACGCCGTTAGAGCCTGCTTGCAGCAAACCGCTCAACTGGTTCGCGTGGTGGGCGACAAAGAAGTACCTTTTGTCGTTGGTGGCACCGAAGGCACGGTGAAGCTGAACGCTAACGGCAAACCCGTTTGCAATGCGCAGTAATCGTTGCCCAAATCTCGGGTAGCTAGAAGGCAACGCCGAAGGCGAATAGCCACTAGCGACCTTTATTTGGTTGCAGGGACGCTCGATCGAGCGTCCCTGCGCTTTTTAGCGCTAGTGATTACCCAGCATTAGGGCGGGCTTGCGGTCGAGATTGGCGACGTTGCTGCATCTGCTGAAGTTGGTCTGGGGTGAGAACACCTTCCATCTGCTGCTTTGCACTCTGCTGAATCGCTTGAATCTGGCTGCGCTGCTCTGCTGTTAAATTCAGCGATCGCCAGATTTCGCGAGGCTTTTGTCTCTGCTGTTTCGCCGCGTCGTACTGAGCTTTTTGCTCTTGGGTTAGCACACCCTCAATTTGGGTGCGGGTAGATTCACGGATTTGTCTGAGCTGCGCTTTTTGAGCGTCAGTTAAATTCAACCGATTCTTCATTCGATTCGGGCGCTGCTGAGTCGAGGGCGTCGGCTCTTGAGCAGGCTGAGCAAATGTCGGTAGGGCTACAGCCGAGGAAAGCACCAGTGCGATCGCACCGGGTAGCCATCGAAAACGGTTCATAGTCATGGATACGTGTCTCTGAGAAACAATCGTGGATAGCGACGATGCATCAGTCGTGGTTCATTAGACGCAAAGCCGATGCAAAACGTTCACGGAGTTTAGCGGTTCAGAAACAGTTTCTACAGTAACACTGGACTCGAACACATATGGGGTAACCCATCAAGAAGATTTACCGATCGCGTCAGCAGGTTTAACGTTTCTACGATCGCTCCAAATAATGACGCACACCTTCACTGACCTGCAACAGATTGGGCTCAATTTTTTTGCTGAGAAAATCTTCGACTGTCTGTGCTACCTTACCCGCCAAGAAGAATGGCACGCCAGTTTTGTTGGGGTCGATCGCTAGCTCACCCGAACAGTCAATTCGAGTTCCGTTCGCTTCTTCCACAAAGCGATTTTTCCCGACACAGTGAACAGCCTCGGTAAAGGCATGGGTTTCAATGCGCCAGTTGGTTGTGAACTCAGCATCGTTCCAGATTGCGTAATCCGTCCAAGACAGCATTGCCTCGCTAAGAATCGCACGGGCTAGAGCGGGAATTTCGCCGCCGCCGTGCCACACGTTGACCAAGTGAAGCAATCCTGCTTGCTCTTGACGGGATTGAGGCTCAATCTGGCGAACATTGGATAGAAACGGAACAAGCTCGACCAGCTTATCGCGGTAGGTACTGTAGACCAGCGATCGAGGAAATGGCAGATAGACCGAAGACGTAATAATCATGAAGCGTTCAGGAGCGGTGTGGCAGCCGATCGCCGAATCTGGAAGGGAAGACGAGATAGCTGCATGAAAGCAATTGTACAGAGCCTACTGGCAAAAATGAGCTATTTTGCAAACCGTCAGCCAATCTAGTGATGTTGTTTTCCAAGCCTTTGCGTGTCTGTACACCTGATTGACCGATGATTGACCGACTGGCTGGGTCGTTAGGAAGCTTGATTCTTGTATTGGTCTGAGAACTGTGCTTCAAGCTGTTTGAGCTTTGGCAAATCATGCACCACCACATAGGGATGATTCGGATGGTGAGTGATGAAGTTTTGATGGTGTTCCTCAGCCGGGTAAAACTCGTTTAAGGGAGTAAGCTGGGTCACGATCGACTCACGAAACGTTTGCGCCTGATTCAGTTGATCGATGTAAGTTTGGGCGACCCGCTTCTGCTCACTGTTGGCAAAAAAGATGGCTGAGCGATATTGAGTCCCTGAGTCGGGACCTTGCCGATTCAACTGGGTAGGGTCGTGCGCCACCGAAAAGTAGATTTTGAGAAGCTGAGCATAGGAAATTTGAGCCGGATCGTAAGTGATTTTTACCGACTCGGCATGATTCGTTTGTCCCAGGCTGACGATCGGGTAGTGTGCAGTCGCCGCACTGCCGCCAGCGTAACCAGAAACGACATCAGAAACCCCTTTGACATGCTCAAAAACCCCTTCGACTCCCCAGAAGCACCCGCCTGCCAGCACTACGGTTTGCTCTCCCTTCGCCGTCGAAGCCAAAATATCGGTAGCAGGATCAGGAAGGGCTTTCTCTAGCCTGGAAGTCGAGCGATCAGTCGCAACATCAGACAGTGTTATCTGGGACACTCCAACCGCGATCACGATCGCAATCAGCGCCAGAATGGACAACAAGCGCCGCGATCGTGGAAAGACAGGAATAGGCTGCATAGATTGGATTCCTTCGTGTTAACAGATGGCTAGAGTCGCAGACGTGGAGAAAGACGTTAACCCGTTTCGCTGACGAGAATTCTGCTTGCGCAAATGCTTACTCGTCTTGCTGACGCACCAACCTGCAACCCACCCTAACAAATTGATGCAGCAAATTAACGAATCCTTTAGGGTTTACCACCCAATTTAGGTGAATGTATTTGACCGAAACCTTCCTCTTGAAATCTGTAGTTGGAACAGCAAATGGCTTCCTATATGCTATGTCCTCCATTGAGCACCGAACGGGTTATACTCCGAATCGACCTCGACGGACAGAGACACATGGTAGCGGTAGCAATTTTGGCGGCTGGACGCGGCACGCGGATGAAATCTGATTTGCCCAAAGTGCTGCATCGGTTGGGCGGCAAGTCCCTTGTAGAATGGGTGCTCAGCAGCTTGTCGGAAATTCAGCCCCAGCGACGATTTGTCATCGTTGGCTACCAAGGAGAGCGAGTGCGCCAAACGCTAGGTGCTCAGAGCAATTCTCCAGTAGAATTTGTCGAGCAGACTGAGCAGCTTGGTACCGGACACGCTGTTCAGCAGCTATTGCCGCACCTGCAAGGCTTTGATGGCGATTTGCTAGTGCTGAATGGAGACGTACCGCTGCTGCGCCCACAAACGCTAAAACTGCTGCTGCAAACTCATCAGAATCACGGCAATCCCGCAACCATTTTGACGGCGCAGTTTCCGAACCCAAAAGGCTACGGGCGCGTTTTTTGCAACAGCGAGAACGTGCTACAGCAGATTGTGGAGGACCGGGATTGCACGCCTGCCCAAAAGCAAAACCGCCGCATCAATGCCGGAGTATACTGTTTCCGCTGGTCGGCGCTAGAGCAAGTGCTGCCCAAACTCTCGACGAGCAACAACCAGAACGAATACTACATCACCGATGCCGTAAACTACCTGCAGCCTGCAATGGCAGTGGATGTAGAGGATTACCAGGAAATTTTAGGGATTAACGATCGCAAACAGCTTGCCACTGCTTACAACATTCTGCAAGCCAGAATTAAGGACGAGTGGATGATGCGCGGCGTGACGCTGATCGACCCTGACAGCATCACGATCGACGACAC
>NZ_JACJPG010000486.1 GCF_014695955.1 Leptolyngbya sp. FACHB-36 | reverse complement strand
GCAGGTGCCGATTTACGATCGGCCAATCTACAGCGCGCCAACCTTCAGGGCGCCACGCTCACAGAGGCAGACTTGACGGGAGCGAATTTAGCAGAAGCCAATTTGCAGCAGAGCAATGGCAGCTTAGCGAACTTGCAGCAGACCAACTTGACGGGTGCGCGTTTACAGCGTGCGAACCTCAGCGGCGTTCAATTAACAAAGGCAACGCTGCGCCGCGCCGATTTAAAGCAGGCAAGTTTGCTCTTTGCTGATTTGCAGGATGCAACCCTGATCCAGGCAGATTTGCGGCAGGCAGAGCTTCACGGCGCGAATCTGCTGGGAGCCGATCTAACCAATGCCGCCGGACCTTAGCAGCAAAATGTGATGGAGACAACGATTTTAGTTCAACACATTACCAACTTTAAAGAATAGAAATCTCTCATAGTGGAGATACCCAAGACCCCCAACTTCTTGTCATGCTGTAGAGGCTGCGAATGCTGAAATGTGCCTTCGCGGCGGCTCTGGATGACTCTGGGACGAGTGATTTGCTGGGGTTAACTCGATAGAAAGGCAGCAATGAAAACGCTACGAATGAGGGTAAAGCCGATCGCCATCACGGCAGGGATCGGTTTGTTAACAGTCGGTGGGGCGATCGCGTATTGGCAGATTAGTCAGCCGCAGGGCTGCGTTCATCTGACGTCCAGCGGGGGGCAAGAGGTTACGTTTAGTCGGGGATGCATTTATCCCCAGCGGTACAAAAAATGGGCAATTACTGCCTTGGCTGAGCCGTCTAGCGTTGTTAGCTACCAGCAGTTAGCAACCGACTAACTGCGTTTATGATCCAAAACGGCTAAGCAGGCAGCTGTAGCGTTTCACGATCGCAGTAGCTCCATGCGGCAAGGTCGGCAAAGGCGCGATCGCGATAGTGACCGTAGCGCTCTTGCTTGTTGCGAATTCGCTGCGGCAGCTCTGGCAGAATGCCGAAGTTGGGCGGCATTGGCTGAAAGTGCTTAGGCGAAGCGGAACTGATGAACGCGAACAGGGCACCCATCATGGTCGTGGGAGGCAGCGTCAGCGGAGTCTGTCCGATCGCCACTCGGGCGGCATTGGTCCCTGCTAGCCAACCACCTGCGGCGGCTGCCGTGTAGCCTTCGGTGCCGACGAGTTGACCCGCCGCCAACAGCGTCGATCGCGACTTGAATTGCAGCGTTGGATGTAGCAGTTCTGGCGCGTTGATGAACGTATTGCGGTGCATTACGCCCATGCGGACAAACTCGGCGTTTTCCAGTCCTGGGATCAGACGAAACACGCGCGTTTGTTCGCCCCAGCGCAGATTGGTTTGAAAGCCGACCATGTTCCAAAGCTGCCCTGCTTTGTCTTCTTGGCGCAGTTGCACCACGGCGTAAGGTCGCTTGTCGCGGTTGGCAGGATCGCGGAAGTCGCCGTGGCGAGCGTCAAAAATGCCTACCGGTTTCAGCGGTCCGTAGCGCATCGTGTCTTCGCCGCGTCGCGCCATTTCCTCGATCGGCAGACACGCCTCGAAAAATTTCGCGGTTTCGCGCTCAAATTCCTTCAGTTCTGCCTGCTCTGCCTGACACAGTTCTCGCCAGAAGTGGAGATACTGATCGCGATTCATTGGACAGTTGAGGTAAGCCGCTTCGCCACGATCGTAGCGGGACGCCCGAAACGCAATCTCAGGGTTGATCGACTCACCCACGACGATCGGGCTTGCTGCATCAAAGAAGCTGAGGTAGTTCATGCCGGTGAAGCGTTGCAGGTCCTCAGCCAGATCGGGACTGGTGAGCGGTCCCGTAGTCAGCACAACTAGCCCCTCGCGGGGGATCTGCCGAAGCTCTTCGCGGCGCAGTTCGATCAGTGGATGGCTTGCCAGCGTCTCTGTCAGGTTGTGGCTGAAAACCGCTCGATCAACCGCTAACGCGCCCCCTGCTGGAACCGCGTGCTCGTCTGCTTTAGTGATGACCACAGACCCCAAACGGCGCAGTTCTTCGTGCAGTAATCCAGAGGCGCGATCGGTTGCCTGAGCGCCAAAGGAGTTGCTGCATACGAGTTCTGCTAGATGCTCGGTGTGGTGGGCGGGGCTGAGTCGCTGGGGACGCATTTCGTACAGAATGACGGGAATGCCCGCTTGAGCAATCTGCCATGCAGCTTCGGTTCCAGCGAGTCCACCTCCAATAACGTGGATCGGTTGCATCGTTGTCATGACGGTTTCGGCGATCGGTCCTTTCCCAGGATAGCCCCGAATGCAAGCCCTTACTCAAGCTCTTGCTCACAACGTCCGGGCAAACGCGTCAAAGTCTGAAATTGAGCGTCAAGGTTTAACGTCAAACTTCACCAGCGGCAGAGATCACTGCAACGAAGCTAACAATCTCCAGTCCACCTGGCGCAAGCAGTTGTTCGATCGCGATCTCATTTTCAAGCCCCATCTACACCATCATTCCAGTGATGCTTGCTCAAAGGCGATATTATTCGGCAACATCATCTGCCAGTCTCGCAACATTTCCATATCAACGACAGGGTTAAGAAACTCCCCATCTAGCAGATGCCCTCCTGCTTTGAAATCGCTCGTAATGAAATGAAAGTGATAGCCTGCCACGTTCACACTCTTGAGAAATTGCGGTAGCCGAAACCCCACTAATGTACCCCGCACATTTCGCAATTCAAAAACGCGCTGTTGTTGCCTCACTACGTCATTTAAGGGGAGATAAGGCGGTGTTTGTTTGGGAACACTCCTGACTTTCAAATAGGGAAACGTCCCTTGCAGGCGAATTGCGTAGGGCAAGTTTGGTGTCGGCAACTGTTCGTTGATTTGCTGCTGCAATTTCTGATAGGTCAGTTGTCCAGTCCAACGAAGCGATCGCCCTCTACGGAAAAATGTAACAGCAGCAAATGGTGTTCTTACCGTATCTACAACGCGATAGGCAGCCCCATCAGTTTTGATTTGATAAACCTTGCCATTCAGAACAACCATCTCGCCATCCAATCCCTCAAAGGTGCCCAACCCAAAGTCTCCATACCGTTTGAGTTCGGCTAAGGTTGCCGCTCCTTCATAGACCCCAACGTTTAAGGCTCCCAAAGTCGAAACCTGAAATCCTAGATGAGGCTGGAGACGTTGTTGGGAATATGCAGGTAACACACTCACTGCAAGGACAATCAGGCATGTCGCAATCCATAAATAGCGTTTTAGCTTCACTGTCTTTTACCCAATTTTTGACCCAATGCAAAACGCAATCTTAAGCCTTGAACTAACTTGAACTAAAAGTGTATCTTTGCCCATAACTTACGCGATCGAACGTTCCGGCTGAGCGGCTTTCAATACTTATGCTACAACCCCAACCAACTCTGATAGTCCGCTCCAGCCGGATTGTTATACGGCTGATGCTTCCACTAACTTTAAATGGTAGAAACACTTAATCAATATTAATTAGCATCGCGTTTCCTTGACTTGCTGCATCAGCATAAAACTCCTTGACACTAATGCACATCTCAAATAGCCATTCGTAGTTCTGTTCCCTCCAAGAAAAATGATAAATATCAGGTTGTGTTATCAATCCCTGCTCAAATCTTTGACGAATTTCTTGTTGAGATATCTTCGATAATACTTCTGCAACTTCCCGAACCTCTGTAGCCTCTAAATAGTGAGTTCCAAATCCATCCTTGTCTATTATTGTATTCCCACCCCAGAAAAGGTTGATTTGGGGAATACTTTCACCTTCATAAACTAAAAGTGGTAATTCTGCGTCTGATGAATGACCTGTAAAAATATAGTTCAATATATCCCATGCTCGATTTAACCAAAGTCCTCTATTAATTCTTGTTGCTTCAATAATCTCATTTATATTAGACTTGGTTTTCTCATAATCGTTAGGATATTGAGTTTTCCAAAACTCTAACTCACTAAAGTCATGCAATGTCCATCGTTCCATTGCACATTCAGGATCAGGTAATATTTCACGCAAGATTTTAATACGTTCAGCCGATAATCCTTCTAGATTTTTGATCCTAGGTGTCCCAGGGTTTTCATGAACTAATGATGCAATATCCCAAAATAGTTCAATTACCGATGGAATGTATTTCGCTTGCTGCACTAATAACTGAGAAACCTGGGTTAACTGACCTGTAACTGACATATTCCTGAAATCTAAGCCTTAATCTCTTTATCCAACGTTCCAACACACATCATCCTGTAACATCGACAAACTAGTACCCTAACCCACAGTAGAAGCTGTATAACTTGTTATTAGACGGAATCTTTCCGCCTATCTAACTCAGTGTCAGTGGATCGGCAGACCGCTTCCGCACAGCACCCTGAACTAGGTAGATCGGTAGAATTTTTCTGTATATTACGCCAACTGCTGTGGATCGGCAGAAAGCTTCCGCATTGCTTCAAGTATGTGCGGATTGCTCTATGAGTACCATCAAATACACAATCTACTCCGTTGACTCGTCTGCTCATGGAACCTCACTTAAATGCGACGCAAATAAGCGCGATCGCACCAGGGCGGCGACGCAGCTTTTCTATGGCGCAATTACTCCCTGCCGCATTTGTTCTACGACGCTGCTTTAGGTGCGTATGCCCTGCTCACAACGTCTATCGGTTTCGCTATGATGCCTCCAAAGCGTTTGGATCCACTCGATGACAACGCTGACAATTTCCCTCAATGCAGTCATTCACCTGACGGATGAGCAGTTTTTCCAACTCTGTCAAGCCAATCGAGATCTGCGACTGGAACGATCGACCACTGGAGAGCTGATTGTCAGGTCGCCCGCAGGCAGTGAAACTGGAAATCGTAACGGTCGCTTGACGCAGCAACTCTTTAACTGGGCAGACGACGAGGGCGCTGGAATTGCCTTTGATTCCTCCACTGGGTTTAAGCTGCCAAACGGAGCAGATCGATCGCCTGATGCCGCTTGGATTCAGCAAAACCGCTGGAATGCGCTAACTCGCGAACAACAGCAGCGATTTGCTCCCATCTGCCCAGATTTCGTCATTGAGTTGATGTCCCCCAGCGATAATCTTGCGATCGTGCAAGCCAAGATGCAGGAGTATCAGGACAACGGTGTGCGGCTCGGCTGGCTGATTAACCGAGCCGCAAGAGCGGTTGAGGTTTATCGTCTCGGTCGGGTGGCTGAGGTATTGATTAATCCAGACACCCTCTCTGGAGAAGACGTTCTGCCGGGATTTGTTCTGGACCTCGATCGGATTTGGTAATTCAGTTTCGTACGATCGCTAGCGCAGAGAAAATCTTGCTGATTCCGGTGCAGATGAACTGAATCGATCGTTCTTCCACAATGGGATCGAACATGACGATAAACTCTGCATCCGGCTCTAAACGCCGCAAAACTTGGCAGTGTCCATCGGCGTCGGATTCGCTGCGATGGCGAGAAACGACGACTCGTTGCAGTTTTGGCAGCAGGCGAACGACTGCCCAACTGTTCAGGCGGTCTCGGTAAGGCATAATAATTACGTCTCCAATAGGGGAATTGGAACCAGTCCAAGGCTTCCCAGGGCGCGGACTGGTTCTTTAGATGGCAGGTGACATCTAAACTTATCCTACACGATTAGATGGCAGATGACACCGCACGATTGATCAAAATTTGCTGATATTTTTGGGCATGGCAAGAGCGGGCAAAGCCCTCAAACAAGTATTGGAAACTTACGGAATTACCCAGTATCAGCTAGCAATGGCAATGGGCATCAATCGCTCTATTGTGAGTCGCTGGGTGAGCGAAGAGCGAGATCCGTTAGCGGAAGCCGTTTTTGAGACGTATCAGGCACTACGATCGCTGAATCGAGACGCCGCCAAGGAGTTTATTCAGCTCTATCT
>NZ_JACJPG010000485.1 GCF_014695955.1 Leptolyngbya sp. FACHB-36 | reverse complement strand
GAATGATTGTGACAGCTACAACGACATCAAAACAAATAGCTGTTTCAGGGTTACTGGCGCCTGCAAGGACTGATTTGGTAGACCGATCCCCAACCATGAAGGAGTTGCTTTTTCATTTCGTAAGGTTCAATCAATCGCATTAAATTTCAAATAAATTATCAGAAAGACTGTAAAAATATAAACCATGTGGGTATAGTATGGTGGCAGAAGCTGACACGATCGAAGTTGGTAACCTTCTGAAAAACGGTCAGTAAACGCAAAACCCACTGCAACTAATTTCAAGCTAGATTGATGACCAAAAAGAAAAAAATCGAGCCGCTAACTGGCGAAGCTCTCCTCAAGAAAGTCAAGGAACTCGGCAATCTGAGTAAGGAAGAAAAAGCGAGAGAGTGTGGCTACTACACGTTAACCAAGAGCGGTGTAGAGCGCGTTAACATGATGAAGTTCCTGAACGCGCTAATTGATGCCGAAGGCATTGAGCTTGACGGAAAAGCTAATCTCAATGGACGCGGAGGACGCAGCGCTAGCTATCGCATCAGCGTTCAGTCAAACGGCAACTTGCTGATTGGCTCAGCGTACACGAAGCAGATGGAGCTACAGGCAGGGGATGAGTTTGAAATCTCTCTTGGAAGAAAACACATTCATCTCAAACAGATCGATCTGCCTGATGAAGTATCTGCGTAACGTTCAGGATCCTTTCCTGAAACTGAGCGATCGCTCTGAATAGCACAGTTTAGTGAATTTATTATTGAACGGCATGGAGACGATCGACTGGATGAGCGTTTCGGCAGCAGGGCTTGCCGCCGCAATCTTCATTGGTGGCATTTTAATGATGTTCACCACGCTTTGGACTACCAAAAAGTAGGGCGGCGCATTTGGCGACTAAATCTTTGAATTTAAGACACCGTTGCCCAAATGCGTTGCCCCTACGATTGCACCGTTTGAAACTTCTCTTCAGGCAGTTTTTTTCACAACTAGCGGTACGGGTAAGCTCACAGGCTCTGTGACTGCTTTGATGTGCGGACGAAGTGCCTCTTGGGTCACTGCTAAACTGCACATCAGTGAAATCCGCTCGTGATCCAGCACGCCAAGAATGTGGTGCGGATTACTACGCTCTACTACGGGTAGCTGGCGCAGTCCCCGTGCAGCCATGCGCGCTACGGCATCGGCGATCGGCTCATCTTCGTAGGCATACAAAACATCTTGAGTACAGATGTCTCCTACTCTCTGGTTAGTCAGTGCGAGCGCGGCATCTGACGATTGATCACACTGCTTCCAAAGTGCCGCAACGCGGTTGATATCTTGTAGTGTCACAATCCCAATCAGATGTGCTGCTTCGTCTACCACCAGCGCACTGCGAGACAGATCCCGCGTTAGTGCTACTCCGGCTTGCAGAACGGGAAGAGAACTTGGTAGGGTGAGAAAGTCAGAGTGCATTGCCTCCGCCACCAGCAGCGTGTGCAGAAATTCGGTGCTTTGGTCTGGCTCAACATTTAATCCTGTAGGTGGCGAACTGCGATTGATGGGCTTCAGTCGGTCCACTAACCAGACGCTTAGCCCTACCGCTGCCATTAGCGGCAAAATGATACGGTAGTCGCGGGTTAGCTCAAACAGCAGCAGAATTGCGGTGAGTGGAGCGCGAACGCTGGCAGCAAGAACCGCTGCCATTCCCACCATTGCATAAGCAGGCGGTGCAGCGATCGCATCCGGGGGAATTGGCAAAATCAGCGCCATGGCTTTTCCGTAGGCTGCTCCCAACGACGCCCCTAAAAACATTGCTGGAGCAAACAGCCCTCCAACAAATCCGCTTCCCAAACTTACAGCGGTCATTACGAGCTTGACCACCATCAGTCCCAGCAGCAGCAGCAGTGGAAACTGAACATCGCGCAGCATTGCCTCTACAGTTTCATAGCCGATACCCAAAATTTGTGGAAATTGCAGCGCCACCAAACCCACGCAAAGACCACCCAGCACAGGGCGCAGCATCAGCGGTACGTTTCCCAACCACTCTAGCCCTGGAAGCTGCCCTTGAAAGCCGCGCTGCACCAGTTGAATTAGCTGCGTGTAAGCGATCGACACCAAACTGGCACACAGCCCCAATCCCAAGTAGAGTGGCAGCTCTAATGAACTCCGCACCTCATAGGCAGGCAGCAAGAAAGCAGGTTGTCCTCCCTGCCCGATTTGAGCTATGAGCGCCGACACCACCGCTGACAGCAGCACCAAACTAACTGCTGACGTTGCAAATGTTGTTCCCAGCACAACTTCCAGCGCAAAAAAGACGCCTGCGATCGGCGCATTGAAGCCCGCCGCAAATCCTGCCGCCGCCCCTGCACTCAGCAGCAACCGCAACCGCTCCTGGGACACCTGAAGCATTTGTCCTAGCAGCAGACCAAAGCTAGCCCCAATCTCTACACTTGGACCCTCTGGACCTAGGGACGCTCCTGATCCCAGAGAAACTGTTGCCGCTACTGCTTTCGCCGTCGATCGCAGTGGAGAAATGGCAGGAGCACTTTGGGCCGCCGTCAGCAGCGATGAGATGCCAGGACCAAACTCTTGCCACCGCCAGCGCATCAGACCCACAATGAATCCCCCAAGCGTGGGAATACAAGCCAATGTCCAAGGACCCAATGAGCTAATCGCTCCCATCACGTCCTCTAGCATCAAGTGATGGATCGTAATAATCAGAAAATGGAATAGCACAATTGCTAGCCCGGTTCCCCCGCCAATCACCAGAGCAAGCAGGAGAACAACGGTTTCAGGTGAGGGGTGTAGCCGATTTAGGACTGTGGCGAGAAAGGGCTTGGATGGTGTGAATGAGGCAGTGTTGGGCGGCGCATTGGGGGAGGTGGCAGTCATTGGACGGTGGCAGGATACAAAATGAGAAAAAGTTAAACTTTTGTTTCTTAATAATTATTCTGCTCTATAAGTCGCTTGCTAGACAAGGTTGACGTCTGTCGTTTACAGCCCTGATTTAACAAAATCAGCAGCATTTAGGTTATCTTGCCTGCTTGCTGCTAGGAATAGCCGAAGCTGAATCCTGCATTCCCGATCGCTGCTGTTAAGCAACGATAAAGATACATATCAACAGTTAAACAAACGTCAAGGCTTACAACGCGGACTCATTGAATCGGTTGCTGCCTAAGCTAAGCTAGTAGAGTGGTCATCAGCCCCTAAGCGCCCTATAGGTATTCCAAATTGGGCACCAGGCTTTTATTTGTTAAAACTACTATATGGAGTTTGAAGTTACAGCCAAATTGCGGGCGATTTGCTTGAAGACTCAACTGGTCGCGCCATCTTCCTGATCAGCAATCAGGAATTCGGAAAATAATTCTAAGAATAGGTTTGAAAGCTCTATATCAAGTGTACACTCCAATTGTGCAGGCTTAGGAGAAATCAAGTCCATGTCTTGCAGATTGCGGGTGTGGTAATTCCTCCGTTAAAAGCGAATCTTCCACGTAAATGACTCGTTCTGATCCAGCAAAACTCACTGTCGCGATTCTTGATTCATGAGCGCTCATACGTTCGACAGTTCCTCTCACTCCTGCCCCGTTTGCCAGCGTGGTAGCGCGGCTACGCCTCAACGATTGATTACAGGGCTTCTTGCCTGTCCGCACTGCCGAGAACGATTGGTAGTTAGCTGGAGTGGTCACTATGTGCGCGATCCCTTCACTCTCAAGCCGCTTGTCACAGGACAAACGCTTCGCCGTGAGAGCCGCCCGCTAGCTCGTATCCGCCGCGACCTGCGGCTCAGTTCCTACTCCCTAGCGATCGGGCTAGTGGGTGGGGCTGTATTTTTAGGCGTCATGGTAGGACTGCTACAGAACTCCATGACGCCCGCTTCCACCGAGCCACCGTCGATCGAGTCTCTCAACGAATCCCGAGACAAGTAAAGCTTCTTCGGCACTCAGAATTACTTATCTAAGCGAGTTAAAAGCTGCCATCCCTCTGCTTGATTCAACTGCTGCGCCGATGGAAGCTGCAACGCTTGCAGAGCCGATCGATCAACCAGTAGATACGGTGCGGCATCCTGCTGCCAGTGCCGTCTCAAGTCCTCAATAGACGCAGGAACTACTCGACGATCGCTGTAGAAATTCAGCGACGGACGATTGAGCTTGTACGAAGTCCACACCGTCTGACCCGGTGGTGTGTGCTGCCGAACGATCGCAGCAACAGGCTTCACCGGATACTGTTCGCCCAGTTCCCAAACCCAGTACTGCGACGACACTAGCATCATAAGCGACACGTAGGTTCCCCAAATCAGCACGGCAATAAACTGGGAATCATGACGCGCGATTAGCACCGCCGCAACCGTTAGCGTCAGCGCTACCGCCGTTAAAATGAGTTGCAGGTCGGGTTTTTGCACCGGGTCAAGTCTACCGAAATAAACGCTAGCTGCCCAAGTAATGATTGCCAACCCTCCAAACACCAGCGACCAGACAACAGGGTAGCGTCGCTCTCGCTTGCGCCAGCCGCCAAAAAAATCCTCGAAGTTCCAGACCTTGGCAAGCTGAACGCCAGTCACTAGCGCTAGAGCAGGATACACAGGCAAGACGTACCAGGGCAACTTCGTGCCCATCAGCGAAATTGCCAGTAAGTAGCCGCCGCTCCAAACTAGCGCTAGTTTTGCCCATCCCATCGTGCGGTGCTCCCAAGCAAAACGGAACCCCTGTGGCAGAAACAGCAGCCACGGTAGGGCGAGTTTGAGAATCTCCAGCACGTAATACCAGAGCGGACCCTGGTTATTCTCGACGGAGGACCACACTCGATCGAGCGACTGGTTTAGTAAGTGCGACTGCACGAACGCACGATCGTAATGCCACCACTGGGCAAAATACCAAAGTGCAGCGGGCATACTGCCAATTAGCACACCGAGCCAAACGATGTGAGCGGTCAGCAGACGCGGAGTGTCCCAAGCAATAAAGGCGATCGCGATCGCGCCCAGTAGCAGCGCCACGATTCCCTTCGTCATGCAGAGCAATCCGAAGGCAATTCCTACACCCAATCCCCAGCGCAAATCCCGTCGCGTCCGCAGCAGACACAGCATCAACAGCAGAAAAAAGCACAGCAGCGCCCCATCTAGCATTGCCAATCTGCCATGACGCACCACGGGCAGCAGCGTCAGATACACCAGGGAGGCAAATATAGCGGGAGCACGCAGAGGAAATAGCTCTCGCCCAATCATGTAGAGCAGCGGTACGGAAACTGCCGTGAGGATGGCTCCGGGTAAGCGAGTGGTCCATTCGCTAACGCCGCCCACCTGATAGGTAAGCGCGATCAGCCAGTGAACTAAGGGTGGTTTATTGAAGTAAGGTTCGCCTGCCTGCGTTGGGTAAAGCCAGGTAAGAGAATCGAACGACGATCGCCAAATGTCGCGGGCAACCTGTGCCACAATGCCCTCGTCCCAATCGCGTAGGGGCAGCCAGCCCAAATCAATCACAAATAGCAGCAGGGCTGCCAGCAACAGTCCGATCGTCCAAGCAAAATCGATCCAGCGATCAATCGTTCCAGGTAGTTTGCCGAAATTATTCCAGTCAAATGTCTTGCGAAGCATCATCGTCTATAGAGAAATGAGAAGCAAGCGGTGGGGAACAGATAAATTGCTCGGGTATCCCTGCCTGAGGCATCCTTAGCATCAATTCGCTAGGCGATCGACGTTGCTAAATTAGACGTTGCTAAATTAACCCTCGTCATCGTGCACAGGCACTCGTCGTTCGATCCACTTCGCCACCGTGAGAATCAGCAGCGTTACTAACGTTCCGATAACGCTAGCTTGCCACAACCCGCATGCAGCGACGATGCCAAGAGCCGCTGTTACCCAGATTGCGGCGGCAGAAGTTAGCCCCCGCACGGTATAGCCCTTTTTTCGAGACTCGTGCACAATTTCGCCTGCTCCCAGAAAACCAATCCCGGTTGCTACCCCCTGCACCGCTCGACTAAAGGCGTCTGACGGAGATGCCA
>NZ_JACJPG010000484.1 GCF_014695955.1 Leptolyngbya sp. FACHB-36 | reverse complement strand
GGCGGTGAAGAGTCTGGTGGCATTGGGTATGGACACCATATTCCAGAGCGCGATGCGTTGCTGTCGGCGCTGTACTTGCTAGAGGCGATCGTGCAGTCGGGCACGGATCTAAGCGATTTGTACCAGGGCTTGCAGCAGCAAACAGGCTGTGTGACAAACTACGATCGCATCGATTTGCCGCTTGCCAGTATGGAGGTGCGATCGCGGCTTCTAGCGCAACTGCAAACCCAACCGCTTACAGAAATTGCTGGACGTGCTGTGGTGGACTGCCTTAGCGGCGATGGCTACAAGTTCCGACTGGCAGATCAAAGCTGGTTGCTCATCCGCTTTAGCGGCACGGAGCCTGTCCTGCGGTTGTACTGCGAAGCTGCCACACTGGAGCAGGTTCACGAAACGCTGAACTGGGCAAAAGAGTGGGCGAGTCGGGCGTAGTTGCGGCGATCGGACTGCTAGTACCCACCCTCCAGCCAGAATGGAAAGTCGGGTGAATGAAATTTGCCGCGCCGAGAGATTCGTCGGTCTGGACTGGACACCCTCTCGCGCTTTTTTTCGTTCACCCAGTGAGATAGTTGACACTATTCCTTGAATCTAGGCATACTGGATAACTGGCTGTCTATTCCTGCTCGGACCAGGTGAGACGCGAAAAAGTTCTGAGTGACGGGATTTGAGTGCAGCCATTCTTGACAGCAACTCAAAACTCTTAATTCAACGTTCATCATTCCAGAACTACCTGTACGGCAACTCTGAAGGTACTCTCATGACTTCCTATGCAATTATTGAAACGGGTGGCACGCAACTACGAGTGGAGCCGGGACGGTTCTACGACGTCAATCGGGTTGCGGCTGACGAAGACGCAACGGTGACGCTCGACAAAGTGCTGTTCGTGCAAAACGATGGCACTGTGAGCGTTGGGCAACCGCTCGTAGATGGTGCAACGGTCGACGCAACGGTGCTGCGGCATCTGCGCGGTCGCAAAATTATTGTCTACAAAATGCGTCCCAAAAAGAAAACCCGCAAAAAGCAAGGACACCGCCAAGAACTGACGCGCTTGATGATCAACAGCATCAGCGTCGGGGGCGCGACGATCGGTGGGAAAGCCACAGCAAGCGCGGCACCTGCAACCACTGAAGCACCTGCAACCGCTGAAGTCGAGACCACCGACGCAGCAGAATAAACCAGTAGGGGAGGGACTGTAGGTCAACTTCCATCCTCCTTTACGCTCTAGATTTCAGTAGACTCAGTAATAGGAACACACAGAGGGCGAGGACACTATGGCTCACAAGAAAGGTACAGGCAGTACGCGCAACGGTCGCGACTCGAATGCTCAGCGCTTGGGCGTTAAGCGCTTTGGCGGCGAGACTGTTACGGCAGGCAACATTTTGATCCGTCAGCGCGGCACCAAGATCCACCCCGGTAACAATGTGGGTCGTGGCAGTGACGACACGCTGTTTGCTTTGATTAACGGCATTGTCACGTTTGAGCGCTACGGTAGGTCGCGCAAGAAGGTGAGCGTTTACCCCGTTGCGGCTGAATAGCGCTGCTACAAATCGCAATTTGAAGGGTGGGCACGTGCCCACCCTTTTTAGTGCTGCTCCTCAGAGCGGCTGTAGTCCCCTGACTTCCCGCCTGTCTTGCTGACTAGGTGAATATCTTCGATCTGCATCGACTTCTCCAGGGCCTTTGCCATGTCGTACAGCGTCAGGGCAGCCACTGAAACAGCCGTGAGCGCTTCCATCTCTACTCCAGTTTCTGCCTTGGTTCGCACCTCTGCTCGAATCTTGTAGCCTGGTAGCTCTGGGTCCGGCACTAGTTGCACCTCCACTTTCTGAAGCGGCAGGGGATGACACAGGGGAATGAGTTGTGCGGTTTGCTTTGCCGCCATGATGCCTGCCAAGCGCGCCGTTCCCAAAACATCGCCTTTGGGAGCGTTGCCCGACGCGATCGCTGCCAAGGTTTCTGGCAGCATGCGGACTCGTCCAGCGGCAACAGCCCGTCGAACAGTGGGTGCTTTGGTAGATACATCCACCATCTGTGCTTGCCCTTCAGAGTCGAGGTGCGTCAGCGGTGTCGGGAAAATTTGCGAATCAGCAGATGAATTGTGCACGATTGCTAAAGTGTGTGGTAGGATAGGATTCTTGTAAGGGCTTGTAGCTCAGTGGACTAGAGCACGTGGCTACGGACCACGGTGTCGGGGGTTCGAATCCCTCCTAGCCCGTCCTTATCATTATCATGCGGGGTGCACATGTGCACCCCTTTTTGTTTTGGCGCTAATGCTTTGGCGCTGAGTAGAAGCTTCCATGAAAAAGGGCACGGTATCCCCGTGCCCTAAACAGAAGCTATGCGGATGAAAGGACTTGAACCTTCACACCTTGCGGTACTAGAACCTAAATCTAGCGCGTCTGCCAATTCCGCCACATCCGCAATCGCGTAACCATAATAGCATCAGCCGCAGAAGAACGAGTGAAAACGGATGAATCTGGCAGAAACAGTATCTTGTTTACCCCGATCAACTCTGCTCAGCACGCGGTACTCTACTCGAATCGATGGTTCGACATTAGGGATTAACGAAACTGTTCGAGCTGAGTGGCACCATTTGTCCGCTAGTGGTGAGTCCAAGCAGCATTGGCTCCTGTGATCGAATTATTTTTCCCGTTAAGGCACAGCGCTCGTCGTGTTGAGCGGTGGCGGCGATCGTGGCGCGGATATCGGCTTGGGACAGCTGGGGACTAAACTCTCCCGACTTCTGCCGCACAAAATTCCAGAGCACGTCCCGAATCAGTGCTTGATAGCCTTGGTTTCCAGAGAGTTCCTTGAGTTTCTCTTTCAGCTCCCGCTCTAAACGAATGCTGGTCACTTCCATGTCGGTGGTTGAAGTGCGGGTTATTGTATGCATGCTACTTCTCCTTAAGTCATATATGGACAGGTTTGTAATACAAGTGTAGTATGTTAAATGGATTATTCAAACCATTTTTGCGGTCTTTTGCCATGAAAACGCCTTCAGTTCGGATCGCCTGACGATCGCGCCCTAACCGCTACAAGCTCCGTTCTAATCCGATTTCCGTCAAGTTCCTGCTTCTAGTCAGAAGTGGGAGACGTCTCATGGCGCTGTATAGGCGCTATATAGCGGTTGCTTGCTCCGTTCAGGTACACTCGACCCCTCCCCAAGCCTTCCCAAGACGGAGAAGACGCAAGATTTTCCTCTTTCTTTGCAGGGAGGGAACAGGAGGTTCTGTCGATGTACCTCACTGAATTGACCCCACAATGCGGTTGCAGGGGTTCGCGCCGTTTGTTAACCGTTTGCCAGTCTGCTTCCTCACGCTCTGGAGAGACGCACGGGACCTTAGAATCATGCTGAAATTTACCTATGCCGAAACAGGCATCCATCTTGAACGGCTAACCCAATCGCTCGAAGCCACGATCGTGCAGCGAGTGCTGTTAGCTGTACGGGCTGAGAAAACATTGCTGCTGCAATCAGGAACCGCCTCATTTTTGCTGCCTGATACGCTGCCTGAATTGAGCCGCCTGCTAGAAATTGCAATTCAGAGCGATGAGCAGATCTGCCTTTATCGCGGTGATGCGGACTTCGTAGAGATTTGCCTGCACGGAATTTGGCTAAGCTCCGACGTCAATTCTGACGAAGGGGTATTTCTCTCAGACCTAACTGAAGCGGCTGAATGTCTGATAGCCCATAGTTGGCAAGCCTTTGTCTCACAACAGTCTTCGCTAATCCGCTAGCGCTTCAACGGGCTACAAAAAATTCATCCGGTGAAAGATTAAAGCTTTAAAAACTAGGGGTATGAGTTAATACTCTGAACATTGGCTAAATTAGTTAGGTTGTAGTATAAGTGTAGTATAATGTAGCTACGATCGTTTAATTAATCCCTTGCTCTGTTTTCAAGGTACATCAAGGTAGCACTTGGTGGTTTTAGTGTGGCTATTCAAAAAATGTGAGTGCTTTAGTACCGAATGCTTCGCAATTGGCTAGTTGCACAAGCACGATCGTACAACCTGATTTCAACATCACTTTTAACGGAGAATCATCATGGTGCTGTATGTTCGTTCACTCAACCTGTCCAAATTCTCTCAGGATAATGAAGCATTTCGGCCAAGATTTTCTAGAAGCTCTGAAGGTACTCTAGATCAAAATCGCTCGCATTCGCTACGGTTTGACTCGCTACAAACTGCTCAGCGAGCCTCTGAAAGCCACCATCTGGAACGCCGGACATTTCTGTAACGCTGCGGTTTTCTGCTAGAAAAAAAGACTGTGCAGTAGCACTGCCATTGAACGAAAAAGCCCCCGATTTAAATCGGGGGCTTTTTATTTACTAATCCAGTTAATTAGCTTTCACGATAAACGGTTGTATCGCGCTGGACATTGCGGTAGCTGCGAGCACCCACTACAGCACCAATCAGCGAGGAAATCAATCCCAACAGCGAGCCAAACGCAAACGACCAGCCAACTTTAGCTGCATTGCCTGCGATGTCGCGAGTCTGTTGTGCAGTTACGTTGGGCGCTTGATTCGGAACATCAACGTTGCCAGACTGAATCTGCTGCTGTGCCTGACCTGCAATTTCACCTGCGTTGGACGCCAGAATACCAAATGCACCCGAAACACCATTTGCTAGTAGCCAAGCACTCAGAGCCAGTGTGGTCGCCCACAATACAGCACCGTTTAATAGTGCAGTGCTGCGATTCATTGGACCGCAGCAGCGAGCCATAATCCAGCTGCCTAAGAACAGCGAAATAAACAAGCTAATAATGGTCCAAATTCCTACAGCGTTAGCTGCATCGTCTGCGTTCGATCGCGGTGCACCCGATCCTGCGATCGACGTAAAACCAATCGCTGCTCCAATTCCACTTAGCACCAACTGCGTAGCAAGTGCTGTAAACAAACCTGCAATAATCGGACCCCAACGAACACGATCGTGGTAATCAACAGCGGGTTGAACGGTGGTAGTTTCCACCACGTTTGGTCGATTCGTATATGCCATAATCTGCCTCCCTCCGAAGCTTTATTTTCATTTAGTGGCTCCCGTTGAGCTTCAATTTACAGTGCAGTAACAAAACAATTTCTCTATCAGTAGTAGGAACTTATCCTGCCCCTGAAGAGAGAGTTGGATGAAACAAACGCGACAGGTTTGATTAAGTGGATCGCAATTAAACGCTGAATTACCTCCTGTAGCGTGATCCCCAACGCAGGTATTTAAACTGTTCCTCTTGACTCCTACACCATTCGACAGATTATTGTGGTTAAACCGAGTCAACCCTTCAGGATCTCTAACCGTGCGTAAACAAACTCCTGTTGTCATGAGTCTGCTGCTGCTGTTAGGACTCACAACTCCCCAGCTAACTTACGCCCAGCAGTCTAGCCAATCGCCTACTGATGATCAGGTGACAGAGCTACTGCGGGAAGGGCGCAGGCTTGTGGACCAACGAAATTTTCCAGCGGCGATCGAGATCTACCGTCGCGCTGCCGAATTAGATGGCAGCAATGCCCGCATCTTTTCAGGCATTGGCGTCTTGCACGCGAGTCAGGGCAACTACCGAGAAGCCGTAGACGCCTATCGACAAGCCACCAACCTTGACCCCAAGAACGCTGAATTTGAGTATGCCTTGGGCTACAGTCTGGCAAATCTGGGTGAAACCGATGCGGCGATCGCCGCGTACCGTCGCACCCTGCGAATCAATCCGCGTCACCTGAATGCACAACTGGCGATGGGAGTTTTGTTCGCCCGCGCGGGCAACTATGATGCTGCCCTCAGCACCTATCAGCAGGCGGCGCAACTCGCCCCCCGCGATGCTCGAACTCAGGAGCTAATCGGCACAACGCTGATTCAGCAGCAGCGACCCCAAGCCGCGATCGCGCCCTTGCAGCGTGCTGCCCGCCTCGCACCTAAGCGGGCAAGCGTGCACTTGTATCTCGGTGCCGCGTGGCTGGATCAGGGTGACTTGGCTAAGGGACGGGCGGCGTTGCAGCGTGCCACTCAGCTAGAACCGCGCAATGCCGAACTTCAGCTTCAGCTCGGTAAAATTTGGCAGACGAAGGGGCAGTTAACGAATGCGCTTCAGGCATACCA
>NZ_JACJPG010000483.1 GCF_014695955.1 Leptolyngbya sp. FACHB-36 | reverse complement strand
GCTCGTTTAACCGGATGGAATATTCAGGATATTCGCAAGAAACAGCCGTCGATTCGAAGCCAGTCCTGGTGGGAGCAGATTTGGACAGGATTCGTGGGTCGCTAGGGCAATAGAATCGATACGTGTGTCCCCTACGTGTCAAATTTATGACAGATCATTTATCTCAACAGTCTTGGCGAGTGCACGATCGCTTTTTGGAGTTGCGCTCGCCATGGGTGACTCTGCTTGGCGAACATTTGGAGACTGAACAGGGCGTCTTGGAATACTGGCGCGTCGAAAAAGCTAACTCTGCGGTGATTCTGACGATCGAAGACAACCAGTTCGTTCTGCCGCTGCCGATGTACCGTCCGGGCATTGGTCGCGCAACCCTAGATTTTCCGGGCGGGCGGGTTCCAGAGGGCAAACTGCCAGACGATGTCGCGACTAGCATTTTGCAGCGGGAGTTGGGTGTGGAGGCAGGGACGATCGTGCAGCTTACGTCCTTGAGTTCAGCAGGTTGGGCAGTCAATAGCTCATTCTCGAACCAGCGTCTGTACGGATTTGTGGCGCAGCTTCAGTCAGGTGCCGTGCAAGCCGACTGCGTGCGGTATCCGACGATCGACGCTGGAGTACGGGATCTCTTGCACACGCTAGCGTGTCTTCAGTGTCGTGCTGTTTTACTGGAGTGGTGGCGGCACCAAAAAACCTAAGGGCGCCCTTTCAGTGAAAGAGCGCCCAATTCTGTCAATTTTGGAACCGTGGTCAACTCAAGCAAGGCATCCTAGCTGAGACCCACGTGGCTGCGATCGTAGACATCGCGGAAGGAGGGATTTGGCTCACCTTTAATTTCGCTGGAGTAGTTAGCGACCTCAGCGGGCATTCCCAGTTCGGCAGCCGCACGGCTCAACATGCACTGTTCCCGATTCCGAATCATATGGTGGTGGCGCATCATTAGGGCGCGAATCCGAGTTTCGTTAGCCATTTTCCGTTCTCCTGGTTCTTATAGTCAAGTTAATTGCTTCAATAATTAGAATATACCAGATAAATTCTGTAGCTAAAACTACAAAATGAGTATCTTAATATAACTTTATGGTTTACGGGTAATCCCGCAAGCGGTAAGCTCAGACAACACTGAGAGAGGCACTGAGTGACCGTGGGCGAGCATCAACTTGAGGTTGGCAATCTGCGTTGGTTTTACCGCGACGTACAGCCCACTGGGACGCGTGATCGCCTGCCCGTTGTGCTGCTGCATGGATTACCTGCCCAGAGCTACAGTTGGCGAAACGTGCTGCCTGCTCTTGCCGCTCAGGGATTTCCTGCCATTGCCCCTGACTGGATTGGCTATGGCTTTTCGGCACAGCCCGATCGCCGCGACTTCGCCTACACGCCCGATGCCTTCATTGAGGCGTTGGGACACTTCTTGGCAGCTCTAGAAATCTCCCGCTGCTCGCTCGTCGTGCAAGGCTTTCTGGGCTCTGTAGGCGTGCAATATGCCCTGCGTCATCCAGAGCAGATCGATCGGCTAGCAATTCTCAATGCCCCAGTCACCACCGCGGCTAAACTGCCCTGGAAGATGCAGCAGTTGGGGATTCCCCTCGTTGGCGACATGATGACTCAAGACCCGCTGCTCGTCGATCGCACGTTAGAAGGCGGCGGTGGCTATCGAGTTGAAGACGCCGATTTGGATGTGTACCGCCGCCCGTTTCTCAAAAGCTCGGATGCCGGACGCGCTCTGCTGGCGACGATTCAGAATTTGCAGCTCAAGCAAACAACCGCCGAAATCGAAGCGGGGCTGCACCAGTGGACAAACCCCCTGCTGCTGGCGTGGGGCGATCGCGATCCGTGGCTGCCGATCGACGTGGCTGAATTGTTTGCCCGCGCTCTCAACGGTGCAGAGTTCGTCAAGCTGGAAGAAGTTGGGCACTACCCACAGGAAGACTGGCACGAGAAGGTGAATGAGGCGCTGCTGCTGTTTCTTAGACGGCAAGCGGTGTTGTGAAGGGGACGCGTATTGATAGGGATCTACTGGCTTCCCACCGATGGGTCTTGCGTGTTTTTTCGGTGAAGTTGCCGGAATCTACTCACAACTGTCTGCAGACACCGTTTAAATATTTCATAGCGATTGTGGAGCGATCGTTCCCACTCTTCATTCCCCATTCTGTATGCAACTCGAAGGTAATCAGCCAATCTGGGATGTGCAGCCTACCAAAGCGTTTGGACAGAAGTTTTGGCTTGGGTTAGCGCTGTTAACTGTGACGGCGATCGCGATCGCCTCGCTGTTCTGGCTTGGTGCTCACCCGTTCAGCACCAATTGGGACGAAGGCCGCTACGTCAACCGCGCCTACCGAGATGTCGCTGCATTCCGCCAAGGTGGGGTTCTGGAGCTACTCAAGGCTGTGATTGGAGAAGATCGGACTCGTCCGCCTGCCTATCGGCTGTTAGTGCTGCCGGTAACGCTGCTGTTGGGAGCTAAGCCGCTGCTGCTGCGGTTAGTGGGGTTGGCGTGTATGGGCCTTAGCGTATGGCTGACGTTCCTGATGGCGAAGCGGATTGCCGGACCGACTGCTGGTGCGTTTGCCGTTGTGTTTCTGACGCTGTGCCCGATCGTCGTTGCGCCAAGTCTGCGGTTCTACGTGGACTATCCGTACTATCTGGCGATCGCGGCAACGCTGTATTTTCTGCTGGCAAGTTGGGACCAGGACGAGCCGTCGCGCAACTGGATTGGGTTAGGAGTATCACTGGGGTTGGGTGCGCTAGCAAAGCCGCCTTTTTTCTTTCTAATGGCTCCAGTGGGTTTGCTGACGCTGGGACTGGTTTGGTTTAAATGGATCGCAGCACCCCGGCTCTCGTCGCTGGTCAAGGCCTGCATATTGGGGACGCTGATCGCGCTACCTTGGTGGATTTTTAACGTGAAGCCTGGACTGGCAAAAGCGCTGCGTTCTAGCGGTTACGTGCGTCACTCTCTCGGTGCCAGAGGTTCACCAGAGGCGATCGGCAACTGGTTTTACACCTTCGTGCAAACGCTGCTGGGTCCAGCGCTGACGCTGCTGTTTGTGGCGATCGTAGCAACCGTGGCGCTGCGACTGGTGCAGAAGCGGCTGCAGCTGGAGCGGTTTCAGCTAACGGCGATCGCGCTGTTCCTCACAGCGTCACTCCCGACCTTGATTACCTCAATTTTTGCGACAAATCAGAATCCCCGTTTGATTGCCCCAGCGCTGCTGCCGCTGGCGATCGCGATTGGTGCACTGGCTGCGCTGACGGGCTGGACGACTTCGCGCTGGTTAGCCGCCGCCGCAACGGTGCTGTTCTGTTTTCAGCTTGCGGTGATGGTGTCGCCCACTCCGGGTGAGCCGCGTTACCAAGCCGGAGATAGTGCATCCAAATCTAATGTTCTTCTGTGGGGCAATCCGTCGGTTGTGATGCGACGCTCGGAGCAGTGGGACTGGTCGAAACTGCGGGAGGTCACGATCGCTCAAAATATTCGCGTTCCCAGCATCGGCTACTTGGGTAACGGTGGCGGGTTGGCGGCTCCACAGCTGGCGTTTCCGTGGGTTGAGGCGAACGAGCCGATCGAAGTCCGTTGGCTGTGGCGATTTGAGGATAATCTTCCCAACGGTGGCAACGAGAACACGCCCCCCAACTGGACGCAAGTGATGGCATCCGTGAATGCCAGCAATGTTGTTGTAACCGCGCTGAATGTCTCTGGTAGCGCAGCGGACAAGCAGGATATCGACAATCGCTACAACGCTGAGCTAATCGAGCGAATGCGGCAGCGCCCAGAGTTTTTGGGACCTGTGGAACTTAAGCTTGGGCGCTTTAATCCTGCAAGAGTGCTCGTGTTTCTACGAAAGTCCGAATCGTCGATCGTAACGTCTGACAATCCAAAGCCAAAGTACTTGGAGGCTCTGTACTAAGCGATCGGTCCGACGATCTTTGACTACGTCCCGACTGTCCGTAGGCTAGCTGCTCGCGCCACTGGTGTTGGAATCATCGTTTGCAACACCCACCCGATCGTCGCGACGATCGCGGTCAAACTGACTCGCGCGACGAACCTGGGTCTTGCTGACGCCGAGCACATCTGAAACGTCTGCGGTGGCAGCAGAGCACATGGTACAGAGCCTTGGTGCTCACCTAGGAAAATAATAAATTTATTGAACAATAAATTAGCTTTTGGCTTTAAGAAAGCATGAGCTTATAATAAGCCATTCATATTATTTATTAATAAATATATGAGCAGTTGAACGGCTCTTAAATCAAAATCGACAGAATTCTATTAAGTGCTTGAAATCCTCGCCATGAATAGATCATTGGCTACATTAAGATACCATATTGGCGCGATCGTTTTCTAGGCTTTATTTCACATTGTTGCGCTTGAAAATCAACACTGAGAAAAGCAAAGCTTGTTTTGTTTAAGTGACAATAACTCCTCAGCATTAACCTTAATATTATTTTCCCTTAAAGCTATTTCTATATACTGCTGTGCTGAATGGGTGTCTCTTCCGTTTAGTTTCAGCAGTTTTTCAGAGAGTTTTATGTCCAAGCTGTCTCGTAGGCAATTTTTGATCTTTTTTGGGAGCAGTGCTGCTGCAACAGCGCTGGCTCCTAGCGTAGGGTCTTCCTTATTTGGAAGCAATGCGATCGCTGCCTCCGAACCTTTGACATTCACTCCGGTGCGCCTGCCTCATCCTCTGCCCATCTACGAGCAGCAGAAGAGTTTCTTGGCGATCGGAGGGGGTCAGGGTTCGATTTTGGCGGAGGCAAACACGCCCGCCAAAATGAATTTGGCTAGCTACACGCCGCTGGACGATGTAATTGTGCCGCCAGAGTTTGAGCGCTACATCATCGTTAGCTGGGGCGATCGCGTCTTCCCCAATCCCGACGACTACTTCGGCTACAACTGTGACTACACAGGCTTTGTGCCCGTGGGTGGTAATGTGACCGATGGCTACCTGTGGGTTAACCATGAGTACAACAGCTTCCCGATCTCGCGCTTTGCTCCAGAAACTCCTGCGGACATTACGGCAGAGTTTCCGGAGTCTGGACCGATCGTGATTCCCGGTTTTCCCACCGAGCGCGGTCGGGAACTGTTCGGCGAGTTTATGTACAACATGGGCGGCTCGATCGTCCGCATCGCCCGCCGCAACCGCAACGCTCGATTTGCTGTGGTCAAAGACGATCCGCTGAATCGCCGTCTGCATGGTCTGTCGGGTCTAGCAATCAACGCTGAGCGCGGCGACGCTTACCAGAGCGTAACCTCGTGGGGCAGCAAGTCTCATCAGCAGGGCGACAGCAACTACCTGATTGCTACCGGACCTGCGGCAACCGAAGTGTTTGAGGCAGTCAACTCGGATGGTTTGGGCAACCGTATCATCGGCACCGCATACAACTGCTCTGGCGGCACGATGCCCTGGGGCACAATTCTATCGGCAGAAGAGAACTTCCAGGGGAGTCCCGGTGCGTTCTTTGTTGGCGTTAACGAAGCGGTGAAGCCCGACGGTACTCAAGCCGGATACGTTGATGGCATTCTCGGCACCGAATTTGGTCTAGTCGGCGAGAAGTACGGCTGGATGGTAGAAGTGAGTCTGGCGAATCCCGACTTCCGTCCCCGCAAGCACACGTATCTAGGACGTTACCGCCACGAAAATATTGCTGTGCGCGTGCAGGCAGGCAAACGGTTAGTCGCGTATCTGGGCGACGATCGACGCGGCGGACACACCTGGAAATACGTCAGTTCCGGTCGCGTCACCACGCCCACTGATCCCGCTAACAGCGCCCTGTTTGAGGACGGTACGCTCTACGTTGCTCGGTACAATCCGCCTGCGGACCCGACCCGTCCCAATGAAGGCACGGGCGAATGGATTCCGCTGCTGCTGAACTCAGCCACAAATCCGATCCCGCCCAGCGTGCTGGCTTCGACGGAGCTTGCCGCACTCGGATCGGCACAGCAGAACGGACGCCTGAATCTGCCGCGTCGGAACGGCATTGCCGGACAAACCGTGGATGGCGGCGCATTAAACGTCAATACCACCAACGAAGCTACCGCGCTACCCGACTATCAAGGCAAGAAACTGTCGGACTTCTACACCTCTCAAGGTGCCGTGCTGGTCGATGCCTTCCTCGCCGCCAATCTCGTCGGTGGTACTCCAACCGCGCGTCCAGAGGACATCGAAGTTCACCCCAAGACGAAGGAAGTATTCATTGCCTACACCGACGGTGCGCCAGGAAGCGACGGCTATCCAGACTCGCGAGTATTTGTTGTGGCTAAATACAGCACGGCAGCCAACGCGGCACAGCAGTCCGGTGGACTCTACAAGATCATCGAAGACAGCAAAGACGGAACAGGCACTACGTTCCGCTGGCAGCGGTTTGTTCAGGGCGGTGAGGCTGGTGCACAAGACGGCGGTGGCTTCGGCAACCTGGATAACCTGG
>NZ_JACJPG010000482.1 GCF_014695955.1 Leptolyngbya sp. FACHB-36 | reverse complement strand
GGCGCTCTGCTGACCATCAACGGCATTGCGGCAGGGATGCGTAATACAGGCTGATGGAGGGTTATCTCATCTCTACATTGCCCTAGCTGAGATGCAACTTCAGCGAAAGTAAACTGCTCAGGCACAATTCCGTGCCTGAGCAGTTTTGTATAGGGCTACACACACAATCAGCTCTCGACGATGGAGTATAACGACGATCGCCATTTATTGAGAGTGTGGCGCGACACAAATCTCAGCTAGCGATCGCGCATAGCAGCACAGTGGTCTTAAATCGATTCAGTTCAGGACACTCGATGAACCGTCACATTAAGTTTTATTGAGAAAACGCATGAATCAGCTTCAACGGTCAGCGTTTGCCCACATTGTTTCTTCATTCGCCGCTGATTGTGCTTCAAAAAATTAACTTTGATTAAGAAGTGTTTCATTCGTCACGGAAGCGACTGAGTTTACTGAACGCTCCTTCTGCTTTCCAATGAGTCATGACCCGCTTATAGCGCTTACCTTCAGGCAGAGATTGCCTCACTTAATGGGTGTATAAATCGTTGCTCTTGACTCCCATTCACCGCAAAGCTACCCGCTGTGACACCTCAGCAATCGGACTAAACGCGCTAGAAAACTTTAAACAAGCTTCCCTAAGATTAACGGGAACTTTACATTCGATTTGGGTCTTTGCCCAGGGAGATGCAGATGTCTAGACAACTCACACTCCGAAAAACTGCTGGTCTGAGCGCGATCGTGGCTGGTCTTGTAGCTAGTTCTGCGATGTTCGCTCAAGCTAGTACTCCAACCCAAGCCGAAGTTCCCGCTCAAGCTCAGGCTCCGACTTCTAAGCCCGTCACCCCAACCACTCCCGATGTAGCTCCGACAGCTCCTGCTGGAACGAGCCCCTCGGCTCCAGTCGTAATTCCAGCTCCGACTGAAGCACCCACGGCTGCTCCAGTTGCTCCTGCGGAAGCAACTCCGACTGAAACGGCTCCTGCGAGTACTTCCCAATCAAGCACCATTGTCGATGTTGCTGCTGCTAACAGCTCCTTCAAGACCCTAGTGGCTGCTGTAAAAGCAGCCGGTCTGGAAGAAACTTTGGCAGGGACAGGTCCATTCACCGTCTTTGCTCCAACGGACGCAGCGTTCGCTGCCTTACCCAAAGGAACGCTAGCGGCACTGCTGAAGCCGGAGAACAAGGCAAAGCTGAGAAAGGTGTTGACCTACCACGTCGTGCCGGGTGCGGTGGCATCAAACACAATCAAGCCAGGCAAAGTCAAGACGGTGGAAGGTAACTCAGTGACCCTACGCACCTCAGGGGGTCAGGTACTCGTGAACAACGCCAAAGTGACGGCAGCGGACATCTCCGCCAGCAACGGTGTAATTCACGTCATCGATAAAGTGATTCTGCCACCGGGCGTGTAACCTCCTTATCGCTGCTCTTTGTCGTGCAAGCACGCTCCCTGCCCCGTTGGGTTGGGGAGCGTTTCTTTTTAGAACTTCTTCAGTTCCAGGCGATATCGGTAGAGAGCAACGGGGCGATCGCCCGCCAAATACGCCTTGGAGTGGGGCGGCGTCAGGTAAACGGCAGTGATTTGATCGGCAGTAATGCTGCCATTGGGCTGGAGCGAGTAGGCACTCGTAGTTTCAACCTGATTCTTGTACGGTTTCTCAGCCGCCTGAAAAAACTGATCAAACACTTCGCTGGTAATAAAGTGGTTGGTGTTCGGCTGCTCGACCGCGCGACCACTGACGGTAGAAAACAGCTTGCGATTATCTCGGAACTTAGTAATCTGGCGATTGGAGTCCCGCCGATCGAGCCAGACCCGCACGACTCGATCGCCCAAATACGTTTTTGCTAAATTCAGCCCATTAAACGCGCGATCGGAGATAATCTCTACCTTTTGCAGCGACTTCGTTGGCAGCGACAGCAGGGGAAGCGTTGATCGCTT
>NZ_JACJPG010000481.1 GCF_014695955.1 Leptolyngbya sp. FACHB-36 | reverse complement strand
AGAGAATCTGTAGCCTCCTCTATATGGCTATGATATGATTGAAAACTGCTGACTTGATTACTGTAAGGAATTCACCCGCTCATGGCTCTGCTGCAACAGCGCAAACAAGAACTGATTAGCGAATACCAAATTCACGAGACTGACACTGGCTCGGCAGACGTGCAGGTTGCTATGTTAACGGCACGCATTAATCGCTTGAGCGAACACCTGCGTAGCAACAAAAAGGACCACGCGTCGCGTCAAGGATTACTGCAGATGATTGGCTCTCGTAAGCGGTTGCTGAGTTACATCCAAAAGCAAGATCAAAGCCGCTACCGAGCGCTGATTACCAAGCTAGGCATTCGCGGGTAGGAGCGTTGGCAATGCCCTCCAAGTCCAACCCTTCTAGTAACCCTGACGACGCTAAAGCAGACGCCGCAAAAAGTGCGCTTCCGTTTGAGCCAACGTCCAACCGCAAGAAGCCGCCCAAGAAGGCTCCTGCCCCAGTAGTCAAGGAATCCGCCGAGACCGCGTCATCGACTGAAAGGGCAGCGATGCCCGTGGCAGTAAGTCGTCGAATGGCGCGGCGAATGGGCTTTTTTTGCGGCATTCCAACAAGTCTTGGAATGCTGACGTTTATCGTTAGCTATATCGTCGTCACACAGCAGTGGTTTAAGCTGCCAAACGTTGCCGTCGTGCTTGTGAGCATGGGCTTCTTTGGGCTTGGAGTGTTGGGCTTGAGCTACGGTGTACTTTCTGCATCGTGGGATGAAGAGCGGGTTGGCTCCTGGTTCGGCTGGGAGGAATTCACGATAAACTTTGGACGGTTGGCTGCATCTTGGCGGGCGGCTAGGCAGAAATCCCAGCCCTGAGCAACCAACCTGCGGCTAGGCGCGATCGTCTCGATTCACTTCATCCATACCATCACACCAGCAGGAATTACACCATGATTGTGATCATGAAAATTGGCTCTCCGGAGCCAGAAATTAGCCGGGTTTCTGAAGAGCTTGAGTCCTGGGGACTGACTCCCGAAAAGATTGTCGGTAAGCACAAAGTCGTGATTGGTCTAGTCGGCGACACCGTAGATCTTGATCCACTGCAAATTCAGGAGGTTAGCCCCTGGATCGAGCAGGTGCTGCGAGTCGAGAAGCAGTTCAAGCGGGTAAGCCGAGAGTATCGCCACGGGGAAGCCAGCGATATTGTGGTGCAAACGCCTAACGGTCCAGTTCACTTCGGCGAACATCAGCCGTTGGTAATTGTGGCAGGTCCTTGCTCCGTTGAGAACGAGGAAATGATCACAGAGACGGCGCGGCGCGTTAAAGCGGCGGGGGCGCAATTCCTTCGTGGCGGTGCCTACAAGCCTCGCACTTCGCCCTATGCCTTTCAGGGGCACGGTGAAAGCGCTCTGGGTTTGCTGGCGGCAGCACGGGAAGCAACGGGGTTGGGTATCATTACTGAGCTAATGGATGCAGCTGATTTAGAGCCGCTGGCAGATGTGGCAGACGTGATCCAAATCGGTGCTCGCAACATGCAGAACTTCTCGCTGCTGAAGAAGGTGGGCGCACAAGACAAGCCGATTCTATTGAAGCGCGGCATGTCTGCAACGATCGAAGAATGGCTGATGGCAGCCGAGTACATCTTGGCAGCCGGAAACTCAAATGTGATTCTGTGCGAACGCGGCATTCGTACGTTTGACAACAAGTACGCCCGCAACACGCTGGATTTGTCGGCGATTCCGGTGCTGCGATCGCTGACCCACTTGCCGATCATGATCGATCCCAGCCACGGCACGGGTAAAGCTGAGTACGTGCCATCGATGGCAATGGCATCAATCGCGGCGGGTACTGACTCACTGATGATCGAAGTTCACCCGAACCCCGCCAAGGCTCTATCCGACGGTCCACAGTCGTTGACGCCCGATCGCTTCGACAGCTTGGTGAAAGAGTTGTCAGTGGTTGGTAAGGCGATGAACCGCTGGCTTCTCGAACACGCAATGGCAGCCGTTTAGGGTTTGTTCAATCTCGATAAACTGATCGGTAAACTAAAGAGGCGCGCCAATGGCGCGCCTCTTTCTGCATAAATCTTGCTATGAACGACCCATCCAATATCACCCTGCGTCTTGCTCAGGATGAGGACCTGAACCACGTAGCGCGGCTCGATCGACTGGCGTTTGCGCCACTGCGAGCAAATGCAGATGTGATTCGAGACTGGTATCCGCAAGGACTTGAGCTGCCCGATCGTACTCAGTTTTTAGCCGTAGAAGCTACAACCAATCAGGCTGTGGGTGCCTACGTTCAGATTGACTTGGAGCTGCTGCTTCAACAGAAGAGGTTTCCGACACTGGGACTTGCAGGTGTTGCGGTAGCTCCAGAACGGCGGGGACAGCGAGTAGCGCGACGAATGATCGAACATGCGTTAGAGACGGGACGATCGCACCAATATCCCCTCGCGATGCTGTATCCCTTTCAGCACGGCTTCTACCGCAAATTGGGCTGGGCATGGGTGGGGCGATCGCACCAGTACCGCGTTTCCACAACGCATCTGCCTCGCTATTCCGAGCCGCAATCATTCGCCACCGCTGGGCTGACGGGTATCTTTCCCTATGATGCAACGCAGCAGCAGGCATTGCAGACGGTTTATCAGACTGCTGCCGTCCAGCACAACGGTTGGATTCAGCGACGAGAGTGGCTGTGGGATTCGCTCCTAAAGCCCAAAACTGGACGGGAGATTTACACCTATGTGGAAGCTGGAGCGCTATTGGGTTACGTTGTGCTTCAGTTCACGCAGCTGCCTGATCGCCTCGCGGTTGTGGTTCGAGAGTGGGTGGCGCTAACGAGCACGGCGTACCGAAGCATCCTTGGCTTTCTAGCGTCGCTGCGGGACCAAGTTAGCACGATCGTCTGGAACACATTTGCCGAAGACCCGTTTCCTCACTTGCTGAGCGAGCAGCGCCGCGATCCTTCCCTTAGCGCGGCTCCCTTCGAATTTGGCTTAACGCACGCTTTTGGCGAAATTGGCGGCGGCTTCATGTGGCGATTGGTGGACGTGCAACGCGCGTTTGAGCAGCGTCCTGTTCAAGCCATTGACCCGTTTGC
>NZ_JACJPG010000480.1 GCF_014695955.1 Leptolyngbya sp. FACHB-36 | reverse complement strand
GGCACCGAGGCGTACTGCTCCAACGAGCCGCGATTGCCGCTGTTGCACTCCGGACCGTCGGGATTGAGCGTGATCAGTCCCAGTTCGCCTGCGGTGCCATGATGCCCAACAAACAGCTTGCCGTCCAGAATAATGGCGCCACCAACACCCGTTCCCAACGTCAACAAAATCAGGTTGCGAAACCAGCGGCCCGCTCCTAACCAAGCCTCTCCAAGTCCGGCGCAGTTGGCGTCGTTGGCGATCGTCGTTGGGCGTCCGGTTTTGGCTTCTAGCCAGTCTGCCAGTGGGACATCATGCCACCCCGAAAGGTTGATGGCAACTCTGGCAATTCGCCCGGTTGCGTCAGCAGGACCGGGGGTGCCAACTCCGATCGCGACTGCCTCTTGGCTAGGGTCTATGTCAGCGATCGCGCGGAGCATGGCTTCAAGGACGGCATCGGGGGTAGCAGGCTGGGGCGTCGGCACGCTCAACGACTGCACGCACGCACCGTCGTGCCGAAACCGCCCTAGCTTTATTGCCGTTCCGCCAAGATCAATGCCCAGCACGTGTGAATTGCTGCTTTCAACTGCGCTCTTGCTGTGTATCAATCGAAGTTGCTTTACTCAACGCTTGAAATTCTACAGCAATCTCCCTCAGCCATGAGAGAAACTAAATTAGCGATCGCTGTGAGCAAAACCGGAGCTAAACTCAAGGGTGATCGACCTCCACTCGCGGGTCCAGCCGTTTTCATCGTGTGGCACTTCGTAGACAATCTCTAATCTCCCTCTAATCTCCAAAGTTCATGAACTGAATCTCGTATGAACAAACAGGTTGAGAACAGTGAAAAATTCCGGTTGAGATTGCTAAGGGAGCGTGCTGGACTCACGTTGCCAGAATTGCCCAGGCAGGTTGGTGTATCCGATCGCAATGTTTGGGATTGGGAGCGAGGTTTAGTCATGCCTAGACTCGATCGAGCTGTTATTTTAGCTAGAGCCTTGAACGTCTCCCTTAAAGATCTGTGTCGGGCAATCGGGATTGAAGTGGAAGATTTGCCCAGCAATTGACGATCGACACAATGTGAAACCGCGATGAATCAATGCAGCAGTAACACATTCGGCTATGCAATTCTAGATATTTTCTTGTAGTCTTCCTCGTGAGCCTGGATAGCGTCCCAAATATCAACTTTCTGCTGAAGATTGAGCCAGAGCTGAGGACCATTTCCCAACGCTTTCCCAATACGAATTGCCATGTCTACAGTTACGGGTCTGCGACCTTGAACAATCTCATTAACCGTGCGGCGAGATACCCCAAGTACTTCTGCAAACTTGGTCTGAGTCATACCCATATCTTCAAGTACATCCTCAAGGGCTTCTCCAGGATGTACAGGTCTGGCTTGCCTTCCATCGATAAGTTTCTGTAACTCTTCCATAAACTTGACTGCTGCGCTTAAAGCGAAATTTCTAATCTGAATTTGTAGTTTCAGTGATAATCTTCAAGGTCTATTTCGTATGCATTGCCGTTTTCAAATCTAAATGTAATACGTCAATTTCCTGACACTTTAATTGACCAGATTCCTTTTCGATCGCCTTTTAGTTCGTGTAAATCATAGCCTGGTAATCGTATGTCGCTTACCGTCACTGCTGAATCGATCGCTTCAAGCCTTCTTCTTATCTTCTTTTCAAACTCTTTGGGAATTCCTCTTGAAACATTTTTCTTCAACAACTTTTCTAGTGCTTTGTTCTTAAACGTCTCTATCATGAACATGTCTTAAATTTCTTATAAAATTTGCTCCGTACATCATCGTAAATGAGTTTAATAATATGAAAAAAGTAATAGAGCAGCTTACAAAACTGCTTTATTACTGTAACTTGGTAGGTTACAAATGTCAATTAATGATAAAGCCTTCTGGCGTGTAGCTAACCGCACTTGGCTCACCCTCCTGTTGGGAGTTACCCTAGTCGTCGTTGCGCTGACCCAACCAAGCTCGACGATGGCATCTCCCCAACTGCTAACTGATCCATTTCTGCAACTGCCCACCGAATCCTCAGTTCGCGTCGTGTGGTTTACCGAGTTTGCCGGAGTGCGCCACACCGTTGCTTACGGTCCCGACTTGAAGCAAACCGCTGTTGCCACCACAATGCGCCTTAGCCGCACTCGTGAAGACGCAGACTCGAAGCTGCCAACGCCTGCTCCGAAACTGATTGATCGCCCGATTTGGCGACACGAGGCAGACGTCACAGGACTGCCCCGCGATCGACGGCTTCCCTACCGCGTCACTAGTGTGCGAGAAGACCGTGCCTCAGTCAGCAGCGCAACGTTTTCGCTGGCAGCGGCTCCCTCGCCCGGAAAGCCACTGAAGATTCTGCTGACCTCTGACCATCAGCTAAAACCACTGGCTGCGGCAAACATCCAGAAAGCGGTGGAGACGATCGCGCCCATCGATGCCGTGCTGTTTGCTGGGGATTTGGTCAATGTGCCCGATCGTGCCTCCGAATGGTTTGACTGTTGCAGCGGTGGAGCGTTTTTCCCGGTGTTGCAGGGTCGCGCTAGCTACGAGCTAGAGAAAAACGGGGTCAAAACCCGCTACCGAGGTGGTGCTGTGCTGCAACACGCGCCGATGTATACGGCGATCGGCAATCACGAAGTCATGGGGCGCTTCTCTAGTAAGACTGGACTGAACGCGCAATTCAGCGACGCCTTTCCCCGCCACGCAGCGGCAGCGCAGCACCGTCGCAGCAGCGATGCCAAGTCGATCGACTGGATTAAAAACAACTCGTTCAACACCGACACCTACGAGGAAATCTTTTCCTTGCCCCAGAGTCCGCAGGGTGGAAAGCGCTACTACGCGACGACCTTTGGCGACATGCGTTTAGTCGTCCTTTACGCGACGAACATCTGGCGCGTGCCGAGCCTAGGCGCCGATTCCAGAGGCAAATATCGCGAACGAGAGCAGGACTTCAACAAGCCGGAGAACTGGGGCTGGGGGCAGTTTATCTTTGAGGCGATCGATCGACACAGCGCTCAGTACGCTTGGCTAAAGCAGGAACTCAACAGTCCAGAGTTCAAGCGAGCAAGATACAAAGTCGTGATGTTGCACCATCCGCCGCATTCGCTGGGTGAGAATAGCGTTCCAGCGTACGCCGACCCAGTGCAAGTGATTGATCGCGACCCCTCCGGCAAAATTACCGCCATTCGCTACGAGTATCCTCGGCAGGCAGACGTGCTGATTCGGGATGTGGTGCCGCTGCTAGAATCGGCGGGCGTGCAGCTTGTGTTCTACGGACACTCGCATCTGTGGAATCGCTTCGTCAGCCCGAGCGGAATGCACTTCCTGGAAACCTCCAACGTTGGCAACTCCTACGGCGCGTATGTTAGAGATACCCAGCGCAACGTTCCCACGAACTACAAAGAAACCTACGCCGCAACGGGCGATCCGCATGGCGCCGAGCCAGTTATGCCCACGATCGCTCCGCTCCGAGACGCCAACAATCAGCCAATGCCCTACATTGCCAACAATGACATTACCGTCTTCAGCGTCTTTGACACGGCAACCGGAACCATCAGCAGCTATCGGTTCGATACGCGATCGCCCCGATCTGCCGTTGTCAAGTTCGATGAGTTCACGCTCAAGCGTTGAGGTCAAGGATGAATAAGCAGCTTGAAACTCCCAATCTGCCGTGGCTTCATGAATTGGCAAGCTGTTCCAGCACCAATACGTGGGCGATCGCCCACGCGGCTGAACTGGGTCACGGCGATGTGGTGTTTACTCGCCATCAAACAGCAGGACGGGGACAGCACGGGCGCGTTTGGTACGCGCCTGCCGGAGTGCTGACGGCAAGTTTCGTGCTCGATCGCGTGTCTGTGGCGCAGCTACCCGGACTTAGCCTTGCAGCGGGACTAGCAGTGATTCACGCCGTTGAAGCGTTAGCGCCTGATTTACAAGCAGCGCTGCGTCTGAAATGGACGAACGATGTGCTGATCGAGGAGCGAAAACTAGCCGGAATTTTGTGCGAAGCGGCGTCGAGCAGTCGCTCTAGCCATACTCGCGTTGTCGTAGGAGTTGGACTCAATCGCTGTGCAGATTTCTCTGAACTTGATGCCACGATCGCCCGCCGCGCCATTAGTTTGCATCAGGTTGCTCCGGTGCCAGAAGAACGAGTGCTCTTTCAGCACCTGCGGCACCATCTGATGCAGACAATCGAGGTATCTGCTCACTCGGGACTCGCCGATCTGCTGCCAGAGTTGCATGAGCGGGACGCTCTACGCGATCGCTGGGTGACTCTGGAGTTGGCGGGCACGCACGTTTCTGGTCAGGCACTGGGTGTGGATGCGATCGGTCGCTTGCGGCTGCGGCTATCGGATGGTCAAGTGCGCGCCTTTTCATCGGGACGAGTGGTGAACTGGAGTCGCCAGCAGGAATCACCGACTGCGAACTGCTAATTCGCTCCAGCAGCACTGCCGTTTTGCCGATCGACTGGTAGCATCAGGGTAGAATTGGCTACCAACCAAGTTGAGCGTTCCCTATGCCCCGAAAGGAACAAGGCTGGATTACGTTTCAATCCTCTGAGGAGGAACGAAAAATTCTGGAAGATTATTGCCAGCAGTCGCAGCGCACCAAAACTGAAATCTTGCGGGAACTCGTGCGAAATCTTGACCGCACGGCAGCAGAGGTTCCGCCGTCCTCACCTCAGCCGCGATCGTCCGAGCGGCAATTAACTCCAGAACCGCTGCGTGAGCCGGACGCTCCAAAAACGTTAAAAATCAGCGCTCGCAACATTCTGTCAGCACGAGTGAAGCGAGTCGTGTGGGGATCGGTCAATGCCGAAGTCACCTTAGAGATTGACCCTGCGGCTCTGATTTCCATCATTACCAGAACCTCTGCCGAACAAATGGAGCTAACCGAGGGTAAGCAAGTGTACGCCGTGATTAAATCGAGCAGCGTCATGCTGGCTGAAGATTAAGCCTCCAGTAGAAGTAGTCGCAAGGGATCTAGATAAACAGCCCAGGGAGCGGGACGGTCCTTCAGCGTCAGCCATGTTTCCTTGAATACTTCCGCTTGCACATGGTAGTCCTGCGAATGAGTCGGCGGCGCACTGAACTTGAGAAACACCGTCATGCGATGCGGCGTTTCGCTGGTGTTGACGAGCCAGCAAGGAAAGGTATTAGAAGACTGAGTCGGTGATTCCACAAATTTAATCTGATGGGCGCGGATGCCGACGTAGGCGATGCGATCGGGAATTGAAGTTGCCACCTGAAGCGAAATGCCCCAGTCGATCGCGTCGAGGCAATCAGTCGCCGAGGCGATCGCAGCTGAGAAATTCTTACAGCCCGTCAGCTGGGCGATGGCGAACGTTTTGGGGTACTCGAAGATCGCTTGCTTAGAACCGTGCGCGATCGCCTGTCCCCTGTCGATTACCAATAAATTGGGACACAGGCGATACGCTTCCTCCAGATTGTGGGTTACGAGCAGTGTCACGCCCGGGTAGGTCTCAAGTCGGGCAATCATTTGCTGCTCGATTTGGCTGCGGAGATGCGTATCCAGCGCCGAAAATGGCTCATCCAGCAGCAGCACCTCTGGCTCACTAGCTAATGCCCGCGCCAAGGCAACGCGCTGTTGCTGCCCGCCCGATAGCTGATGGGGATAGCGATCGCCCAATTCTGCTAGCTGTACTGCCTCAAGCTGTGCCGCCACCTGCTGCCGGATCG
>NZ_JACJPG010000048.1 GCF_014695955.1 Leptolyngbya sp. FACHB-36 | reverse complement strand
AAACTGCGCCGAATGATGCCATCCGTGTCCTCGACCAAATCGCTGAAACCCACGCGATCGATCGGCACTCCGGCAGGCGGCGGCGTTTCAGGATTTGCGCCATCGCCATGTTTGCAGATTGGCACAATCCGATCGTCCTGCTGTAGCCGCTGAAGCAGTTGGGCGTGTCCCGGTTCCACGGGCAAATCGCGAAAAATATCTAGCCCAATGACGCGCGGCTGATGCCGACCCAGCTTGCCTAACACGTTATCCAGCACGCGACTGGGCAGAGGCCAATTCCAGGTTTGCAAATCCTTCTCAGTCACCGCCACAATTAGCAACCGCGAGTCGGGTCCTGTGGACGATCGCCGCTGCATCAGTTGGTCAAACGCCTTGAGTTCAATTGGCTGAAGCACTCCCGCTTGCTGCGCTCCCAGTAGGGCTGCGGTGACGATCGTGCTCGACAGAATCGCAGGCTGAATCAAGAAGCGTTTCAGACGTGCCAGCAGCATGAACAAAGGAACGACAACTTCCTAGAAGCATAGCAAACGCACGCGAGATGCAGAACCCAGGCGATCGCGGCATTGCAACACTCCAGTCCGCTCGAAGCCCTCGGACCTCCCGCTGCGTCACCGCTTTCTTGGCGACTCAATTTGCAGCCGCAGACCTGGGACATCCACCTGGAAGCGAGCTTCGATCGCCAGCACCAGCGTCACCAGTGCCAGCACCAGTCCCACAAACGCCAATCGCAGTAACCCGACTGAAAACCGCGCCTGCTTGAGCTTTTGCTGCTGCACCAGCACCAACTGTTGTAGCACTAGATTCAGCCGTTCTTCGCTCTGCTGCTGCCGCTCTTCCGCAAGTTTGCGCTGTTCGCGTTCCCGCTCTAGTTGCGACACTAGCCCAACCTGCTGCTGCTGACGAATCACGCCCACGAGATAGTCGTGCACCAGTTGGTAGCGATCGGCGGGCATTTCGGGCACCAAAAACACCAACCCTGATCCCACCAGCACTTCCAGCACCAGGTCGAGCCTGTCGATGTCGTTTGTTTGGTCGAGCGTGGTCAGTTCCGCCACCAGTTCCGTGCGGGTCTTTAGCGGACGCGTGCCATTTTCGTTCGTTAGCAGATACAGCACTAGTCGGGCAGCGGGTTCGTTTTCGGGACCGCAATCTTCGATCACTGATTCGAGCGATCGCGCCACCAGCTTTTCTTTCGGTCCTTTGCGGCGGTAGTCTGCTAGCGTCGTAATGTTTTCTGCTTGTAGCTGCGCCCCCACGACTTGCAGCTCGATCGGGCGCACCTCATCGAGTTCTCCCGCAAGGTCGCGCACAAGCTCATCGACTAACTCATCGTCTAGATAAAATTGCGCCTGTGTCGTCAGACTCTTAATCACCGATCGAGCATCTTGCGGGGAAAAGTCCCGCAGCGGATAGCGGACCGAGTTGCTGAGAATATCGGTGATGCTGTCGAGCTGCGGACGATTGACTGGCTGGGTCAGGCGCTGAAACTCCAATAGGTAGTGCAAATAATCTTCGCGCAGCGACAGCACGACCTTGACAAATTCCAAATTCAGGCAGCCGTAGAAAAACTGATAGAACGGGCGACGCTGCGGCAG
>NZ_JACJPG010000479.1 GCF_014695955.1 Leptolyngbya sp. FACHB-36 | reverse complement strand
TGGACACGAGTGCAGACGGGCTGCACCCACAGCGATGGCTGCTTTTATTCCAGCCAGCTTCAGGGCGGCAAGTGGGGATACATTCAAATGCCTCGGGCTGCCAATCCATAGACAAATTGGAGCGGACTTGTTGGGTATAGATAGGATTGGCGAAAACACGCGGAAGTTGCGATCGCCACAAATCAACAGAACAAAATGGTCACCCTCACCGGGAAGGCGATCGCGATCGCCTAAACTAACCGCTCTATAATACAGTTGTCCTAAGTTACTCAGAGATGCCGAGTTGAACCCGCCACGCCAGCAAGCAGAGACGTATCAGGCTCCTCCTGTGGAGTCACTGCAAGGCGTTGTCGAACGCATTACTTACCACGCTGACGCATCTGGCTACACTGTTGCTCGGCTAAAAGCTCCCCGCACCAGCGAACTGGTCACGATCGTTGGCAGCTTTGCCGATATTCAAGCAGGGCAAACCCTGCAAATGCAAGGCACTTGGCGAGAGCATCCCAAGTACGGGCAACAGTTTCAGGTGGTGCAGTATCGGGAAACGAAACCTGCAACGCTGACCGGGATGGAAAAGTACCTGGGCAGTGGGTTGATTAAAGGCGTGGGAGTCGTGACGGCTAAACGCATCGTCGCTCACTTTGGGCTAGAAACGCTCAATATCATTGAGCATGAGATTGAGCGGCTGATTGAAGTTCCTGGCATTGCCAAGAAGCGAGTCAAGCTGATTCAGGCTGCTTGGGAAACGCAAAAAGCAATCAAAGAAGTGATGCTGTTTCTACAAGGACATGGGGTGTCCACCACGTATGCCGTCAAAATTTACAAGCAGTATGGGGATGCGTCAATTCAGACGGTCACTGAAAACCCGTATCGACTGGCAACCGATGTCTACGGCATCGGGTTCGTCACAGCAGACGCGATCGCCCGCAATTTAGGGATTCATCCCACCTCTGAGTTTCGCTACCGAGCAGGCATGCTGCATGTTCTGACGGAAGCAGCTGAGGAGGGACACTGCTTTCTGCCGCAGCCCGAACTGGTCGAGCGTACCGTCACTCGGCTAGCGCTGCCCGACCACCGGATTGCACCCGACGAGATCTCTGCTCTGACGATTGAGATGTCAATGGATGCGGAACTGATGCTGCAAGGGGGAGCAGGAGCGTTTCAAGGGCAGTTCCTGTGTTATGCTCCATCGTTCTTCCACTCAGAACAAGGGTTAGCCAACCGGGTCAAGCAGCTGTTAACTCACTTACTCCCGGTAGATCTGCCTAGGGTGGAGCGGTGGATCGATCGCTTCACAGAGAAAACCGGACTTCAGCTATCTCCGCAGCAGCGACAAGCTGTAGCGATGGCAGCCAGTCATCGCGTACTCATCCTCACGGGCGGTCCCGGTGTCGGCAAGTCCTTCACCTGTCGCACGATCGTAGCTCTCTGGAAAGCGATGGGAAAGCGTGTTGCTCTGGCGTCTCCAACCGGACGGGCGGCTCAACGGCTGAGTGAGTTAACTGGGCAGGAAGCCAAGACCATTCACCGTCTATTGGAATTTGATCCCAAGAACCTGAAATTCAAGCGGGATGCAGACAATCCGATTGCGGCAGACGCGATCGTGGTTGATGAGTCTTCAATGCTGGATTTGTTTCTGGCAAACTCGCTGTTCAAGGCGATCTCTCCCCAGGCTCACCTGCTGCTGGTGGGAGACACCGACCAGCTACCAAGCGTGGGACCGGGACAAGTGCTGCACGATTTGATGGCGTCCGATCGGATTCCTGTGGTGCGGCTGACGCAGGTGTTTCGACAGGCGCAAACCAGCCAGATTGTCACCAATGCTCACCGGATTAATCAAGGCAGCTTTCCCCAACTGGAGCCAGTCTCGAATACGCCTAGAACCGACTGCCTTTGGTTCAACGCCGAGGAACCAGCCTATGGTGTGTCAGCGATCCGAGATATTGTGACCCATTTGATACCTCAGATGGGCTTTAATCCGGCAACGGACGTTCAGATTCTTTGTCCTATGACTCGCGGGGAGGTTGGCACCCGCAATTTGAATCACGTATTGCAGCAGGTGATCAATCCACCCAGTCCAAACAAAGCAGAACTGGTGAGAGGCGGTATGACGCTGCGCGTGGGCGATCGCATTCTCCAGCAAAAGAACGACTACGATCGAGAGGTGTTTAATGGCGACTTGGGCGTGATTACGGGAATTGACACGGAAGAACAGGAACTCACGGCTCAGTTTGCCGAACGCTCTGTGACCTACGACGCGGCTGACTTGAATGAAATTACCCTGGCGTTTGCCACCACGATTCACAAGTCGCAAGGCAGTGAGTACCCAGTGGTGATTTTGCCCGTCTTCATGCAGCACTTTATGATGCTATCGCGCAATTTGATTTACACTGGCATCACTCGCGCCCGCCAATTGGTTGTGGTGGTCGGGTCGCAAAAGGCGATCGGCATCGCGGTAAAACAGGTCAAAGACCAGCAACGGTATACTCTGCTGGCGCATCGGTTGCGGACAGAGCCGATCGAGTGGCAATCCGAGGCAACCCAATTCGCAAAGTAACCCTGTCTTTGCTCTCGCCGATGTCAGTCTGGATCACTCAGTTTCTGACGATCGCGCTGTGGACCCCGAGGGGAATAGATTGAACCTTATTAAAAAATCTTGGGGGCAGAACCAGGTTAAATGCGATTCTCGACCCAATTATACTGCGTTGCCACACAAAGACTCATGCAATGATAAAGGACTCAGTTAGCCTTACGAGTCATATCTAGCAAGCTTTTAAGAATCTGCTTACGCAGTGCTTTATTGGGAGCATTGATTTCAAACATTTCTGTTGCCCACAGCCCTTCTGTTGCCAGGTA
>NZ_JACJPG010000478.1 GCF_014695955.1 Leptolyngbya sp. FACHB-36 | reverse complement strand
CGCCACCACAATCATCAGCAGCATCGGCAGGGGCATCCAGATCGCCTTAGCAGCACCTGCCGGGATGCCCAACTCCATGAGCGATCGAACAAAGCTTTCTTGTAAATCGATTCCTGAGTTCATTTTTTACCTGGGCACTCCCTCAGTGTTCTCACGGGAACAAAGTAACAGCTCTCTCTTGAATGCCCCACTACAGGCGAAGCAGTTCCTAGTAACAGAGTTGTTACAGTGTCCATGCGTCCCTAGTATATCGTTGGATCTACGCTTCGGGATAGTCATAAAGATATAGATAGATTAGGGGTCAGACATAGAGAAATTACTGCATGAACTGTATGTCTGTAGGATAGCTATAACAGCAATTAGCGCTTAGCCACGAGTGGTTAAAGCAGCTACGTTAATACTGCTACAAAAGAAAGAAGCCCTCGAAGCCGTAAAGCTTGAGGGCTGGAGTTCCTGAAAATCGTCACTTGCAAATATGGTCGCAGGGGAAACACTGAAATACAAGAGGGGTCTCGCCCCCTATTTGACAGGCGATCGGGTTATCGCTTCTCGATCGGAATATACGGAGCGTCATGCAGCCCGGTGTAAATTTGCGTTGGGCGAAAAATTCGGTTCTCGGCAAGTTGCTCCTTCCAGTGCGCAAGCCAACCCGCGGTGCGTGAGATGGCAAACACGGGCGTGAACAGGTCGGTCGGAATGCCCAACTTGCGGTAGACCAAGCCCGAATAGAAGTCAACATTGGGGAAAATACCTCGATGCCCCAGCTTCTCCGCCACCGCATTCTCCAGTTCAACGGCGATGTCGTAATAGTCATCCCGCCCAAACTTCTCAAACAGCTTTTCTGCCATCTGCTGCAAGATGGTGGCACGGGGGTCCTTAACTTTGTAAACTCGGTGCCCAAAGCCCATAATTTTGGCTTTGGAGGCAAGCTGCTCTTCTAGATAGGGGCGAACATTTTCGACCGAGCCAATTTCTTCCAGCATTAGAATCACTTCCTCACTGGCTCCGCCGTGGAGAGGTCCCGCTAGAGTTCCTACCGCCGAGGCAACTACGGCATAAGGATCGGTCAGCGTCGATGCTGTGACCATCGCAGAGAAGGTTGAAGCGTTGATCGTATGCTCTGCATGCAGCAGCAGGCTGATATCAAAGATGCGGGCAGCTAATGGATCGGGTTCGCGCTCGTTCAACATGTAGAGGATGTTGGCAGCATAATCCAAATCATCGCGGGGCTGAATGGGGTCGTTCCCTTTCCGCATTAGCTGAATTGCGGCAACCATGGTGGGAATCTTTGCCAACAGCCGGACTACTGCCGCGCGGATGTAGGTGGGATCGTCGAGGGCGCGGCGTGAATAGAACAAGCCAAGAGCTGCCGCACATGCTTGTAGAGCATCCATCGGATGTCCGCTTTCGGGAAAGCACTTCATCATGTCACGAATGCGATACTTCAGCCGCCGATGGTAGCGAATCTCGTGCTCAAACAAACTCAACTCATCGTTGGTTGGCAGCTCGCCCCAAATCAGCAAATATGCCGTTTCTAGAAATGTGCTGCGCTCTGCGAGTTCTTCGATCGGAATCCCTCGATACTCTAGGACTCCCCGCTGTCCATCGACGAAGCTAATGCTCGATTGCGTTGCGGGAATCCCTTCTAGCCCTGCCCTATATTCACAGACAGTCATGGTCCTACCATTTACTTAAAAAGTGTTCGCTCAAGCTAACTTATCAGAAATTTGATTTCTGTATCGCTCTAGTCCACATCCTTTAAAGACTTTAAGGATGCATGATCAGGCATTTGTCAGCGACTAAACTCCATAAATCTTAAGAATGGGAGCTTCAAGAAAGTGTCGCCAAACGTAAAAATTGGTTACTATTTATCTACAGGGATTTTCACTTCAACGACCATCATTGCTATTTACTTACTCGCAACCTGTCTGCTCCGATGGTCCTGCATATAGTCAGGAGGAGACAGGTTGGCTTTTTATTTGGATGGTTTGTGTACACCTACGTTGTCCTTTACCTTGTTCTTTCTAATTAGGAGTTTTATGCCACAAAGACATGCGCGTCACAAATCTCATTCCGCCTCACACTCAGCCCACAGTTCCTCCAATCGCTACAATCCAGCAAAGCCACAAAAAGAGCGCCTCAGCCGGACTTGGAGTGAACTGCAAACTTCTAGCCACGAAACAACTGCCGCTTCATCGAAGCTAGCCAGCCTAATTGAGCAAGACGCTCCGCTACAAGCTCACGGCGGACTCGTGCTGATGTACGGTCCGTTCCAAGAAGAAATGCAACCGGGAGAGGGGCGCGGCGTTGCGTCCTGGTTAAGAGACTGCGTTCGCAAGCATGGACTGCCTAGCCTGGTGCGGTACGACTATCGTCATCGCGCCCAGATCTTTCGACGCGATCAGTTCCAACCTTGGTTGGAGCCGCTGCTAACTAAGATTCCTAGTTAGAACGATCGCATTAATCGTTCAGCATTTAACCTTCAATTTGATGTCCTGCTGCTGTAATCAGCTGCTTGAAGGTTTCCTCGGATGCTTGTGACTCAACTGTAACCGTCTTGGTCTCTGGATCAACCTCAACATGGGCGTTGGGTTCAGAGGTCAGGATGGTTTCTTTGAGTTCTTGTGCTGCTTCAGAGCTATTCAGGGTTGGAACCGTAAGTTTGAGTGCCATTGTTCATTCAGATTAGGTTGACCTCTATTTTCTGGTCTTCAACGTATTTGAGCACTCGACTAAAGGTAGATTCGGCTGGAACTGCTTGAGTGATTCTGCTGACAAGCTAGGGAAGAGGTTTGTAAATATTGGAATAAGCTGGAACGTTCGCAGGTGCCGTTACATTTCATCACTTGCTAAGCTGTTGCACGTTTGGAGTGTCATTTGATTGGCGTTAGCTCAAGCGGATTCAGCCCTCAGATGCTGTGTAAAGCTGTCGCTCACCAAGAATTCACGCAGGTTTCCTGAGCGCGATCGAGTTCTAAGCAATGAGACAACCACCTGTGATGTTGGGTAAAACCCTGGGGGGACGCTACCAGCTTGCTGACTATTTAGGCGGCGGTGGCTTTGGTCAAACGTATTTAGCCGAGGACTTGCATCTGCCGGGTAAGCCCCATTGTGTTGTTAAGCAGTTGCAGCCGAGAGTGACGACGAGTGAGGCGCTGCAAATGGCGGCTCGGCTGTTTGATACGGAAGCGCAAGTGCTGTATGCGTTGGGCGATCACGACCAAATTCCCCGCTTGTTTGCCCACTTTGAGGAAGCACACGACTTCTACCTCGTGCAGGAGTTTATTGAGGGCGACGTGCTGAGCGAAGAACTCAAAGCGCGAGGTTGTCTGACTGAGCCAGACGTAATTCCCCTAATTCAGGATGTACTAACCGTTTTGGAGTTCGTCCATCAGCAGCAGGTGGTTCATCGCGATATCAAGCCGTCTAATTTGATTCGGCGAAAAAGCGATCGACGCCTCGTGCTAATTGACTTTGGTGCCGTGAAGCAAGTTAGCTTGCAGACTGAGGACGACCCGCAGGGGTCAATGACGATGGCAATTGGCTCGTCAGGCTATATGCCGAACGAACAGCTTGCCGGAAAGCCTCGATATAGCAGTGACATCTATGCGGTTGGCATGATGGCAATTCAGTGCTTGACGGGCATTAATCCGCAGCGATTTCCTGAAGACCCTACCACGAGTGAGATTATTTGGCGCGATCGCGTTCAGGTCAGCCCAGCCTTTGCAGATATTCTCGATACGATGGTGCGCTACGACTATCGCCAGCGCTATCCTTCGGCGAAAGAGGCGTTAGAGGCGCTAGCGCCTCTAACCCATGTTGCAACCGCTGAAACGCTGCTGTCCGAATCAACTATCGTCAGCTTTGATGGACATCTAGCCTGGTTAGAGCGGGGGGATGATCTATTTCAACTCCAGCGCTACAAAGAGGCGATCGCCGCATACGATCGCGTCATTCAAGCGATGCCAAACGACTATTTGACGTGGTTCAAGCGTGGCATTGCCCTCGAAAATTTGAGCCGCCACGATGAGGCAACCGCTGCGTACGATCGCGTCGTTCAACTTCAGCCGGATGATTATCTGGCGTGGTACAAGCGCGGTGGCATGCTCGAAGCCTTACAGCGGCATGAGGATGCTTTAGAGTCTTACGATCAGGTAGTGCAACTCCAGCCAAAAAACTACTGGGCGTGGCACGATCGTGGCAGAGTTTTAGAGGATCTGCGGCGGTTTGATGACGCCATCGCTGCCTACGATCGCGCTGCTCAACTCAAACCCGATTTTCAACTGGCAATTCAAAGCCGCAAGCGGGTGCTAAGTACCTTACAGCGAGTCGATACGCTTTATGATTTGCAGCACTACGACGAAGCCGTGGTTGCCTGTGAACGCGCGATCGCGCAGAACCCAGACGACTCATTGGCGTGGCTGATGCGTGGAATGGCATTGGAGAACTTGGAGCGGTACGAAGACGCCATTGCCTCCTACGATCGCGTCGTTGAACTTCAGCCGGATGATCACGTGGTTTGGTTCAAGCGGGCGACCTTGCTCGAAAAATTACAGCGGTACGAGGATGCTGTGGCGTCCTATTACCGGGTAGTGCAGCTTCAGCCTGATAACTGCTGGGCGTGGCTCGATCGTGCCAGACTCCTAGAGCAGTTGCAGCAGCCTGAAGCGGCGATCGCGGCATATGATCGCGCCCTTCAGATCAAACCGGAGTTGCACACGGCAGTCGAGGGACGCAGGCGTGCCTTAGCCCAACTGCATGGCAGGCTGCTGCTAACAGCAGATGTAGAGGATGAGACACTGGTTTCGTCGTGCACTGACGATCGCAGCCAGTCAGACGCCGTTACGCACGACCTGAATGCGGTGCTGAACCAGGTGAAGCAGGAGCTACAGACGTCGTCAGCACTCAATGAGGCGGAGACGATTGTGCGTCAGGCTCACGTCGAGGAAACGGCGATTCATCCGTCTTTGGAGGACGCGACGATCGTGCGCCATCCGGTTCCGGCACCCACTGCTGAAGTCAGCGTTGAGCACGCTCCCCTAACAAAGGAGGACCAGTACAGGAGATGGTTTCAGAAGGGACAGGCTCTGGAAAAACTTCAGCGCTACACGGAAGCTCTTGTTGCCTACAACCAAGCGTCGCAACTACGCACAGATGACCCTGTCCTCTGGCGCTGGCGTGGTAATGTCCTTCACATGCTGCGGCGCTACGAGGAAGCCATTTCCTCCTACGAGTCTGCCCTACAG
>NZ_JACJPG010000477.1 GCF_014695955.1 Leptolyngbya sp. FACHB-36 | reverse complement strand
GCGATAAGCTCAGTCCGATCGCGGCCCAGAATCGCGCTAGCGAGGGCACCCACTGCCGCACCGCCCAACACTTCCTCAGCTTTGATGGTGCGATCGCCCGTGACGCCAGCGATGGCAGCAGCAGCTCCAGCACCTACCACGGTGCTCGTTAAGATCTTGCCTGTGGTAGCACCCCGACGAACGGTTTCTGTGCGGGTAATCACTTCAGAGTTGGCGCTAACTGGAATTTGTTGACCGTTAGCCAGCACAATCTGGCTAGCCACAAACTGAGCACCCCCCTGTACGGTCCGCAGCTCTCCTACCACATCGCTGCCTGCAGGAATCAGCACCGCACCGTTAGACGTGACGATGTTCTGTGCCACTTTCAGCGTCAAGGGTGCGGGCTTGGGTTCATTCTTCGCTAGCAGAATGCGTTCAGCCTGTTCGTAACGGACTGGGATCGCTGTTCCTGCCGGAATTCGTACAGCTTGGGGCGCTGTTGCCTGACCCACAATGTACGGCGAGTTGATGGCAGCAACTTGTCCAGAGCTTACCAGCGCTTGGTAGATGAACGCGGCGACTTCTGCGCGAGTTGCAGTCTGGTTGGGACTCAGCGTGCGAACATCGGGATAGTTGACCACGATCCGTCGCTCGGTCGCAGCGGCAATGCTGGGACGGGCATAGCCAGGAATGCTAGCGGCGTCGTTGTACGCTACCAGTACGTTGTCTACGGTGCCAGTGGCAGCGTAGTTCAAGCCATTGGCTAGCGACACCAACACTTGCGCGCGAGGAATGTTTTCGTTCGGGCGGAAGCTGCCGTCGGGGTAGCCTGCTAAGAAGCCTGTAGAGTAAGCTTCTTGGATGGCGGCTGCTGCCCAGTAGTTAGAGGGCACATCGTTAAACTGCGCCGGATTGCGGATCGCTTGGCGGCTAAACGCTTTGCGGATCATTGAGGCAAACTGAGCGCGGGTAACAGGTTCCTCTGGACGGAACGTGCCATCGGGGAAGCCCGCGATTACCTGACGGGTCACGAGTTCCTGAATAAAGCTGCTTGCCCAGTAGTTAGAGGGCACATCGGGAAAGGCGGTTTGCGCTACAGCAGGCGCGGTCATCACGATCGGCGCGGCTGTTCCGGTCACGAGTCCTAAGGCAACGAGGACTGCGGTTCCAGATTTCCAAGAATTTGAGTAGGACATGAGAGAGTACTCCGAAGACACATCGACAATGCTTAAATTTTTGACGCTGGAGAGCTTTTAGGGTTCCTTAACCTGTTCTTAGTAAGAACTCGCTGTTTTTGGCTGAGAATCAGGGTTTTTGACTGCCTTATCAGCTCTCGTAGATGACATGACGAGACAGGTTTCCATTAGTTGCGACAACTGTGCAAGCTAGACGATCGTCACAGGTGTTACCACGCTATCCGTTCTTTTGACCGCGATGATACTCGCTCACGCAATGGATGAACGAGAAATCTGCAAGCTTTGCAAGATGGAAGGTCAGCTAATGACTGAGGTAGTGTTCCCGCGATCGTTCGGAAGATCACAGTTCTGTGCTTCAAGCTTGTTGCTTACGCCTTCAGCGTCGTTGCCTGAACCAGTCTCTCAGTCGAGCACTGTAGCGTCTTCATCGACTGCTGCGTTTCAGCAAACGTTAGACATTGATTTTATTCCTGTCTTAACTCTCGGACGATCGCTTGAGCGAGATTTTTAGACCGCAGGGAATCGAAGGGACAGAGGATTTGGCGGTTCTCTAGAGACAGTCAGATGAGCGCGTCTTCTACGTCTGCTAGTCGGTGTTCTCATTCAGCAGGATGCAAGTCAGCAAGCGGTGAACGGTCGTTGCCTGTTCGTCTGTTAACACAAGCATTTACTTCCCTCCTCTATCGCCTTTGGACAGAATGAGCGCGTTCGACCAGCCTCCGCGCGATCGGCAGGGCAGGGCTGACGTGCCCCGCGATCGGAATTGTCCCAATGAGAAAACGAGCCATATTAATCTCTCAGGTGTAAATCCTCAGCCGGACTTTGGCAGCGTCCACCACTGTCGTCAACTCGATCGTCATTACAGTTTGCACAAAGATTGCGTCAACGCTAGACCGGATGGCGGTCGAGATGCTGGATAATTGGATTTGCCTTTACGCCCACGACGATCGAGTCGCTAGACTAAACCCATACCTATTTGTTGTAGAGCACCTGAATCAAACGCCATGCGAAGCCACTACTGCGGTCAACTCCGCGCCAGCCACATTGGAGAGACTGTTACCCTGTGCGGTTGGGTAGACCGTCGCCGCGATCACGGAGGTGTGATCTTCGTCGATTTGCGCGATCGCACGGGCATTGTTCAAGTTGTCAGCGACCCAGAGCGGACACCAACCTCGTATCCGCAGGCAGACGGACTGCGCAACGAATACGTCGTCAAAATCTCCGGTCGCGTCACCCAACGTCCCGAAGTGTCGCTCAACTCGCGCATTGCAACCGGAGACGTCGAGATTTACGCCGACCAGATCGAAATCCTTAACGCGGTGCGGAAGCAGCTTCCGTTCCAGGTATCGCGAGCCGAAGACGAACCCGTGCGGGAAGAACTGCGGCTGAAATATCGCTACCTAGATTTACGGCGGGAGCGCATGAGCCGAAATCTACAGCTGCGGCATAACTTAATCAAGACGGTGCGCCGCTTTTTGGAAGATACCGAAGGCTTTATGGAGGTCGAGACGCCGATTTTGACGCGATCGACCCCGGAGGGTGCACGCGACTACTTGGTGCCGTCGCGGGTAAACCCAAGCGAGTGGTATGCCCTACCGCAGTCGCCGCAGTTGTTTAAGCAGTTGCTCATGGTGTCGGGGTGCGATCGCTACTATCAAGTTGCCCGCTGTTTTCGGGATGAAGACTTGCGGGCAGAGCGTCAGCCAGAATTTACCCAACTGGACATGGAAATGAGCTTCATGACCCAGGAGGAGATTCTGCACCTGAACGAACGGCTGGTGTGCCACATCCTCAAGACCATGAAAGGAATTGAGGTGCCAATGCCATTTCCGCGCTTGACGTACGCAGAAGCCATGTCGCGCTACGGCAGCGACAAACCCGATACGCGCTTTGAACTAGAACTGGTGGACGTGTCGGATGTGGTCAAAAATTCTGGCTTCAAGGTGTTCGCGGACGCGGTGAACAAAGGCGGCATGGTCAAAATTCTGCCGATTCCCAACGGCAATGACGTGATCTCCAACGTGCGGATCAAGCCCGGTGGTGATTTGTTCAAGGAAGCGACCGACATGGGCGCGAGAGGACTGGCATACATCCGCGTGCGCGACAGCGGCGAAATCGACACGATCGGCGCGATCAAAGACAACCTCAGCGACGAGCAGCAGCAGGAGATCCTGAAGCGGACCGGAGCGCAACCCGGACATTTGCTGCTGTTTGCAGCAGGCGACACGGTGACGGTGAATAAAACGCTCGATCGCCTGCGGCAGTGTTTGGGTCAAGAACTCGGATTGATTGACCCCGATCGAATTAATTTGCTGTGGGTGACGGATTTTCCCATGTTCGAGTGGAACCCTGACGAAAAGCGACTGGAGGCACTGCATCACCCCTTCACCGCACCCCATCCAGACGACCTCGACGACTTAAAGACGGCTCGTGCTCAGGCGTATGACTTGGTGTACAACGGCGTTGAGGCGGGTGGCGGCAGCGTCCGGATCTTTCAGCCAGAAGTGCAAACCAAGGTGTTTGAGCTGATTGGGCTATCTGAGGAAGAGGCGCAGAACAAATTTGGCTTCTTTGTAGAAGCGTTTGACTACGGTGCGCCGCCACACGGGGGCATTGCCTACGGCATCGATCGCTGGGTGATGCTGCTGTCAGGTGAAGAGTCGATCCGCGATGTGATCGCCTTCCCAAAAACGCAGCAAGCCCGCTGTTTGCTGACCAATGCACCATCTGGCGTAGACGACAGGCAGCTTAAAGAACTGCACGTGGCATCGACCTATAAGCCGAAGCCGTTAAAGGATGCAGCGGGTGCGTAATCCGGCTAATTGACTTATGAAACCGGAACTGGTGGCAATTTCTGCCACCAGCAGCGCTGCAATTGATAACCGCATTAAGTTGATTCGACGGCAGGCGTATGGCTTTGTGAATTTCAAAAATTCTCGGGAGTGCTTCTTGGCTGGCTTCGCTGATAACCAGAAGTTATCACCGCCTTAACGGGAGAACCGCTAAATTTATCGCTTTAGTACAGCTGATTCCGCCAGAGGCTGTGACAGGCGCGCTACTTTACCTGTGGATACTGCTTGCTGAAGGGTGATCAACGACTCGATATCAGATAGCGTGCAGGGCAACTCTGCAAGATGCCGGATCGCGGCTTCTGATTCACTGGTTAGGTAGCCTGCTCGAAGCGCTGCTTGCACAATCTGGCGAAGTTGAGTCATGGTGCAGTCCTGATGTAACGACATGAGGCTAGTATCCCCATCAATCGGCGGATCTCCTGTGATGTCAGCTTTACAAAGTTGTGATGTGACCAAAGGGCGATCGGTGACGCTGCCCGAGTTTTCGTGTGAGCAAAATCACTCATTGCTTTTATAGCTTGTCCTTTAGTCCATACCAGCTCTCTAAATTCCAGCTACAGATCAAACCACTAAAACGTAAGCAGACTCAAGCTTCTGCAATTCGAAATTCGAAATTCGAATTTCGAATTGCAGCAGTAGCTGCGCTGCCGATCGCCCGAAGCGCTCGACCTATCACCGCAGTTGCTTGAATAAATCCATTAGTTTACGTTTGCGGGCGTGGATGGACTGCAATTGATTGAAATACGTCGTCCAAACCGCTTGCTGTCCCGATTGAACATAAGCCGCTTTTGCTTGTTGTAGCCATCGCACCGCTTCCTGGTAGCGATCGGCTTTGCCTTGCTCCATAATCGGTTCTGCCCGTTGGCGAGCCGCTTCGATCACCCAATTGGGATGGGTAGGCACTGCTGCCTGCATAACGCGATGGGTCAACTCAGAGCGGTAATAACCGTCAGATTGCACCGCTTGAATCGCATCATCCAGCAATCCCTCATGCAGGAAAATGTCCACCTTTGCGTCCCTAGCTTCCCAGTCTCGGGACTGGCGCAGCGTTTCCAGCAAGTCTGGTTTAATGCCTTCCCACTGATGAGCCGCGAGATGCGTGATCCGTTGATAATCTGAAAAGCTGGGACGCAGCTTAAAAGCGAGAATACTGGCATCCCGTGCAGCGGCTGAATCTCCTAGTCCTTCTGCCAGTTCACTAGTCCAACTGGCTAGGGCATATCGGCAATTTCCAGGTAGGGGGAGCCCAGCTTGAGCGATCGCCAATGCCTCAGATAAATGATTTTTCTCTCGTAACGTCTTTGCTAGAGCAAACGCTTCTTCAGCCGTGGTCATCCGCTCGCGGGCAGCAGCCATCGCGGCATCAATGCTGCCTATTTCCGCTAATCGCGTTAAGTATTGCAGCATCAATCCTCCTGTACGAGCCAGGTTCAAATATTCCTGTTGTCGTCCCTGCCGATCGAGTATTTGCAGCCTCACCCATGCAAGATCCTGACCAAAGGTAGTGTTTAACCGTTCTGGATCAGCGTAGCCGTTACCTTGTAGTGCCCGTTGTAGATCCGGATCATGCCAACCTTGCTGTAACGCCGCTAAACTCATAGAAAAATCGGCATCCATCGCATCTTGCCACTCTTCCAACATCACCCGCAAATCCACAACGTCAGGTGGCGAGAGATCAGCGCTCAGAATCGCCTCAGCCCAAGCTTCGTTCAGCGACTCGGCAATCGGAAAAGAATCACCTCCGTAATCGCTGATGTCATCCCATTCGTCTACACAGGCTTCAGTAATGGCTGACAAAATGGCGATCGCGCTATCCCCATCTTCGCTTCTAGAAAAAGCCTGTGCCTTTTCAATCACACTCAATAGATCATCGCTAAATGGATCATCTTCATACCCTTCCTCTAGCGATCGCACGCCCTCTCGCAAAATGTGCTTCACCTGCCGTCGAAAGGGAGCCACATCCAAGGTCGTGCGGCGACGGGGCGCAGCAGTCTGTACAGGTGGAGCAGGATTAGACAGCAGCATGACGTGGCGATCGACCGCATCGATCAGTTCTGGTTGCTCTTCGACTAACGCTTGCACCAATCGTTGCGTTTGCAAATGATCCAATCGATCTAACAACTGCGGCAGCGTTGGTCGGAGTTCAATTCGATCGGCTTGCCGCACCCAAGTCAGCGCTGCTGCCACAATATGTTTACACCAGCTTTCATAGTCATACGGGCAGGTACAGCGAGCCGAAGTAATGCCACCGGAGCCGAACTGAAGACTGACCCGGTAGGGAGCAACTTCACTGCCTTCGACGTCTGCATGAATAATATTGCCCCGCTGCACCAGATCGGTCACGACTCCCCGATGGTAGTAATCTTCTCCCCGACTAAAGGAGTTGTCGGTTGCGTGATGTTGAATCGTTGTTTCTGAAATTGGTGCTGCCATGTTTAATTGCAACCTCCATACCCTGATGATTTCAATCCTCGAATCTTCAACGGATCATTGATTCAGCAAAGATTAGCTTGAAAGAGCGTCAGAAGGGTAGCGATCGACGATAGGTACTGGAGTCATGCGTTGCCTCGTGATAAATTGCCGCGATCGCCTCTCCTCAATCTAAAGGTACATCTGCATCTAATACAGTGCTGTTTGATTCATCCTATGGTCGATCGCAGCCTAGACTCCACAAACTGCTTTCCACACTCCTTGCAGCGGTAGCACTGCTTTCCCCGACGATATCCGTTTTTAGATAGCTGCTGCGATCGGCAGTGCGGGCATATCATTACTTTCATTACATTACTCAACTGATTGTCTCCCACGTGCGGCTCTAAATATGACACCAGCAGTTCCTCAATCTGTTGAGTCAACCCTTGGCGGCGCTCCTCCTCTAGACTGCGAAGTGCCGCCAGCATGACCGCATTGCTGCTGTGCACACAGACCTCGGCAAGCAGACTGTATTGTGCCTCTGTCAGAGCAGGGTTTCGCTGCTTCAAAACACTTGCCATGAAATTGATTGCCTCCTGAGTCATGCTTTCATCGATCGACTGAAAGATTTCGCGTGCCAGATAAAACTGCACAAATACCACCCGTGATACGGGCTGCTCAAACAGTTCTGCAACAGCACTGGCAATCGCCTGAATCATCTGACGGAGTGGCAACTGAACAATGGCTGGGATATCTACCTGTGCCCACATTGCCTTTACGCGCTCCGCGTGGCGTAACTCCATCGCTTTGAAAATGGCAGCTTTGTCAGGAAAAAATTGATACAGTGACCCGATCGCTGTCCCTGCTTTGGCTGCAATTAAATGGGTCGTTGTCGCGTCGTACCCCACCTCATCAAACACAGCGGCTGCCGCATCCAGAATCTTTTCGACTCGTTCTTTGCCTCGCTGCTGTTTCGGCTGACGCCGCAGATTTGATGAATGAGTGCTTGACGAATGTGAATCTTTTGTCATATTTTAGAAACACGACATAATTTTCACAATTTTATACCTCGCGGAGAACACCATGCAGTCGATGCTTCCCGGTGCGCCCTGGCTATTGGCGCACAAATCTATGCTGAGCGTGAATCAACCCCAGAAAGTTTCTTTATATGGCGCAGACTATGTGATGTGGAAAGACGCAACTGGAGCTATTCATGCCCTGCCCAATGCCTGCCCTCACATGGGAGCCATGCTGTCAGAGGGGTGGTGTGAAGTCGAAAGTAATGGCACCAGTGCGGTTGTCTGCCCGTTCCACGCCCTCAAGTTTGATGCAGAAGGCTCCACGGTTTTACCTGGATCAGACAAGAAAACATTATCCTTACTGAAGCCTTTAGAGTTAACGATTCAAGGAGATTTCGTCTGGTCTTATGGCGGATACGAGCCGAAGATCCCCATTCCTACCGTACTCAATGAGATTGCAAACACGTATGAATTCGTTGGGCATACTGCAGATCGCAGTGTTGAAACAGATCTGCTAAGTATGCTGCTGAATATGCATGATTACAATCATCAAAACGGCACCCATCGGGATTTGTTTCGAATTACCGACGTGGAGTTTCATCAGTTTATTGATGATGGACACCGTTCTCATGCGTTTTATGACATGCCTACAGCGCCCTACAGCTTGACCGAAAAGCTGAGAAAACCTGATTTGATGCTGTTACCCAGCACAATTAAAGCACGCCTGGAAAATCACTTTCCGTCCTTGGTAATTTTTCATGGCGAAATGCCATTCGGTAAAGCTGCACAGTGTCATTTCTTTGTGCCAGAGTCTGAACATCGAACTCGAACTTATATTCTGCTTTTCGGTCAAGCCAAGCATTCAATCTTTAAGCTGCTTAGCAGCACTTATCTCAAGTTTGGTAAGGTCGTGGTGGATCAAGATGCGGATATCCTAGGGAAGATTTATCCGAATACACCTCAGAAAGTCAAACTTAATAACGAGGTAGGGATGGACTGGGTGCGGCGTAACTTTGAGAGCTTTCCCACGGTTGTAGAGCCAAATCTTTCCAAGTAATGTCTTGTCAACGCAAGAATGAACGACACGATCGCTGAGACAGCCGCGAGAAAACTGCACCGCAATCGTAAGGTAGGCATTCAGGTTTAGCAAATCGAAGCGCGGAGTCGGTGTCTGAGTTACATCTGGCTTGTCGAGCGATCGAAAAATTCCGTGCTCCTCGCCGCGCTCCAGCGCCTCCAAAAACAGGGGAATGGTGCATTCCCCTCCATCCAAAATTAGGTGCACCCCTGCTTCCAATGGATTTAGTACAGAGGTTGGGAATGAACCGCCCACAAGGAATATCCTGCTGGAATGTCAGTTTCTACTGATGAGGTATTTCAAATCCTCAATAAAGCTAGTGAAGAAATTAGCTTCATCTATCCTCAACGCAACCCAAGCATTCGCTCCTGTCTTCGCAGCACGTCGATCGTCAGTTAATGTTTGTCCGCGAGTCCATTCGCCCTTGGTTTCAATTCTGACTCTGGCTCTTTTCAACATTAAAGTTTCTGGATAAAACAAATAGCCTAACGTTGCTGCATCGTGAACGAGAAAGCCATTAATTCCACCTGTTTCGCGATAGCCCAGCGCAGTTCCAATCATAAACTCGCAGAGAGAAACCAGAAACTTAGAAAGGCGGCTCTCAGAATTAACTTGACTCACCGCTTGCGCCATTTCTCTCGTAAAAATCAGCTGAGTTGTGACATCTAGCGGCATCACCACGAGGTCATTCCGACTCGCGAAGACAGTTTGCGCGGCTTCTGGGTTAAACCAGACATTAAACTCAGCGTGAGGAGTGACATTGCCAGGACGTTGAAATGCCCCAGCCATCAGCACAACTTCCTTGGCTTTTCTCAGGATGCCAGGCTGTCTCTCTTCCGCCGCCGCCAAATTTGTCAAAGGACCGATCGCCACCAGCGTAATTTCCCCGGGTGCCGCATTGAGTTTGTCAATGATCAATTCATCAGAGTAGCGAGCCGTTTCATAGGAGCGTGTAGCAGCCGGCAACGTTGTGGATAAATTACCCATGCCGTCTGCTCCGTGAATGTGAGCCGCATCCTCTTCTGCTGCCGCTTTCAGCGGCACTCCTCGACCGACTTCAACGTGATGCAATCCACCAAGATTCAGAATTTGACTCGCGCTGGAGAAGGTTTTTTGGGCAGAGACATTGCCAGCAGCGGAGGTGACAGCAACGAGTTCTCCCAAATTTTGCTTCACCAAACTCAGTAGCCATAAAAATGCAAAGATATCGTCGCCACCCGGATCAGTATCGAGAATTATTTTGGCTGTGTTCGTTTGGGTCATAACCAGCAAAAGGGTTCAATCTTTCAAGCGAATGACAAGCTCGATACGTTTTGGGCGATCGCTGTTTGAGCTACGCTTGCCTGATTCACGCTCTCACTTACTCGAAGCAAGCTTCATGGCTGTAAAATCAAGCTGCATCTTCACAGGTACAAGGCTCTTTAAGCTGCTCCAGTGTTGTAAGGATGATACCAGTCTCGGCTGTAAATCTCTTCAGGAACCATCAGAAGCGCGACCTGTTCAGCAATGGTAAAAGCAATGCTAACGCCATTGTGTGAGCCACAAATTACGCCGTGATGCTGAGTAAGCGATTTACTCTCGTCCTAAATACTTTTGTACGACGGCTTGCACTTTTTTAGGGTCGATCGGCTTTGACAAAAAGCCAGTTGAACCGACTATCTTTGCGCGCACCCGATCCACAATGCCATCATTGCTGGTGAGGATAATAATAGGGGTATCCTTGAACCTCGAAACGCGGCGAATTTGAGCACAAGCTTCGTACCCGTTGACGATCGGCATTACGAGATCTAAGAAAACCAGTTTAGGTTTATGTTCTAGCAGAAGCGGTAATGCTTGAAGCGGGTCCTGAATGTGGATAAACCGATAGCCCATATTCGTGAGAATTTGATTCATCGTCTGACCATCGACTTTGTAGTCGTCAACGTAGGCAATCAAGGGGGCGTCAAGGCTAGGCTCTACGAAGGACTTAGGTGAAGGAGCCTGAACTAGTGAGGACTGCACTAGTTCAGGTACAGCAAGATAGGTAAAGGGCTTAAAGTCTTCAATGTCTAATAGCTTCACTAACCCTTGCTGTATGTACGGCAAAAGTGATTTAGTCACAGTCAATAAATTTTTATTTGACTTCATTGCTAAATCTCTTAGCGTTCGGTTGCCGTCAATTGTCGCAACCAGGTTTTGGTAAGTGCTAGGCAAAACCTGTTGCTTTAAGGCATCAGTATCCCAAAGCGAAGGGGCATGATTTGGAGAGTAATCTTCTAGTCCGGCACGCTGCCACGTTTGCCACGTCTCTATTGCTTGCGACCACAGAGCATCGAGTGAAACGGCTACAGACAATGGATGAGTGCTCAACGGAACGTAGTTAAATTTGAGCTGCAAGCTAGAGCTATATCCGCGCTGCGCCCACTGCTGGTGAAGATCAAACAGAATCTCTGTGACAAGACCTGTCAAAATTGCTTCCACATCTTGCGGCTGAATCTTTGTTTGCAACAGCAGCGTTGTTAAAAACTCGTAGCTCCCAGACTGAATGTGCCCTATTTCGTTAATAGTAGCAGCCACTTCTGCCGAACACTGCCGGGATATGTGTCGATGCAATCGTCGGATGGGATGGACTCCACCGTCTCCCCAGACTAAATTGCCTTCTTCAAAATATAGGCTCAAGGGTCGCGGTTGGGCAAATTGAATCTTTAAGTCTAGCTGACCTGTGAATTTCTCCTCACTACAGTACTGAAGATGCTCCCTTAGCGCTGTGACACTAGAAGCAAAGACAAACGCATACTTTGTCGCTTGGAGAGAGTAGATTTGATTCACGAGATTTATTCTTTTGGCTCAGTATTTAGGGGCTACTTAATTACTTTTCGCACCTCGGTTGGTCGCTGAATCGGGCTATAATCTAGCGGTTTCAGCCTCGATCGCCTTGACTCAACTCCTACAAAATTTTTCTTACAGCCCAGCTCAACACTTTATTCTGGCAGCGTTTCTCAAATCCGCAAAAAAGAGGAGAAAGTTAACAATTAGTTGAGCCATTGAGTAACAACAATCTTTTCTACACAAGTCATTGTTAACATTAATCATTTAAAGCGTGATGTTTTATAAAGAATTTATAAAGCACAATCGCTTTGTTTTCATGCCGCCGTATCACATGCTACTAATGGTAACGATACACGCTCTAAACGCATTTCTATAGAGCTGTACTGCGGCAAACAGCACTGCTTCAGGGCATCACCACATTGCAGTTTTTTGACCTTTACTGGCAGTTGAAGTATCAATCTCAAATTATCCTAAGGATATGAAATCTGCGTTAAGAAGACTTTGATGAAATACTATTTAGGGTTTCACAAGCTGTCTTCACATGACGCTAAATAGAGATGAGTTAAAAAAGCCACTAACCCTGTTAGTACAGAGTTTTAAGGTAGCTTGTTGGCTTACCTGGAGAAACGCTGTCACCTAATCTCAGTGCTTCAATTTTCATATAGTTCGCCTTGTAACAGCACTCACTTTCTGTTTTCAATGCGCAGTCCCAGTTTCTTAGCGTGGCGCGTTAATTCGCTTAATGTAGTCATGTCGGACTGCTTAGCGCAACGGCTACAAATCAGTCACTTAATGTAATAGCTTTGGAGAAAGATGAGTACGATTTTGCTGGTCGAAGATAGCCTGACGGAATCAAAAAAGCTAACTCACTACTTGCAGCAGTCTGGTTTAACGGTCGTCAGTGTTGGAAGCGTAGAGGAAGCGCAAGAAAAACTGACTTCCTACAAGCCAGATTTAATTGTGCTGGATGTGATTCTACCAGGGCAAAGCGGATTTGAATTATGCCATGAGCTGAAAACTAATCCGGGAACAGTTTCCATCCCAGTGGTCATTTGTTCGTCTAAGGGAACACAAGCGGACAAGCTATGGGGCGATTTGTTGGGAGCAGATGCCTATCTTCCTAAGCCAGTTGATCAACGTGAATTTGTCCAGACGATTCAGCAGTTGATGAGGAGATAAGGCAGTGGGCAATCCTCAACTTGCAGATTCGTCAGATGCCTTGGCGCTGGTGAAACGCGGCGATCCAAATGCGATCGCCGGATTGCTCAACCAAGTCCTCAATCCTAGAGGCATCTTTGCGAGAGTGGGCAGCCACGGCAACTGTTTGGGAATTTTGCTGGAGTCAGCACCCGTTCCCGATCAGGACGAGATGGTTACTGCAATTCGTCAACTCTTTGATGACCTAAAGCCAGAGTCAATCAAGTTTGTCAAAGTGGGCGGCTACCGACCGGGACAAAATTTACCCGCGTGGTATGAGGAAATCGAGCTAGAGGGAGCGCTAACCCTTGCTGAATCTAGCTACCGCGCTGCTTCTGTAGAAAGTTGGTTGAATCAAGGCTTGGAGCCGATCGGCGGCTATGCAGCCAATCATCAACTCAGTGGATTACCTCAGCCGTTAGGTCAACGCTCACCGTTCAACAGCGCTCAATCGCTCAATGGTACGCGGTCTGAGACTGAACGACGGTTCTTGCGCTTTTATATCAACGATCGGGAAACTGCCCTATTGCCGCTCAGCAGCATTCAGCAGGTGCGAAAGGTGCCCGTGATGGAAATTTTGCCCGTTCCTCATATGCCCGATTGCGTGCTGGGAATTTACAACTGGCAGGGAGAGATGCTGTGGCTGGTGGATTTGGCACAGCAATTAGGCTTTGCGTCTTCACTAACCGATTTTCGCTCCTTAGAGACGGTAAGCACGATCGCCATTCAAACCAATCACACCTGTTTGGGAATGGTGGTACCTCAGACGATCGACATTGAAACCCATAATTTGCAGCAGTTGCAGCCGCCAACCGTAGGGTTGTTTTCTGCCAAATTGTTGTCTTGCATGCAAGGTTACTTCGTCGCGTCCAGTAGCCCCGTCCTCAATGCCAAAGCATTGGCTCAAGACCCGCTCCTTCAGGTGCACTACCCTCGTTAATTTCTTCCGATAACCCGATCCCTGAACGGAGAGTTTGTTCATGACTAGCTTCTCAACGAATTCTGGTACAAATCATGCTGCAACTGGTGGCCAGTCCGATCGTGCATCCAACCATGCGTTTCACAACTGGATGAAAGACGCAGGAATTGCTGTGCCATCGGTGGCTAGTCCTGATGTTGCGGCTACAGACACCGATGGCATCCGCACACCTTCTGAGTTCGCGGGTCAAGAAGGCGATGTGGTTTCATCTACGATGCAAGACGGTCTTAAAGTCGTGCGTCAGCAGGCGTTGGCGATCGGGCAGCGGATTCGTCAAGGCACAGATTTAGACGAAGTATGCCAGATTACCGTTGCCCAAGTGCAAGAGAGTTTGCAAGCCGATCGCGTGCTGCTTTACCGCTTTAGCACCGAGAACCAAGGCACTGTGGTTGCAGAAGCCTTAGATCCTAGCTGGACTCCGGCACTGGGCGAAACGCTATCTGCGCTATGTTTTGGTGCAAATCAGGCAGCAGAATACGGGCGAAAACAAGCGATCGCACTCCACGATGTTACCCAAGCAAATCCGTCCCCGTACTGGAAGCAGCTTTTAGAAAAATTTCAGGTGAAGGCAAGCTTGGCGCTGCCGCTCTGGATTAACGGGCAAGTTTGGGGATTACTGGTTGCCCAGCAGTGTCGACAACCGAGACACTGGCAAGAGATTGAAATAAGCTTGCTGGCTCAAGTCGTAACTGAGCTAGCGCTGACGCTTCAGCCAGTCGAATTTCGGATCCAGCAGCAGCAGTCGCTAGAGCGGGAACACGTCATTGCTAAAGCAATGAGCCGGATTCAGCAGTCGCTCGATGTGAACACCATTTTTCGCAACACGACTCAGGAAGTTCGACGCTTGCTGAAGTGCGATCGCGTGGTGGTGTATCGCTTTGATGCCGACTGGAGCGGTCAATTTGTTGCTGAATCGGTCGCTAGTGGTTGGACTCCCTTGCTGAATGAGGGCGATCGAGGTTCCTTTGTCCGAGATGCCCTCAAAGGCTGCCGCATGAAAACCTTTACTGCTAACCCGCACCAAGATGACTACATGCGGGACACCCAGGGAGGACAAACCCAGCAGCGCAGTAGCTTTATCGTGAATGATCTCCTGAACTCAGGCTTGAACGAGTGCTACGTCGAGACGCTGCAACGCTATGAGGTTCGATCGTATCTAATCGTCCCGATTAAGCAAGGGCAGAACGTTTGGGGACTATTGGCGGCGTATCAGAACTCTGGTCCTCGTCAGTGGCAAGAAGCAGAAGTCTCCACCCTGACGCGACTTGCCGATCAGCTAGGGATTGCTATTCAGCAGACAGAACAAACCACTCAGCTCACGCGCGCCGCCGAGCAGGAGCAGGCACTCAACCGCGTAATCACCAAGATTCGCCAAGTGTCCGATTTGGACAGCATCTTTAGCACCACGACTCAGGAAGTGCGGCGTCTGTTCAACATCGAGCGCGTCAC
>NZ_JACJPG010000476.1 GCF_014695955.1 Leptolyngbya sp. FACHB-36 | reverse complement strand
GTTGATTTCATTCGTCAAAACAACCTCAGCTTTGCCTATTGGAGTTGGAACCCCAACAGTAGCGACACGGGCGGTATTTTGGTAGACGATTGGCGCAGCGTGGAGCAACCCAAGCAGCAGCTTCTCAGTCAGCTTCTGCCCGTTCCTGGTTTGCAGCCCTCACCGTCCCCGAATCCCATCGTTACATCACCCCCAAGTCGATCGGCTGAGCCACCTCGAAGAGAATCGGCTGTACCGACTCAAACGGTGCCGTCTCAAAGAGAATCTTTGCCGCCTCGAAGAGAAGCCGCGGCACCATCTCCAAGAGAAGCAGCAGTGCCATCTCGAAAAGAAGCCGCTCTGCCGACGCCTCCCCAAATTGCACAGCAATCTAATCCGCTCCAGGCTGAGATGAAAATTCAATCCGACTGGCAGACAGGATTTTGTGTGGAGATGCGCGTGAAGAATGGCGGCGATCGTCCGACACGCCGCTGGCAGCTCACCTTTCAAATGAATCAAGCGGCAATTAACAATAGCTGGAATGGAACGTTTATTCCTCAGGGATCGCGCTATACGGTCGAGCCGCCTGAATGGGCACAAGTGATTCAGCCTAACCAAACGGTAAATCTGGGTTTTTGCGCAACCAAACTAGGTCAAGATTACCGACCTAAGGGGGTTCTTGCCTCTTTACGTCCAGATGCTGGAACATTCAGATAACCTAGACACAAGCAGATAACCCTGGGAATTCTGTTTAAATTAGGCTACAACTCATTCATGCCAGAATCGATTTGGGCGATTATGGGATGTTTCGAGCCCAAACTGCCTCCCAAATGTCCATCAGCTGCTGATGTGCCTTCTAGACAGGAATATTAAGGAAGCCTCATAATGCTTGTCTGTCCTCACTGTCGGTTTGAAAACCCAAACACAAACAAGTTTTGCCAAGAGTGTGGCACGTCGCTGACTCAGAATTCCTGTCCGGAATGCAGCAGTCCAGTTCCCTTCAGCTCGCTTGAGTGTCCAACGTGCGGCGCGATCGCAGGGGTTGTTTGGTGGGCAATCATTACGGACAAGCTCAAAGGCTCATCTGCCGCAAGCCAGCCTGAACCTGTTGCCCCCGACGCTGGAGACGGAACCGCCCCAGCCATTTTCTTGGACGCACAGCACCGCTATCAGCTTTTGGACCCACTGCCCCCACCGGATGCGATTACCCACGAGCAGCAGGTGCGCGTCCTCGACTGCAACCCGCTGCAACGATCGCCGCTGGCGGCTTTAACGCATGAGGAGCTGAATGCCTCTAGCGACTCTACGCCAGCGGGCACTACCGCTGCCACGGTAGGAGTCAGTTCGGTGACGCTGGTTGTTCCAACGATCGCGGAGCCGTATCGCGCCCTGGGCAACCAGTTCTATCAGACAATTCCATTTATTCACGATGCTTGGCAGCAAGACGGAGAGCAAATCGTGCTGCTCGAAGACCGCTCTGACTTTCCGCTGTTGATCGATCTATGGCTGGATGAACGGCTCTCGCTGCCGCCGCTTCAAATTCTGCACTGGCTCTACGAAATTGCCGAACTGTGGGAAGCGCTAGAGCCGTGGCGCTGCCTCAAAAGCGTGCTGGAGATCGAGAACCTGCGGGTAGACGAAGACCAGTCTCTTTGTTTACAGCGCCTCTATCCAGACTTGACTGCCACCACGCCAACCCTGTCTGAGCTGGGGCAACTGTGGCAGACGCTGTTTACCCAAACGCAGCGGACGCAGTTTGGCGATTTATCGCGGCTGCTGACCGAGCTGGCAACCGGAAAGGTAGAGACGGCAGAAGATCTGAGATCGCGCATCGAAGCGATCGCCTACGAGCTGCAAACCGGACAGGCAACGGTTCCACTCAGTCCACCCCCAGCGGACATCCCTGTGGCGAGCGATGGACCGATTACAAATCCTCCGATCGAGCTGAAAAATGCGACGAGCGCTGCACCGACTGCTGCCACCCAGTTGAACCTGCCGCTGAATCAGTTGGTCACTCTGATTGAGGACGAGGGCGAACCCGACAATGACCCGACGATCGTCCTGCCAATGCAGTTAGCGAACTTAGAAGACCTTGGCTGGACAGATATCGGTCGCCAGCGACAGCACAACGAAGACTATTTCGGCATTGAAACCCAAGTCGCTAAGCTGGAAAGCCCGATGGGTAAAACGCTCCACGCTCGTAACCTCTACATTCTTTGCGACGGTATGGGCGGGCAAGCAGATGGCGAAGTGGCAAGTGCCCTCGCGGTGGATACCCTGCGGACCTATTTTCGCAGTGTCTGGATGGCTGGGGCAGACATAACGACGAAGCTGCCGGGACCTGACGTGCTCAACGAAGCCGTCCAGCTTGCCAACAAAGCAATTTATGACATCAACCAGCAAAATGCCCGATCGGGCAGCGGACGAATGGGCACGACGCTGGTATTGGTGCTGCTTCAAGGCACCGAAGTTGCGGTTGCTCACGTGGGCGATAGTCGCCTTTACCGCTACACGCGCAAGCGCGGCTTAGAGCAACTGACGATCGACCACGAAGTCGGACAGCGCGAAATTCAGCGCGGGGTGGAACCCGACATTGCCTACGCTCGCCCCGACGCCTACCAGCTAACGCAGGCGCTAGGACCCCGTGACGAACATTTTGTTAAGCCGGATATTCAATACCTGGAACTGAACGAAGACACACTGCTGTTTTTGTGCTCGGACGGACTGACCGACAACGACCTCCTGGAAACGCACTTCCAAACGCACGTAGAGCCGCTATTAAGCTCCCAAACTAACTTGGAGCAGGGTATTGGGCGGTTAATTGAACTGGCGAACCAATACAATGGTCATGACAACATTACGACGATCGCGATCCGCGCCAAAGTGCGCCCGAATCTGGAACGCTTGAAGTAGCGTGGTAAGTGATGGGTGATTCTGTCGTCCGTAGTTCGTTCACCACCTCAACGCGTGTAATCACTAGCCGCTGACCGCTAACCACTGATGGTTCATGACTATTAGCTAACGCCTCCTATCGAATGGTCATTCTGACGCTCCTGGACCCGCAGCAGCAAACGCCTCTCAGGCAGTGGCGCTTCGAGCAAGAGTCGCTGATTCGCGTTGGACGATCGCCGGATAATCACGTTGTTTTAAGCGACCCGCTCGTGTCGCGGCACCATCTTGTGCTGCGGCGGCTAGACACGTCAGAGGTTGCTTGGCAGTTAATTAATCACAGCACCAACGGCACGTTTTTGGACGGCTGCGCGATTACGACGGGAACGTTAGCAGCCGATGCGCTGATCCAGCTAGCTCGTGAAGGTCCCCGTCTGCGGTTTCAAGTGCTAACCGGTGCTGTAGGACCTTCGCTTCAACTGCCCGATTTACCAAAAGCACCCGCGATCGTATCTCCATTGCCGTCTAGCGGGCGCCTAAAGCCCTGCACCCATGCGGGCAATTCTCCAAACAACTTGTTTTGCGTTCGCTGCGGTCAGCCTGTGCGCGTCGAGCAAACCATCCGTCAGTATCAAGTGCTGCGGGTGCTCGGTAAAGGCGGCATGGGAACAACCTATCTGGTGTGGCATGCAGGAGCGGCTACCGCGTCCGAGTCAGGTAAACTGCTAGTGCTGAAGGAAATGAACGCTGACATGGCGCGAATTCCCAAAGCCCAGGAGCTTTTCGAGCGTGAGGCAGCAACCCTGAAATGCTTGAATCATCCGGGCATTCCTCGCTTCTATGACTTCTTCGTCGAGGCAGGCAAAAAGTACCTGGTGATGGAACTAGTGCATGGACAAGACCTAGAACAGCGGGTTCGAGAGACGGGTCCTGTCTCCCCTCAGCAGGCAATTACCTGGATGATCCAGACCTGCGATGTGCTGGAGTATCTGCACAACCGCCCTACGCCAATCATCCACCGAGATATTAAACCCGGCAATCTGCTCGTACGATCGCTGAGCAATCGCGTGGTGGTACTGGACTTTGGAGCCGTCAAAGCCGCTGGAATGCCACCGGGAACGCGCATCGGCGCAGAAGGCTACAGCGCCCCTGAACAAACGCTTGGTAGACCACTGCCCCAGTCCGATCTGTACGCGATCGGTCCTACCCTGGTCTATCTGCTGACGGGCGAAAACCCACGTCCGTTCTACCGCAAAACAAACGACGGCTATCGCTTTTTACCCAAAGGCATTGCGGCAGTTTCACCACGCCTGCAAGCCGTCATTGAATGCGTGACCGATCCGCGCCCCCGCGATCGCTACAGCACTGCCAAGGAACTTGCCCTAGCCCTAACAAACTGCTTGCCAAAATGAAGAAAGACACAAGCAGTGGGAGTTGAGCAGTCAGGAAAACGCTACAGCATTCATGGCTCGGGTTTAAACCGAGCCAAAGACTTTAGGCGACTCCCTACCTCTCTCACTCCTCGCCGTCGTCTTCCCAGCTTTCTACTGCCAATAATTCACTGACAGGATCTTGCATTGTGAAGTCGTAGGCAAGCAGTTCCTGCTTCCAGAAGGACCAGTCATCGCCGTAAAGCAGCGCAATTTTCCAAAGGCTGTCTGTGGGCTTAAGAAGTTTTGAATCAAGCAGCGATCGAACTTGCCGCTGAAGCTTAACCATTGGGTGAATAACCTGCTGGTTCATAGCGTGTTGGACCATAATTAAGTTGTGTGAATACTTTACCTTTTGCTTGCTAATGCTTCCTAAAAAAGCTCAATTGCGCATCACTGAACGGATTCTAAAGAAAGCAAGATTTTCAGCTATCGATATTAGCATACTCCATTGATCTGGTAAGTCGCTCTTCAGAAAGAGCCAAGAAATTGGGGAATTCCCGTACCAAACCGTCCAGCACCCTCATGATAAAAGACAGTTACGGCTAAAACAGCGATCGCGCCGTTGCTGAGCCAGCCAGATTCAAGGAGCAATCTAGTTTACTCTCCGAGAAGAGCACTGGATCATAAATTCTTCAACGAAAACCCTCCATTAATGTTAAGACCTGGATACGGAATTGTTGAAGAGTCACTAGCAATATGAATAACCAGATCCAAACACAAGCCTCGAAAGTATGGCAAACCGTATCCGATCCTGCCACCACTGAAGCCTACAAGCAGGCAGGAGTCCTCACGTGGACGATTTTTAGAGAGACAGGCTATCTAGTTTGGTTAGTCATTTGCCTAGTGTTGGTGGTTGGCGAGTGGTTCTGGACATTCTCCTTTGAAACCGGACAGACGGTGCGCAGTTGGATTAACAGTCTGGAAGCCAGCGAGGATGCAGGCATCGATCGCCTCTTGAGCAAGACAGGCAAGTCGCTCCTGTCGGTTGGAAGGAGCAGCGTAACAGTCGCGTTATCCACCGCAAAAGATCAGCTTGGCATCCAAGTCTCCAAACCTACTCTAGCCATCGCTCCGTCTGAAACAGCTCCCCCCCCTCCCGTTCTAATGCCAGAGACGATAATGCCGCCTGCTTCTGCCAAACTCGAATCTCCTCCCACCCCGCCGCCGCTGACGCCCCCGATCGAGTAGGCGTGAAATTAACAAGAAGTGGGGGCATTCCGTACCCCAGCGAACCTGCATCTCAAGGGGTGATGCGATAAACTTGCAGTCTGACGCACGCTTATCTTGATCCATCACCGTTTAATGAGGGTTAGTTAATGGGTAAACCATCGATCGTCGTCGATTCTGGGGATGGAAAATCGGCTACCTCAAAACCATCCTCCAAGCGATCGTCTGTGCAAGAAGTAGTGACGCCACCGGCGACCAAATCAGCTTCGCCCACTTGGACGATCGAAGACAGCGAAGAACTTTATCGCATCAATGGCTGGGGCGAGCCGTACTTTTCAATTAACGCTGCTGGACACATTACGGTATCCCCACAGGGAGAGCGCGGCGGCTCGCTGGATTTGTTTGAATTGGTCAACGCGCTTAAACAGCGCAATTTAAACCTGCCGCTGCTGATTCGTTTTTCGGACATTCTAGAAGACCGCATCGAGCGGCTAAATTCAGCGTTTGCCAAAGCGATCGCCCGCTACAACTATCCTGGCGTCTACCGTGGCGTGTTTCCGGTTAAATGCAACCAGCAGCGACATTTGATCGAAGCGCTGGTTAAGTTTGGCAAACCGCACCAGTTCGGACTGGAAGCTGGATCGAAGCCGGAACTGATGATTGCGCTAGCTAGCTTAAAAACACCCGGTGCGCTGCTAATTTGCAACGGCTACAAAGACAGCGAATACATCGAAACGGCAATTCTGGCGCAGCGACTCGGACAAACGCCAATTATTGTGCTGGAGCAGATTGAGGAAGTGCAGTTGGCGATCGACGCCAGTCGCAAGCTCGGAATTCGCCCGATTCTTGGCATTCGCGCCAAACTCAGCAGCAAAGGAATGGGACGCTGGGGCACTTCAGCCGGCGATCGAGCAAAATTTGGTCTAACCATTCCCGAAATCCTCAGCACGGTCGAGCAGCTCCGCGCGGCTGACATGCTGGATTCGCTGGAACTGCTGCATTTCCACATCGGCTCTCAGATTTCCTCGATCGGCGTGCTCAAAGATGCCCTCCGGGAAGCGGGGCAGATTTACGTCGAGTTGGCAAAGCTGGGCGCAACGATGAAGTACCTCGACGTGGGCGGCGGCTTGGGCGTAGATTACGACGGCTCCAAAACAAACTTCCACGCCTCGAAAAACTACAACATCCAGAACTACGCCAACGACGTCGTTGCGGCGGTGAAAGACGCCTGCGCCGAGCGGAATTTGCCCGTGCCGACGCTGATTAGCGAGAGTGGACGCGCGATCGCGTCGCATCAGTCGGTGCTCGTGTTCAACGTCCTTAGCACCAGCGACGCGCCTTCCGCTACGCCAGAGCCACTTCAGGAAAAAGAACACCTGATCATTCGCAACCTGTCCGAAACTTACGAGTCGATTACCGTCGAGAACTACCAGGAAACCTATCACGACGCCAGCCAGTTTAAAGACGAAGCGATTAGCTTGTTCACGCTGGGCTATCTAAGCCTGCCAGAACGGGCGCGGGCAGAGCGGCTGTATTGGGCGTGCTGCCAGAAGATTCTGGCGATCGCTCGTCAGCAAGAATACGTTCCTGATGACCTGGAAGATCTGGAAAAGATCATGGCGTCGATCTACTACATCAACCTGTCGGTGTTTCAGTCGGCACCGGATAGCTGGGCGATCGATCAACTGTTCCCGATCATGCCGATTCATCGCTTGGATGAAGAACCCACTAAGCGCGGCACGCTAGCAGACCTCACGTGCGACAGCGACGGCAAAATCGACCAGTTTATTGATCTCCGCGATGTCAAGCATGTGCTGGAGTTGCATCCGCTCAAGCCAGAAGAACCCTACTATCTGGGGATGTTCCTCAATGGTGCCTATCAGGAAATTATGGGCAATTTGCACAATCTGTTTGGGGACACGAATGCCATTCA
>NZ_JACJPG010000475.1 GCF_014695955.1 Leptolyngbya sp. FACHB-36 | reverse complement strand
ACCGTTTGAGTCAGCAAATTAATCCCCAAGTGGTGGTGGTACAGATAGTTTAAGGGTTCCTCAGCGGGTACATCGGTCAATGGAACTGGGCTGTTGTGCATTGTGTGATCGGGATAAAACCACAGCAGGTTCAGTTCCGGTGGTAAGTCGTCTCCGAATTTAATCCCCGTTTGGAAGTCCAGCCGCACGTAGAAATTGAGGTGATCGACGCCATACCAGAGCCGCTGGATAGCGCTGCTGCGGTGCATGGTTCCCCGTGCTCCCCCAACTTCGATGCGTCCAGCTTTGTCCCAATCTTGCTCGTCGCCGCGTCCATCGATTTGGGGATGAATGAAGCTTTGGGGAGTGCGATCGCCCTGCACCTCGTGCACTTCTACTTGACGCCGTACGTTAGGCGGAATGGGTTCGTTTAGCGCTTGGTAAATTGTCGCGAGATGCTCCCGGAATAGCTGATCGAACATGGCATCCTGGTTGGATGTGTGTCCCTCGCCAAACCACCAGAACCAGTCCGATCCTTCCGCTGCGTACAGCGCTTCCCACGCTTCCGGGTTGGTTTCCTCGGTTGCCTCCGGATGCTTCGCCAACATCTGCCGCGCGTCGCTGAGCAAATCCCAAGCGCGATTCTTTGCCGGATCGCCGATCCAGGTGGTAAAGCTGCCATCTACCCAAGAGCCGCTGTGGAGCTGCTCTGCGGGAATGCGAGCAGTTGGGGGAAACTGCTCGATAAATTCCGACACGGTGACTAGCTTGATGTCGGAATGCTGACTCAGCGTTTGATACAGCGATTCCAGGAACGGTTTGCCGTCCTGTTGATAGAACTCCCAACAGTTTTCGCCGTCCAGCGCGATCGTCACCAGCCACGGCTGCTCTAGTGCGGTACTGCCACTTGACTGGCGCGACTTTAGCGATCGCCCGATCGCCTCTAAGTGCCCAACCAGATCCGTCGCTGCCTTTTTTGGCTCCATCGAGCCGTAGGTAAAGCCAATCAGGTCGGAGAGACGGTGATCGCGGAAGACGATCGCCAGATCTCCCTGGGGCGTTTCTAAACGGTAGGGGCGGTAGAGAAACTCTGGCTCGTACAGATTGCCCGATCCATCACGATTAAAGAAATGCTGAAGCGACCAGCCCAACACCGCTTCATCGGAGCACAGCCAGCGGAATCCCTGCTGCGCCACATCGGGCAGAATCGACGGACTCACCGACTGCTCCGAGGGCCACAGTCCCCGTGGCGATCGTCCAAACCGATCGTGGTACATCTGCCACGCTTTGCGGAGATGGCGCGGAATATCTTCTGCCCACTGAAAGCGGGTTTCGGGCAGCGTCATGTTGGGAACTGCCACGCGTCCCGCATTCGTGTCGGCTAACAGGGGCAGAATCGGGTGCGTATACGGCGACGTGATTACCTCTAGCTGTCCGCTGTCCTGCATCTTGCGGTGCTGCGGAATAATCCGGCTGAGGATCTGGCGCTGTTTGGAGTAGATGCGCTGCCGATCGCCCAGGGTAAATCCTTTGCCTTGCTCTAACCACTGAGCAATCTCTGGATCATCCCAAAACAGCGGATCGATCCAGGCAAGATTGTGCCACGCTAGCAGGTCGCTGTAGTCTTGCAGCGTCCAGTTTTCCAGACACCACGCTCGCCCCTTGTTTTGCCGCTGGTAGTACAGGTCTGCATAGCGGGGATGCGGATCGATCAGCGTGTGGTGATTGCCGTCAAAGAAGTGTTCAACGATGAATTCTTTCTGAAGTGGACTCAGTTGCTCGGTGGGCAACAGCGCCACAGTCAGGTAGGGATCAAACGCCGTGCCCGCAACGTAGTCCTCTATTTGCAGAATCAGCGACGGCACCAAATTGACGGTCTGGTGCAGCGCTGGGTAGTTTTCGAGCAGCAGCACTAAGTCGAGGTAGTCCTTGGTGCCGTGCAGCCGCACCCAGGGTAGACGGTACTGTCCGCCGATCGTGGTATCTGCCACTCGGCTCTTGTAGAGCGGCTGATGCTGGTGCCAGATAAATGCAACGTAGAGGGGATGAGGCAT
>NZ_JACJPG010000474.1 GCF_014695955.1 Leptolyngbya sp. FACHB-36 | reverse complement strand
AAATTTTCTTGCTCAGTTCCGGTCGCGACAAATTCCCGAATCTCTGCCTGCTTCGACTTCAGCAGCGATTGACAATCTCTCTGCAAGCCAAACTCGCTCGGCGCTTTGACGCAAACATTCTCCTGCAGGTAGCCTGTGAGCTGCTGCGTCGCAAACGTTTCATAATCGTCTTGGCCGGGGTTTTTTATTGCCATGACTGCTCCGACTGCAACTAGAGCGATTCCTCCAAGCGCAGCGGCAACGTTCCTACCCTTCATGGTGCCTTGGTGGAAGGTTTCCCGAATCAGTGTTTGTTTCACAGATTACCTGAAGTAAATAAACGGCTAGAGTTCCTATTCCAGTCAATCAGCGCGTCACCGGAACGCTGTTTGAAGCATTTGCGCTTCGTTTCAATGGTATCCGCGTTTAATGACTTCAATTGTTATCTTTTATAGTCGATCGCTCCTTTTATCAATCATGTCAGCGAGTAGAGCGAACATGCTGAGTTGCGTCCAGGCGACAAACAGAATCAGGGTGCGCTCAGTCAGGTCACGTCGATCGAACACATCTTGAAACAGCGTAATCAAAAATCCAACAAAGAACACCACTGCAACCGGAAAGAAGACCCGCATCGGGGCAAAGTAGACGCCAGTTCTCAGAATCAGTTGAATAAATCGCAGCGTATCGCGAATCGGTTTGATTTTGCTTCTGCCCACGCGATGGTAATAGTCGATCGGCTCATAGTGAACGACGTAGTTGCTCGTCAGCGTCGCGATCGTAATGGTCGTCGTAAAGCTAAACGTGTTGGGCAGAATGTTAAGAAATCGCTCCGCCACGCTCTTCCGCAGCACTCGCAGTCCACTGTTTAGGTCTGGAATCGGAGTCTTGGTTACCCACTGAGCAAACCGGACCATAAACCATTTAGGAATTCTACGAATAGGAGAGTAGGAAACATTGCTGCCGATCCGGGCACCCACTACCATATCTGCATTCGCAGCCAGCGAGACTAACTCCGGAATCCGCTGGTTCGGATAAGTTCCATCTGCATCTGTGATCACAATCAGCGGATACTTCGCATAGCGAATGCCCGTTTTTAGAGCGGCACCGTAGCCACGATTGCTTTGATGCTCAAGTACCCGCACATCCGTTCGCGATCGCAAAATCTCACCCGTACGATCGGTGGAGCCGTCATTCACCACAATGATCTCGTACTTGTGCTGCGAAAACCGCAGCGTCTCCTGCAACTGCTCCAGAGTTGCGGCAATGCCATACTCCTCGTTGTATGCCGGAATCACAACCGAGAAGTCCAGACAGGCGTCTTCATCGGCAATGGCAGACCGATCGCTGACAATATATCTCTGATGCATGGCAACAGAATATCATCACCTGTCAAGCTCTCACAGTGGGTTTAGAAGTAGACGATCGCGGCTAATTTCACAAATTGTAGAGATGGTATGATGCCGCTATTTAGTTCGGCTGTGCAGTTCATGTGGTCCCATTTGCACAAGGCTTTGTTTGCACCAGCAAATTCTCGAAGTCAAACTTACTTCTGGTTTAGTCTTAGTTTGACCTTTGCAGCCGTGTATGGTTTGCTGGCGCTTCGGGAAGGGTTCAGTGGTCCGTACATTGTGCAAGATGATGCGCGGCAACACGTTTTCTGGGCAGAGCGATTTGTTGACCCAGCCTTATTTCCTCAGGATTTGATTGCAGACTACTACCGGTCTCTGGCACCTGCGGGTTACGCCGCTCTGTACTGGGCAATGGCAGCTGTGGGCATTTCTCCAGAACTCGTGAGTAAAGTCTTGCCATTCTTTCTAGGATTAGCGACGACGGCTGGCTGCTTTGCCGTGTCTCTGGAACTGCTGCCCGTCCCGATCGCTGGGTTCATTACCTCGCTGCTGCTGAACCAGAACCTGTGGCTCAAGGATGATCTTGCCTCTGCCACTCCTCGTGCGTTTCTGTATCCTCTGTTTCTGGCGTTTCTGTACTGCCTGATGCGGCGGGCGGTGCTGCCTTGTTTGGGCGTCCTGGTTTTGCTGGTGCTGTTTTATCCCAATTTCATGCTGATTGCCGCAGGTGTGCTGTTGCTTCAGCCATTACGGTGGCGATCGGGACGGGTGCGGTGGTCGGGCAATCGTCAGGATGCTCTAATTTGTCTGGCAGGATTAGCCATTTGCTGTGTGGGAATAGTACCCTACGTCCTGACCTCCTCAGCTTATGGACCCGCCATGACTGCGGCAGAAGCCAGAACTATGCCAGAGTTCCTTCCAGGAGGGCGCACTCAGTTTTTTGTGACAGATCCAGCGCAGTACTGGATTTGGGGAAGTCGAGGCAGCCTACTGCCAAAAGCGCTCTTTACCCCTGTTACGGTGCTTGCGGGATTATTTTTACCCGGACTGTTGCGGATGGGCGATCGCCTTCCTCTAGTCAAGCAGGTACAGGCGGGCATTATGCTTCTGCCCCAAGTTTTGCTGGTGTCCTGTGGATGGTTTCTGCTTGCTCACATTGTTCTGTTCAAGCTCTATTTGCCCAGTCGCTACACCTGGCACAGCTTTTGCATTGTCCTCGTTTTAGCGGCGGGGGTTACTCTCACTCTGATTTTGGATGCGCTGTTGCGCAGCGCGGCGCAGCGGATCGCATCGCCAGCCAAAAGAAGTTGGCTGCCTGCCTCGCTAGCTCTGAGCGTGAGCGTGTTGATTGGGGTTGCGCTTGTGTTTTATCCCTCGTTCGTCAAAAAATTTCCGATTACGTACTACTTGTCCGGTCAAGCGCCAGCGCTTTACCAGTTCTTTGCCCAACAGCCGAAAGATAGCTTAATCGCTTCTCTTTCAAATGAAGCCAACAACTTACCGACTTTTGCCCATCGACCAGTTCTTGTCAGTAGTGAATATGCGCTGCCCTACCAGGTAGGCTACTATCGGCAGATTCGCCAACGGGCGATCGACCTCATTCAGGCCCATTACAGCTCCGATGCAGCAGTGGTACAGGCATTTACTCAACAGTACAATATTCGGTTTTGGCTCTTAGATCAGACAGCCTTTGAGCCAGGTTATCTCTCTAAAAATCACTGGCTGAAACAGTTTCAACCTGTAACGAACGAGGCAATTCTGCACCTGCAACAAGGAGCGACTCCCGTTCTAAAGCAGGTCATCCCTCGCTGTGCCGCTTATAAAGATGATCACTTCGTCGTGCTGCCAGCGTCCTGTGTGAGCGAGGCGCTAAAAGGCTAACGGATTGGACACCAGCCGTTTCCGGAGTGCGATCGATTCCTCAAACCTGGTTAGCGGTGTTGGGTCTGGGTTGGGGG
>NZ_JACJPG010000473.1 GCF_014695955.1 Leptolyngbya sp. FACHB-36 | reverse complement strand
CCTGTCATGGCGGCGTTTGGGTAGACGGCTTGCAGCGAAAACGTGCTCATACCAACGCTGCAACCCAAGTCTACGATGTCTTTTGGCGCGATCGGCAGCGTGGCTTGTAGAACTTCGTGATAGCTCTGCCGCAGGCGATCGTCTCCCTGAGCGCCTGCATCGTGCCAGATGCGGGCGTGCACTGCCTGAGCCGCTACTTCTACTTCCAGAGCGGGTTCCCAGCCTAAGTTTCCTTCAGCGTAGGCGTGAAACGATCGCAGGTAATAGTCTGGATACTCCAGTGTGGGCGTTTGTACCGCTGCCAAATCTGCATCCCAATTGCGGGATCTCAGCGTTTCTACTTCGTCGGTCCAGTAGACGCCGATCGACTCGGCGCGCTGAATCATCATCTGGCGCGCTCGGTGCTTTGCCAATTCTGCCAGCGGCTTGATCGACAGCACTCCATTGACGAGGCGGGAGGCAATACCGGGAGCAAAACGAGTCGCGGTCATACGTGCAGGCGTTGAGTGGACAGGCTTATTATCGCAGGTCTGCTGCGAGTTGTTTGGGCTTGAAATCAAGCTTTAACGCCCTGCCTCACCCATGACCATTAGCCACTTCAATCCCATCAGCCGTTCCTGACACGTCAATGCAGTTAACAACTACTCTGCCAATCACTTAGTCAGCATAGCGCTGCCCATCGCTGCAGATAATCTCTGCATCATAACCAAACAACTCTCGGCGGTCGGTGTGCATGGGCCTTGTTAGCCATCGTAGCCATCGGGGAGAACAGTTGTCTTTTAAGCCTGAATGCAACACATGTTGCATTTTATAGTTGCGCTTGTTACACTGCTTCGCAGATACGAGGTGCTGTCTTGGGTTGGATAGTCTTTACCTATTCCTTGCCATCCAAATCGTCTTCCGGTCCACGGGTTACCTTGTGGCGACGGTTACGGCGGATTGGCGCGATCGCGCTTAGCGGTGTTCAGGTTCTGCCCGATCGGGACGACTGCCTCGAATCATTTCAGTGGCTGGCTCGGGAGGTACGACAAGCAAATGGAGAGGCGCTGGTCATGCGCGTGGAGCAGTTTGAAGGCATGAGCCATCAAAGTATCGTCAACAAATTCCGTGAGGTTCGTCGAGAAGACTATACAGAACTGGAAACAAAGATAGCAGAGTTAGAAAAGGCTCTCGGGGTCGTGGATGAGATGAGCGATCGCGCACCTATCCAGGAAACCCTAGAAAAACTCTACAAACATCATGCCGAAATTCGACAAATCGATTTTTTTGACTGTCCTGAACAGAGAGAAGTCGCGGCTCGCCTCAAGCAACTAACTCAAGCTCTGTTGCCCCAAAGTCCGGTTGTAACTATTGCCCCGCAAGAGATTGAACATTATCGAAATGCTCAGTGGGTAACCAGACCTCAACCCCATGTCGATCGTTTAGCCTGTATCTGGCTTATTCGGCGATTTATTAATCCCAAAGCGGTGATTCACTATCGCAAAAAACCTGTTGCCCACGAAATTCCCTTTGATATGCACATAGGAGAATTTCAGCATCAGGGCAATCTGTGCACCTTCGAGGTCATGATAAAAGCATTTGATTTGGACGATGCAGACTTGCAAACGATCGGGGAGATCGTCCACGAAATTGATCTGCGTGATGGTCTGTACGTACATCCGCAAATTGCGGGCGTTGATGCCCTATTGCGCGGTTGGCTGCTGGCTGGCTTTGCTGATTCTGCCTTGGAAGCTCATGGCATCGCTTTATTTGAAGGACTGTATGTTGCATGTATGCAGGACGCTTCTAAAGCAACCGTTTAATCCACTGATTAATCCACTAATACTCAACCACCTCGTTCTACTTTATCAACATGACGATTCCTACAACTTTAGATGCAGATAAACCCTCCTATTCTCTGAAACAACTGATGCAATATTTCCTGAAACTGGGGACGCTCGGTTTTGGGGGACCGATCGCGCTGGTTGGCTATATGCATCGGGATCTGGTCGAAGAGCGCCAGTGGATTTCTGAAGCTGAATATCAAGAGGGATTAACCCTGGCTCAGGTGGCTCCGGGTCCGCTTGCGGCTCAATTGTCGTTTTATCTAGGCTATGTTCACTACAGCATTCTGGGGTCGGCTCTGGTTGGCGTTGCCTTCGTGTTGCCGTCCTTTTTGATGGTGGTGGCTCTGGGGTGGGCATACACCCTTTTCGGTGGTCTGAGTTGGATGCAGGCGGTGTTTTATGGAGTGGGAGCGGCGGTGATTGGCATCATTGCCATCAGCGCTTACAAGTTGACGCGCAAAACCGTTGGTACAGACTGGCTGTTGTGGGGCATTTATGTGGTCAATGCAGCGGCAACTGTCATCACTCAGTCAGAACGGGTAGAGCTTATTTTAGGTGCAGGATTTCTAGTCTGGTTACTGAAATCTCCACCTAGAAATTGGTTTAAAGGAAACCGGGTTAACAGCATCCTGGGACTCTCCCTCGCGCCTTTTCTAGCAACAGTTCCAACGGTTACACCTGGAATATTGGGGCAGATTTTTCTATTTTTTGCCACGGCGGGTTCATTTGTGTTTGGCAGTGGCTTAGCCATCATCCCATTTCTGTATGGTGGTGTGGTGAAAGACTTTCAATGGCTCGATGCTCAACAGTTTCTCGATGCGGTAGCCGTGGCGATGATTACACCAGGGCCGGTGGTGATTACAACAGGATTTATCGGCTTTCTGGTAGCAGGTTTTCCAGGGGCTTGTGTAGCCGCGATCGCCATGTTTATTCCCTGCTATCTACTAACGATTATTCCAGCTCCCTATTTTAAAAAGCATGGTAAAAATCCTGGAATCTCTGCATTCGTTAAAGGGGTAACCGTGGCTGCAACCGGAGCGATCGCGGGAGCGGTTGTGGTTTTAGGACAACAATCTCTCCGCGATCTCCCTACGAGCTTGATTGCCCTTGTCACTCTAGTGGCGTTAGGGAAGTTCGGGAAAAAGCTGTCAGAGCCGATCGTTGTGGTAATCGCAGCGATAATTGGGCTAGTGTTATATCCCTTTATGCACCCACAAGCATGAGTAGATTATTGCTGCTGTTCAAACAGATCAATGGCTAACGTTCCGGCTACAATATCAAACAAATATGCCTAACAATTTATTAGATGGATATACCCTGTGTATCTACTCCAATTCGAGTAGATATAAAGACGACTCACAGTCTATCTACCCGAAACGGCGAGATACGCTGCAAGTTGTCCGTATAGTAACCCTGATATAGACAGATATGCTGCTAGTTCCTGTATATTTTTTCAGTTGCTCACCGTGCTTAGCCATGATGGGGCAACCAGAAAAGTCAACGCTCCTACGAGGAGTTGCGAATCGATCGCTCCCTTCTTCCTAGTCAAATTAACAGAAGTTGTTACTGATTCTGAGTAAGCACCTGCTGAACCAGCTTGGCGGTCTGCGACGACTGCACCAAACTGTTCGCGCAGAGAATGCCCGACGCCGCGACTGCCGGAACGCCAATTCCCGGCATTGTGCTGTCGCCAACGCGATATAAACCTGCAATCGGAGTTTTCGGACCGGGAAACATGCCTTGCTTTGCGACGATCGCGGGTCCATACGTGCCCTGATGCCGTCGCAGGTAGTGCGCATGGGTCAGCGGTGTGCCAATCAGTTCCAGAACCACGCGCTGTCGCACATCGGAGATGATCCGCTCCAGAGCGCGGAACAGCGGCTCTGCACGATCGCGCTTGCGGGTATCGTAGGCGGTATCCCGGCTCCAGCCTTCGTAAGGTTCCAGCGTGTAGGCATGAACCACATGATGACCCGCTGGAGCCAAGCTAGAATCCCACACCGAGGGAATCGAAATCATACAGGTATTTCCTGGAGCGGTGAGGTCACTATCGTAGTCATGCACGACGACATGGTGTCCGGTCAGCGCGTCCAGTTCTTCAGCGCGAATGCCCAAGTGTAAATGCATAAAGCTGTCGATCGTCGGAGTCTGCAACGCCTGCTGGCGATACGACGACGGCAAATCCTCCGGCTTCAGCAAGTGGCAGTAAGTATCCCACACCGAAGCGTTAGAGATGACGGTGCTTGCCCTCAGCGTCTCGCCACTCCGCAAACGCACGCCAACCGCACGCCCTGACTCAAGCAAGATCTGCTCCACATGAGCACCTAACCGCACCTCGCCACCCCAGCGGCGCAATCCCCGCACCAGAGCTTCGACGATCGCGCCGCTGCCGCCAATGGGATAGTCCACCACCGAACGCGATCGCTCTCCTACCATAAACGCGATTTCGGGGGCGATCGTCCCCTCTGCCTTCAGTCCCGATAGCAGAAAGCACTCCAGGTCGATCAAGCGTCGCAGCCACGGGTCGCGCAAATCGCGCATCAGGTCTGCCACAGATCCTTGAATTGCGCCAAGCTGAGGCAGCAGTTTCAGCAGCGACGGCAGATGGCGACTCAGCAGCACCGGAATCAGAGCGACATCTGCCCGCAGCGTCAGCGTAGGAATTCCCTGCATCGCGGCATACAGCGACAGCAATCGCGGCTTTAGCCGATCGAACTCGATCGCGCCTTCAGGACTCAGTTCAGCAAGGGTGGCGCGGTAGCGGTCTAAGCTGCCATAGATTGGGATCGTGCGATCGGGAAAGTGGTAGTGTCCAAACGGGTCGTAGGGCACGGCGTCGATCGACTCGTCGAGGGCGTCTAGCACTTGCCGGAGAGGATTGAGTGAGGTGGGGTCGCTCAGTCCGCAGTAGAACGAGGGACCCGAATCGAAGTGGAAGCCGCGCCGAGAAAAGCTGTGGGCTGCACCTCCGGCGATCGTGTGGCTTTCGCATACCACAACAGACTTTCCGTACCGCGCCAGCAGTGCCCCTGCGACCAAGCCACCAATGCCGCTGCCAATCACCACAACGTCTACATCATTCATAGTGTGAACGGCTAATCTGCAAAGTACCTAAACCTGATTAAACGGAGCACCTACGCACAAACCGCTAGTAGCTAAACGCTAATTACAATTAGCCGTTAACCATCTAGATATTTGTGTCTCTCTACTTAAAATTACCAATCCAAAAACAAGCTTAAGGGATATGTCGTGCTCAAACGATCGCACCATACTAGACGAATAAGCGTCTGGAGAAATTGCATGAGTCAAGCAAAACAAGGTGATACCGTCAAAGTGCACTACACGGGCAAGTTGGATGACGGCACCGTGTTCGATTCGTCTACGAGCGGTGATCCGTTACAGTTCACGATCGGCGAAGGCATGATTATTCCTGGCTTTGAGCAAGCCGTGCTGGGTATGGCTCCAGGAGACTCCAAAACTGAGCTAATTCCCACCGACCAAGCGTACGGTCCCCATCAGGAAGAGATGGTGGTGGTGATCGATCGACAGCAGATGCCCGCAGAAATTGAGCCAGAAATTGGACAGCAGCTTCAGATTCAACAGCCCACAGGTCAAGTGATTCCAGTCATTATCACGGACGTCTCTGGCTCAGCCGTGACGCTCGATGCGAACCATCCGCTGGCAGGAGAAGATCTCACGTTTGATATTGAACTCGTTGAGATCGTTTAGCATTCTACCGAAGTCTGAGTTGCCACGCGGGGATGGCGATCGTGGTATGCCGGATGCCGCCTTATTTCGATCGTCATCCTGGCTGCTGAGACAGGCTTCAGATGGGTATGCCTGTGCCATGACTGCGGCGTACTAATTGGCTGCCGAAATTGCGTTTTGGGGTGAGTATAGCGGCTAAAACATACGCGCTGGAAGATCTCGGAGATCGATGACCTCGACGAGAAGAAAAGGCGCTTCTATAGAAGATCTGCTGACCAGCGAGGCATCGCCTATTCTGCTCCAACGCTCTGACGCATCCGGTATACTGGCAGTTCTAACGGTCTGTTCTAAGCATTGGCACAAGGAGAGTTTGCTGTGGCGGTTGCAGTTGAGGCATTGCTCACCCCTGAGATTCTGCGACCCGCCCGGTACTTGGGCAATGAGCGAGGATCTGTCCACAAGCCGTGGGACTCGGCGGCGGTGCGCTGGGTTCTGACGTACCCAGAAGTCTACGAAGTGGGTGCTTCCAATCTGGGTCACATCATTTTGTACAACATCTTGAACGTGCAACCCCGGCAGTTGTGCGATCGTGCCTATCTCCCCGCACCTGACCTGGACGCAAAGCTACGAGAGACGCAAACGCCACTGTTTGCCGTTGAGTCTCGCCGCCCATTGACCGATTTTGACATTCTAGGATTCAGTCTCAGCTATGAGCTTGGAGCCACCAACATTCTAGAAATGCTGGATCTGGCAGGCATTCCACTCACCTGGCGAGAGCGGCAGAATGGGAGCTATCCGCTAATTTTCGCAGGGGGACAAACGGCAACGTCTAACCCCGAACCCTATGCAGACTTCTTCGACTTCCTTGCCTTAGGCGATGGCGAGGAACTGCTGCCAGAAATTGGTCTTGTCTTAGAAGAGGGCAAAGCCGCAGGGCTAGATCGCATCGAGCTACTGCTGGATCTGGCACAGGTGCCCGGAGTGTATGTGCCCCAGTTTTACGACATGGCACCGGATGGCTCGGTGCACCCCAATCGCCCAGACGTGCCAACACGCATCGTGCGACGGGTTGCCACTCCCATGCCTGCCTACTCGATCGGACTGGTTCCCTACATCGAAACCGTGCACGATCGCCTCGCTGTTGAAATTCGACGCGGCTGCACGCGCGGCTGTCGCTTCTGCCAGCCAGGAATGCTGACTCGTCCAGCGCGAGATGTCGAGCCAGAAGCCGTTGTGTCAGCGATCGAGCAGGGAATGCGAGCAACAGGCTACAGTGAGTTCTCGCTGCTGTCCCTAAGCTGCTCGGACTATCTGGCGCTGCCTGCCGTGGGCATGGAAATCAAGAACCGCCTGCGGCACGAGAACATTACACTATCGTTGCCTAGCCAGCGGGTCGATCGCTTCGACGAAGATATTTCCAACATCCTGGGCGGAACGCGGCAATCCGGACTGACGTTTGCGCCAGAGGCAGGGACACAGCGCCTGCGGGACATCATCAACAAAGGGCTAACCAACGAGGAACTGCTTCGCGGTGTTAAAACTGCCTTCGAGCAAGGCTGGGACAAGATCAAGCTCTATTTTATGATTGG
>NZ_JACJPG010000472.1 GCF_014695955.1 Leptolyngbya sp. FACHB-36 | reverse complement strand
TTGCAACATTCCACCTGAGCAAACTGCAATTAGCCAAGGTAATTGGCTTCCGCTTCCAAAAGCCGGATGAGTTGCTCATCGCCCTTCGCTCGGGCAGCATCCAAACGGCGCTGCAAGTTCTTTTGCAAATTTACCCGATGCGTTTCAGCGGATTTTGTCAGGGTTTGACGACGGTTTTGATTCAACATGGACGTAAATTTAGGAAAGCTAATGCTATGTATCAGTTTCCATGATAGCAAATGGAGGAAGAACTGTAGCGAATGCTACTAAAGTTTACGATCCTGTCAGTTCGGGTGCTAATTGCTATGCGCTACGTTTTGTAAACTGTAGCGCGTTAAGAAACGTATGATATTGCGGCGTCTCAGTTAACGATCGCACAGTTTCACCCGCAAGCAGCATGACCCAAAGCGGCGTTCTAACTCTCCTGAGTGATTTTGGCTTGAGCGACACTTACGTTGGCGTGATGAAAGGCACGATCGCGCAAGTAAACCCTGCCCTGACCGTGATCGATCTGACCCACCAGATTCCACCCCAGAATATTGCAGCAGCGCGATTTGCTCTGATGACTGCGCATCCATACTTCCCAGTTGGAGTCGTGCACGTAGCAATTGTTGATCCGGGCGTGGGCAGCGATCGGCGAGCCATTGCCGTAGCGATCGGCTCGAATTCTGCACGCCCTACTAGCTTTTTGGTTGGACCTGACAACGGCCTGTTTAGTGGAGTCTTTAACCAGCATCCCATTGCTGCTGCCGTGGAGTTAACGAACCCCCGGTACTGGCGCACGCCCAACCCCAGCAGCACGTTTCACGGACGCGATATTTTTGCGCCGGTCGGTGCTCATTTGGCGTCTGGCACGCCCCTAGCCGCCTTAGGCGACAGCCTAGAGCCGGACTCACTTGTGCGACTCGCCATTCCGAATTATCTGCAAATCGAGAACCTGGGCGATCGCATTTCCCGCATCACAGGCTGTATTCAGGCGATCGACCATTTTGGCAACCTGATCACAAACGTGCCCGACACAATGCTCTCTGGCAAAAATTGGTCGGTGGTGCTGGGCAACCTGACGCTGATTGGTAGACAAGTGTACAGCGATACGCTTCCCGGAGAACCACTCGCGCTTGTGGGCAGCCACGGTTGGGTAGAAGTGGCAGTTAACAGCGGCAGCGCCCAAACTATCCTTGGTCTAGACTGGGGAAGTCCGATTCAAGTTGTGATAGTTAAAGGGTAGAGCATCAGGAGTTTCGTGCTCTGTACGGCTCTATTCCTCGTTCTTTACTCTGGAAGAAACCGATCATGGACCTTGTTGTTTACCACGGTCAGTTTGGCGATTTCACGATTACCCCGCACGATCGCCGAGAAGTCTTGATCTATCGCGGTGGGCTAATTGTGGCGGCGCTGAGTTTTGCGATCGGCACGGGCTTAGCGCTTTGGCAAGGAAGCAACCCCCTGATTCAGCAAGCGCTGACGCCGCTTTACACGCTGGTGTGCTTGGGACTCGGTGTCAGTTTGTTGACGATTCATATCTACCTTAAACCGCTGCATCGGGCACTTCAGGTGTTTTGGGCTATGGGCGCGATCGCGTCGGGAGTCATCGCGCATGGGTCTCCAGAACCGTTTGCGCTAACCGTGTATCAGCAGCCGCTCACGATCTTGGGCGTAGGCTTTTTGTTTGCAGCACTGACGGGCATTTTTTTCAAGGAAGCGTTTTGCTTCGATCGTCTAGAAACGAAACTGCTGTCGCCGCTGATTCCGGTGCTGCTGCTGGGGCACTTGCTCGGATGGCTGTCGTTGCCTGTGGAACAGGTGCTACTGGCAGTGTGGGCAGCGCTGTTTCTGGTGTTTGCCGTGCGGAAAGCGATTCAGCCGATTCCGCCGGATATTGGCGACAAAAGTGTGTTTGAGTACCTGAAACAGCAGACGCTAGCAAAGACAGGCGGACTGGAATCGCCGTAGCGCTGTTTTAAACAGGGCGCAGAGTGGGAACTTGCTGTAGAAACGGTCCTGAGAGCAGCAACGCAGTTTGAGTGTCGAGTTCTCCCGTCTCAGGCAGGTTCATGTTGTACTGGAATCGCCGTAGAGCAGGCTTGAAGTCGCGGGTGGGGGCGTCGAGGTAGCCCGATCGCGTCAAATAGTCCGCTGCCTGTTGTGGCGTCAGCGTCGCCTCGTCTGCTCGAAACACGGGAACGTACTGGTGTCGCCAAATTCGCGCAAACTGCGTTCGGTTCAGCACAAAAATTTTGCCGCTAGCAGAATCCCCGATTGTCACGCGATCGTCCGTCATCTCTAGCAGTGCTACGGCATGCGGCAGCATTCGGGGTCCGTCGATTAGCCACACGCCCAGCACGCCCGGACGGTTGAGCTGCTGCATCTGCTCCCACCTCGGCGACAGTTCGACCCCGTCCATGCCCAACTCCCGCACGCCGACAATAAGCTGCGGCATCGACGTACCTAGGCGACTGGTGCCTGCCAGCTTTGCTACGCTGGATTCCGTCGCCTCAAGACCCCATCGCCGCAGCACCGTCGCCATTGCCGCAGGCGCACAGCTACTCATCGAGGTTTGTTTAAACACGCCGTTGGGCTGCAAGTTGTTGTGCAGTTCGGTATGAATCGGTGCCAGAAAGTAACCTTCTGCCGCGCTGAATCCAGCAACACCTAGCACACCCAGCAGGACAATCGCCGCGACTTGCGATCGTGCTGTTCGCCAGCTAACTATAAACGCTAAGCCGCAAAATCCTAGCAGCAGCACTCGCATCACGGTCCACGTTACCTGCATGCCGTAGAGCCGCCATTCCAACGGCAAAACCTGCATTTGGGGCACGTTCAGCGCCAGCACCAGTAGGGCAATGTAGATGCCCAAAAACAGCAGTGAAAGGGCGGGGTTACCTTTGAATAAATCGTTGGCTGTCGCGCCTTTTTTAAGCAGCACCTGTCCAAGGCGCATTCCCCAGCGGAAGGCGAGGCCACCAAGCAGGAGCGTGATGAGTGCTTCTAGCAGCATGAGCGACGAGAGTAAGTGACCGTGTCTGGATGAATCGCTTCTGAGGGCGATCGCTTTCTCCAGTTTAATCACGTATACTGCTGCTCTCTGGAGCAAGAAGCTTCAGGACTTATACCAATTCGGAATTTGGAATTCGGAATTGGTACTACCTCAAATCTGGCTCCATAGCCAAAATCGGTAACGGGCATTCCACATCCCATTACCGATTTCTAGTGCAGTTAATGCTTAGTTGCTACAGGTCTTTTTCGCTAAATTC
>NZ_JACJPG010000471.1 GCF_014695955.1 Leptolyngbya sp. FACHB-36 | reverse complement strand
ATCTTGAAGTCTGGTAAACGCAATGCGATAGTCCCGGTGTTGACGGAGCTGTTGCGCGACCCAGCTCATCGTGCTTAGCTCCGACATCGTTTCAACGATGCTGGGCTTCGACTCGTTCTGGAGGCTGGGCATTTCTTCTGCGATCGTGCTCAAGCGCTTTAGAAACGTCTGGCTTACTGAGTCGTCTTGCGGCAGGGTTGCCTCCGATGCAGTTATCAATCGCTGGAGTGCGGCTACCGTCTGATCAAAACTGCTAGCCAGTGTGATTTCTCGACGGGTAAATGTTTGGCTGATACCGCTAAGCTCGGATTCCAGCAGTTGGAATTCGGGGTCTAACAGAGAGTCGTTTGCGGTGCTATTTCTTAAATCCAGAATGATCTCCCGAATGGGATCAATTAGCTTGGTTTGCAGCAGCCGATTCAGCTTAACCTCACTCAGCTTGTGCATTAAATCTTCGGCTCTGAGCGTTTCCAGCAGCGTTGTTGCAAATGCATCCGAGGGCAAATATGATGGTCCGCTAGAGCGACCGGAAAAAACTCTTGCGGTTTGAGTCAGTTGGCTAACTGCCTGTCCGACTTGCCCTAAAATGCCTTTTGCCTCCTGATTTAACGATCGAATCAACGGATGACTATACAGACTATTGGCAAGTTCTTTTGACTGACTAATTTGAACTTGAACGGGTTGATCATCCGGCGCATCTGGAGTCGGTTCTATTTTATTTTCGCCCGCTAACAGTGTTTCGATCGCCTGCTTTAAATGTTTCGCCCGCCACTGAAGAAGCGTTGCTAAAAGCTCCTGAATTTCAGATGCTAACAAACTGAGTGTTAAAAAGATAAAAACTAATCCGATGCCAACATCCAGAATAAAGGGTAAGTTCATGTGTCTGCCATTAGACCAGCACTGAGCACTGGGTACTATAGGGCATTGAGTTTAAGCTATCTGAGAACCCTAAATAAAAGTTAATGAACGAGCGATCGTAGACTCGATCGCTCGTTCACATTAATCTATAAACCTCGATGGCAAGCCAGTTTTGTGCAGCGTCTGGCTACTTGGAACTTAATGCTTCTGCTAGTCCCGCCTGCTTAGAAAGCATCCTTCTTAAGTTAGAACTCTCCAAGGAGGTATTGGGCATTTCTTGCCAGCAATGTGAGCAGAACCAGTAGATGCCGTTATGACGAATATGGCGGAGCAAGACGCCGGAGCAGCAAGGGCATGAACTCATATAGCACCTCTTAAGAACGCTTACTAAACAGAGAAAACTAAAACCCCGACACCGAAATATCCGATATGCATCCCTAGAATAGAAGACAATTAATGCCGTTATTATTTGGTTCTTTCTAATAAGAAACTTCCGCCAGCAAATTCCCGTATACCGATCTCCCTTTGAAGTATCTTCTTTTACCTAATGCCGCCTCTAGCCGCTGATCGCTACATCCAGTTCATTAAGAAACAAGAAGAACTTTCTAATACTTAGTCAGCGGTTGATCGAACAGTGGCAGCGTGGCAGATATATCTTGCTGGATCAACCGATCGTGCCTAACCGACGCTCTAACTCTATCCGAAGCGTTCGATTAAAAAAGTCGTCTGGCTAGCAAAAAACGGTTAAATTACTGCTGAAAACACACGTTTGTCTAAAGAATTATTTACTTTTGACATCTAGTTAGATCTTGTATAGTTTCTTAGTACTTCATCATGTATCTTCGTTCAACATTGCGATTAGCGATTCTGCTAGGTAGTAATACTGCGATCGCTGGTTGTACAGTTGAGCCGATACGCGCACCAGACGGCGAGGTGGTGCCGGATAGGGAACGATCGGCACTTCAATTTGGTAGTGCTGCCAAAGTTCATCTTGGAGTGTTTGAAAATTTCCATCAGGCAGCGGAACCACCGCCATCGACCCAATCATGGCATCGGGACAGGGCGGCGGAACCGCCAGTGCTTCACACAATATGTCTCTAGCAGACAGCGCCAGCGCGTGATTCATTGCCATCAGGTCTGCCCATCCTCCCGGCAAGAGCGATCCCAGAAACCGAATGGCTGTCGGCACACAAAGATAAGCTGTGGGGTCGTCTGTCCCCGTCCAGTCGAACTCCAAGCGAAAGCGACTGCGATCGATGCGGTGCGAGTTGGCGCCATGGCTAATCGTCAGTGGACGAATCATCGACTGACGATCGGGCTGCACATACAAAAACGCGGCACCTTTTGGCGCAGATAACCATTTATGGCAATTTCCGGTGTAGTACGTCGCGCCAAGCTCTTGTAGATTCAGCGGTACCATTCCCGGTGCATGAGCACCATCCACAAGCGTTTCCACACCGCGCTGTCGCAGTTCTGCTACGAGTTGCGCGATCGGGAATACCAACCCCGTTTGACTCACCACATGATCCAGAAGCGCTAGTCGCGTCCGAGAGGACACTCGATCGAGCACCGCATCCACTACCTGCTGCGGCGACTGGAGCGGAAACGGCACCTCAGCCACAACGACCTGCACGCCCCAGCGCTCTGCGACGTAGTTGAGCGCGTTGCGGCAGGCATTGTATTCCTGATTTGTGGTGAGAAGTTCATCGCCGGGCGCAAATTGCAGCGATCGCAGCACGGTGTTAACGCCCGTTGTGGCATTGGGGACAAACGCCACATTCTCGGCGTCGCTGCCCACGAATGCCGCTAGCTCTCCTCGTGCTGCATCCAACAGCGCTTCTAAATCTCTCGCAAAAAACTGAAGCGGCTGCCGTTCAATTCGCTCCCGGAGGTGCTGCTGCTCTGCCAACACCGGCAGCGGACAGGCTCCAAACGAGCCGTGATTCAAAAACGTGACGCTCTGATCCAGCGACCAAAACGCGACGAAATCACTAAACGAAGGACGTCGAGCACTTCCACCCCTCATTCTTGACCCTTCATTTGTAATCAACTCCCCAGGCAGGATTCGAACCTGCGACCAATCGATTAACAGTCGATCGCTCTACCACTGAGCTACTGAGGACCGCTCTTCACTGCGAATCCCATGTTACCTAGAACTAGCATCCTTTGACAAGCGTTTTGCCTAACTTTTTTTGATCGACTTGTCTCAACGCTGAGGCGCTACCTATTTTCCAAACCGCAACTGCGCCAGTTTTCGCTGCGCTTCCGGGTCCAACCCGTGCGCCAAAAACCGCCCCGATGACTTCTTTGCGGGTTTTTGCTTGCGCTGAACGCGACGCGCGACGGCGTCCACCTCTGCCGCCAAGCGCTCTGCCGACATCCACTCGGCTCCGTAGCCTGTCACCGTTAGCTGCTGTGCTCGATCGCTCGTTGCCACAATTAGCCGCTGATGAAACTTTCGCAGATCAAACCGGAAGTCGGCGCAGGCTTTTTCGATGTAAGTGTCGGCAGTTTCACCAAAATCGGTATAGCAGAGGCAGAGATTGGAGGTAATAACCTCTCGATCGCGGCAGCTATCCTGATATTGGGCGTCAAAAACAACCTGGGTGTCAAATCCTTGAAACGTGCTGTAGCTAATCAGAGACTCAGCCAAACAGCGACGAGCTTCTTCTAAGCCGTACTGGTCGCGCACTTGCCGCAAGTCAGCCCACGCTCCAACAACGTTGTAGCCGTCTACCAGAAACACAGCTTGGAACGACGATCGCGGCATGGGACTCAGCGAGGATCTCCAGCTAGCAACAATGAGATAGGTCCTTCTTACTTCATCATCACACATTTCATTGAGATGTGTTAAATAAAGTTAAAGATTCAGGCAAAGCAGCCCGATCTGGTTACTCTGCTCATTACCAAGCTAGAGGCGTCTGTCCCCACAGGTTAGGGCGTTGCCATCATCCGCTGTTTGAGCCGCTGTGGGTCACCACGATCAACGACAATTCCTTGCTCTAGCAAAAACGCTCCGTCGCAGTAGTTCAACTCATCTAAACGATGCGTTACCCACAGCGCCGTAATGCCTTGGCGTTTCACTAACTGCTGAACTTGCGCTACCAAATCCAATTGACTGTCGGGATCGAGCAGCGCCGTTGGTTCATCCAGCAGCAAGACGCGGCAGTTGCGGGCGATCGCTCCGGCGATCGCCACGCGCTGTTTTTGTCCACCGCTGAGGGCGTAAATCGGGCGGCGCTGCAAGTGCAGCAAATTGACTGCATCTAGCGCCTCTTCTACTCGCTGGCGCGTTTGGATGGGTGACAGGTTTTCTTCAACGAGTCCAAACGCCACATCTGCGCCCACAGTCGGCATCACTAACTGATGATCGGGATTCTGAAACACAAAGCCCACGGGCGGCAGCAGATGAATCGACCCCGATCTCGGCGACAGCAGCCCCACTAGCAGCTTCAGCAGAGTCGATTTGCCGCTGCCGTTGGTGCCGAGCAGCATCCAAAACTCACCGCTCGGCACCTCCAGGCTACAAGAGTCCAGCACGGTGTTGTCTGCCTCCCAGCCAAAGCAGACCTCTTGCAACTGAATGGCAGGCGGTGCTGTCGTAGTTGGCGTCATTCTGTAGCGAGGGCGAAAAAGCCAGGAGGTCTACCAGACGAGGTGGCGCTGCTGGATTTTTCGGACAGTTGCACAGCGGAAATCTCGCTGCTCAACACGCCAATTTTTTTGCCCACTTGCTTATCGCACGTCAGCTCCAGCACCTGAGGATTGCTGCCGATCGACTCTAGAATTTGCTTGTACGTTGCCTCAGCCTCTTCCTCAGTTTTCCGCTGAACAGACAGACTCAAGGGCGTGTTTTTTAGCGTGATATCAATGATGAACATGTCAGAAATAGATCACAAAGTCAGATCCTAGTATCGCAAATTGAATGCAAGTCCGGGGGGATGGTTTGGGATTAGCCGCTGACGATCGCGCTATCCCTACAGCTAACCGCCACGAGTCAATACTTAGGACTATTTGAAATCCGATGCGTTTGCAGTGCGAGAATGGCAGCTTGGGTGCGATCGCGCACCTTTTCAGAAATAAAGCTAATGGTGTTAGTTAGAGAGACGATCGGGGTCAATGCCTTGCGATCGTAGATACTCCGTCAAGCGCGCTACCCGTTGACGCTCTTGCTCTAGCTGGTCTTTTGTTTGCTCTAGCTGCTGCTCTGTTTGCTCTAGCTGCTGTTCTGCTTGGGTAGCCCGCTGCTCCATCTCGATTAGCGTGAGAAATCGCTGTCCGTCTGGTCGATAGAACACAGGTTCGCCTTGCGCTGTATCAAACCGGATTTTTAAGCGGGGACTGAGCCAACCGTTCAGTTGCCACAGCCGCGTTAGATGGTCGGTTTGGCGTAGCCAGCCGCTCAACTCAAACGTGTCGGGGTTGTAGAGGTAATATTCCTCCACGCCATAGGCGTTGTAAAACTCTAGTTTGCGGTCCATTTCCTCCGCAGTATTACTCGGCGACAGAATCTCGAACACGACTTGGGGCGGCAGGTTGTCTTCTTGCCACTGGCGATAGGACCCGCGCCTACCTTTGGGTCTACCGAATACGACCATGACATCGGGCGCGATCGGCGGAATAATTCGGGAGCTGACCGGATACCACAGCAAATCAGCCGCAACAAATACATCCGGTCGATCGGTAAACAGAGCCTCCAAATTTTCCTTGAGTACGACAATCCAACGGTACTGCTCAGTGTTGTCTGCCATTGGATTGCCGTCGCTGTCGGGGAAGGCACTGTCGGGAATTGCTCGGTCTTGCCACTGGCTCGTCATTGCAGAGTGTCCCGGTTGCGATGCTGCCTTTATTCTAGGGGTGCAGTACGGCAATCAGGCGGCAGAAGCAATCGCGACACACCTTCAAGGCTGAAGCTAAATCTAGCGCTTGCCGATCAGCACTCTGGCAGTTAACCGTACACGACGATTCGCTTCACATTACTTTAAGATCGTAGAGTAGACTTCAATGCAACGATGCTACTGATTGAATTGTCGGTTGCTGCGTCAGTGAAATCCTGTGTGTGATTGCTCGATCGTCCGCGCATTCTGAACCACATTATGTTTACGGTTAAGTCTAACCCTACGCGGAAGTCAGTCGCCTATGTACGAGTCCTCTGCCCCGCTGACCAATAGTCTTTATCCTCGTTCTGCCAAGCGCGGAAAGCACAAGATTTTCATTGGAATGGCTCCCGGTGTAGGCAAAACCTATCGCATGTTGGAAGAAGGACATTGCCTGCGGCAAGAAGGCATTGATGTCGTGGTTGGCTTGCTGGAGACTCACAAGCGGGAAGAAACTGCTGCAAAAGCGCAAGGACTGGAGCTTTTGCCCCGCAAACAGGTAGAGTGTTCTGGCATTACGCTAACCGAAATGGATACGGATGCTGTCATTGCGCGACAGCCGCAGCTAGCGCTGGTAGATGAACTGGCGCACACTAACGTCCCTGGTTCAGAACGAGAAAAACGCTACCAGGACGTGGAGCAAATTCTGGCGGCGGGAATTGACGTGTTCTCGACAGTTAATATTCAACACCTAGAAAGTCTCAACGACTTGGTGGCTCGGATTACAGGTGTCGTGGTACGGGAGCGAATTCCCGATCGTCTTTTAGAAGAAGCCGATGAAGTGGTAGTGGTCGATGTTACGCCGGAGACGCTGCAAGAGCGGTTGACCGACGGCAAAATTTACGCGCCTGAGAAGATTGACCAAGCATTGCAAAACTTCTTTCAGCGTCGTCACTTGATTGCCCTGCGGGAACTTGCTCTGCGCGAAATCGCCGACAACATCGAAGAAGATGGCATCGTTGCTGATGCCAACACTCCCACCAATGCCTCCTACTGCAACATTCATGAACGGGTGTTGGTGTGCGTCTCAACCTATCCCAATGCACTGCAACTGATTCGTCGGGGTGCCCGCATCGCTGGGTATATGCACGCTCCAGTCTATTGTTTATTTGTGGATAATCCCGATCGCTTCCTGACCCGCGAGGAAAGTCTGCACATTGAAACGTGTGAACGCCTCTGCAAAGAATTTGGCGGCGAGTTTGTTCGTGTTAAAGATCATGATGTCGCAGCCGCGATCGCGAACAC
>NZ_JACJPG010000470.1 GCF_014695955.1 Leptolyngbya sp. FACHB-36 | reverse complement strand
GCGATCGTTGAAATGGCTGCCGCACCACTAACACTCTCGGCGACAAATACTGTCCAACTCGACCGCTCTGAAGTGAAAAAAAGCGACCAATCTGCATAGAATTCCCCGTGCTCCAATAATCCTATTGTAGTTAATTGACACTACGGACAGCAGGCATCATCGGGTGGGATAACCGCTCGATCGAACCCTGGTAGTACAAGCCATGCAAGGCTGGAGGTAGGGATTTCCTCCCTCCTCAATTATAGTAAATTTGTACTATTTTTGTACTGGTTTCGGTGCGCGTTCGATCGCGGATTAACGGCTCGCTACAAAACTCCGCACTGTCCCTGCTGCCGCAGCAGATGGTCGCACAGAACCAGCGCAACCATCGCCTCGACCATTGGTACAGCACGAGGCAGAACGCAGGGGTCGTGGCGTCCTTTCGCGGCAAGCGTCACTTCCTCACCCTCGCGGGTGACGGTGCGCTGCTGTTTGCGAATGGTTGCCGTAGGCTTAAAGGCAACGCGAATCAGGATGGTTTCACCATTGGAAATGCCGCCCTGCACGCCACCCGATCGATTCGTGACGGTGCGGATTTGTCCCTGTTCATCCGTATAAAATTCGTCGTTGTGCTCACTGCCAGTCAGCAGCGTTCCAGCAAAGCCAGAGCCAATCTCAAAGCCTTTGGTCGCTGGCAGCGACATGATGCCTTTTGCCAAGTCGGCTTCTAGCTTGTCGAACACAGGCATGCCTAATCCTTTAGGCACCTGACGAGCAACGCATTCTACGACACCGCCGATCGAGTCGCCTTCCCGCCGCATCTGCTCAATCAGGTCGATCATGCGCTCTGCACAATCCAAATCTGGGCAGCGAACGATCGTGCTCTCGACCTGTTCCATGGTGACCGTGTCGGGATTAATGACCGCTTCTAAGTCTTTAATCCGCTTGACGTAGCTAACGATTTCGACGCCTGCCACTTGGCGCAGAATCTTTTTCGCAATTGCGCCCGCTGCAACGCGCCCGATCGTCTCTCGTGCCGAGGAGCGTCCGCCGCCTTGCCAGTTGCGAATGCCGTACTTAGCGTCATAGGTGGCGTCTGCATGAGATGGACGGTACGTCATTGCCATCTCATCGTAGTCCTGCGATCGCTGGTCTTTGTTGCGCACCAAAAGCGCGATCGGCGTGCCCAAGGTTCTGCCCTCAAACACACCCGATAGAATCTCGCAGGCGTCGGCTTCGTTGCGCGGCGTCGTAATTTTGCTTTGTCCGGGTCGGCGTCGATCCAGTTCTAGCTGGATCTCTTCAACGGAAATCTCTAGCTGAGGAGGGCAGCCATCGATTACAACGCCTACACCGCCGCCGTGAGACTCTCCAAAGGTTGTGACGCGGAACAGATGACCGAAGGTATTGCCCATGATGTGCGTGCTGGGGTTAAAAAGCTCGATCGTACCTGAAAATTCTTCTGGTACGGAACACATCCTTTTAAAGGGCAGGAATCGGTTCAGTAGGACCGCAGGGACTCAATCACGATCGCGGTTGCCAAGACGCTCGACACCACCACGGCAACCTGCGAGAAACACGCTTCAAAAATCTGTATCAACCACGCCGCCTGAGCATGGGCACCAAACACGAAGAAGACGATGCACGTCACCGCAAACGTAAACAGCGCTAGGAATGCGTACTTCATCAATTGGCAAGCAAGGCGGAAGAACGGACGCTTGGGATTGGTTCGCATCGTCATAGGACAGCACCTCAGTGGAGTTAGTTCGCGATATCGCTCTCACGTCTGCGAATCCTGCTTAGTTGGCAGGTAGCAATACAGCTATGGTACAGCTTTAATGCGATTTAGTGAATTACAAATAATATACAAAAGCTGTAGGAATGATTTGCAGCTCAGGTCTTGATATCAACGATCGCTGACAGTTAAGCCGCTTGAAGGCTTGAATATTCAATAAACTCTCGCTACTATCTAAGCAAATACCCTAAATTCCGTTAGTTTCTAACCCAATCACTCAGTGCTTCCTGGACTGGTTATCCCAATCGCAATGTTGATCTGTGTAACGCTTGTTAGGCGATCGAGTAAAGGTCAGTTACAATTGATAGCTGTGCGCGTAAAACGCCATTCAAATGTATATCACTGTTGAGTTCTGAAACTGACATGGATAGAAAGCTCGATCGGAAACTTGTCAGCTTTCGATTGCCCGAAGACTTGCTGCAAGCCCTCCGCAATCAAGCCGACCGCGACAGTATCTCTGTAACTGAACTGGTTTGCCGACTACTGCGACAGGGGTTAGAGGCAGGCGACGATCGAATTTCGGAGTTAGAGTCGCAAATCCGAGACTTGAGGCTAAAGCAGGTTCCCGTCAATCAGATTCCGACGAATCCGTTTTATCCGTGGTTGGCGCAGGGGGTTGCTCCTCACGACGCTGATCCGGAAACCAAAGAGCGGCTTGCCCGACTCGAACGTCTGATGGAGGAGTTGCTGGCTGGGCGAGTCGTGCTTCGCACGGTCGTTCAATCAGAATCGGATTTGGAAAGCCATGAGCCAGAAGCGTCGGAGCGCAATGCGCAAACGGCAAATCCAGCCAAGGGACGTTCGCCAGACGACGTTGCCCAATCCACCGTGGGTAGAAGCGTGACAGACTTTGAAATCGTATGAGTTTCGTAGCAGTGAGTTTGTAGAAAATGACGTTGTCCAATCGCTCTAACTAGCCAAACTCGATCGCGTGCAAGGTTGGTCAATTCTGAGAGGAGTGCCGTGTTTGAATCTAGGTCAGCGGTTTATGAGTGGGTAATGAACGACCAGCTCCGATTAAATTCAACATAAGGGTTTGCATCCTTTTCCTTGTCCTGAGGACGATATGCGTGCTGCCTTAATCACCCTCAACGTTTTCCAAAATAGTCTCGCAAAACAAGATCCACGCTGGAGATATTACGTAGCTCTACTGCGGCGATTGTCCTGTCAGCCTGTGCTGTGGTACATGACTGCCATTGACTACTGTCTGGCGTGGATTTTTTGGACCGTGTTTGAGCTAGAAGACGAACTGTGCCAAGAAGCGTATCTGGGCATGTTGAGGCAGGTGACGCCGTGTCCGATCGACCAGCACATCTGGGACGAATCTGGCTATCACCCGATTAATTTCTGCGACGCGCTGCGGCTGGCGTGCGCGATCGACCGCAATGTAGACGCGATCGTCACGTGGGAACCCGATCAATTTGCTCAAACCGCCGATGAGCACCAGCATGTGCAGTCCCATCGCTACTTCTACAAACCAATGGTGGCGGAAGGACTAGAGCCAGATGAGACATTGATGCTGCGGTTGGGCGTGTTCTCGGTCGCAGCATTTTTGCTCAACTTTAGTGGAACAGGGCGGCGGCGATTTCTACGATCGCGCTGGCTTCAGTGCTTTCGGCTAGAAGCACTCCAGTTTGGCTGCAGCGGCAGCGAGCACCAAGCGTCGATTACCTTGTGTGACCCGACTGGCGAGTATCTCACCGTCAACGCCAGTGGCGACAGCCCCTTTGACGCAATTCAGCAGGCGATCGATCAGGTCGTCGATCGCTACTTTGAGATTCCAGCACGGCAGTTAAGCCGCTTTTACGTGCCGCAAACGCCGATATTGGGCGCAAATGCGACGGTGGAAGTGGTCATTTGCATTGAATGCGGCGATCAAAGCATTCAGAAAAGCGCCAGCCACAGCAATATGCTCCGCGCGGCTGCCGAAGCGTACGTGAAAGTAATTAACGATCTGTGTCGGCACCCGGATATGCCGATCGTCGCCTAAACTAAGGTCATCTTGACCGCCGCGTCTATGGCTTCTGCTCACCTGTGACCCACCGCAATCCGACTCCTACCGTTGATATCATCATCGAGCTGATCGATCGCCCTCAGCGCCCGATCGTCCTGATCGAACGTTTGAATCCGCCGCACGGCTGGGCAATTCCCGGCGGCTTTGTAGACTATGGCGAATCGGTGGAAACCGCTGCCCAGCGCGAAGCCGAAGAAGAAACCGGGTTGCGCGTCGAACTCATCGACCAGTTTTATGTCTACTCAGACCCCAACCGCGATCCGCGACAGCACACACTCAGCGTTGTATTTCTTGCGACTGCCCAAGGCGACCCCAAAGCAGGCGACGATGCCAAGAATTTTGGCATCTTTGAGCCGTGGCAGATTCCCAAAAACTTGTGCTTCGATCACGATCGCATCCTGCAAGACTATCTGCGCTACCGCCACTACGCGCAGCGACCCCGTTTGTCCTAAAGTAGGCAACAATTAAACCCCATATCTAAATCGCCATTTGCGGTTCGCGATACGCCGTTAGCAGTTTCCCACAACCTCCCAACATGCCTCGTAAAATCATTCGTACCGATGCGGCTCCGGCTCCTGTAGGTCCTTATAATCAGGCGATCGCAGCGTCTGGGCAACTGGTATTCGTTGCCGGACAAATCCCCCTTGATCCGACGACAGGGGCGATCGTGGGCGAAGGCGATGTGGCAGCGCAGACGCAGCAAGTGATGGCAAACTTGCAAGCGGTTTTAGAGGCGGCGGGTGCAACGCTGAACAGCGTGGTAAAAACCACCGTGTTCTTGTCGGATATGAACAATTTTGCCGCCATGAATGCCGTGTATGCGCAGCATTTCGATGATGCAACAGCACCCGCACGGGCGTGCGTCGAAGTCTCTCGCCTGCCCAAGGATGTCTTGGTCGAGATCGACTGCATCGCGGCGATCGAAGCCTGAGGTCGCGCAACCAGCACAGGACCAACGGGATCTTACAATCAATTGCTAGTCTTTCTCAGACAGCTTCTTTAGGTCTTGTTGAATTATTGCAAATTCAATAGTAAATTGCACGACCGATGCAGGTCGCATAACGTTGGTATGCGGACGTTGACCGAGGATTGATCGCGCCCTCAATCAACAGCACAAAAGCTATCGAGCAATCTTACCATCACAGGTAATCGCATCAGCGAGCAGGCTGCTTAGCCGCTTGCGGCGATCGAACTTGACATCGGTTTCACCTTCGCGTACGTTCTCTATTAGAAATAACTCGCAACAAGATTATCCTACGGCTTGTGGGCGCACTCGGCAATTCCCTTGCCTTACCTTTTCTCGTCCCAAGCCCTTCGTTCCCCAGAAAAAGGCAGTAAGCGTAAATGACCATTACTCGACGTGCATTTCTTGCTTCTGGCGCAGCGATCGCCGCTGTTGCCGCTGACTCCGTGCTCAAGCCCAGAGTTAGCATCGCTCAAACCAAAAGTCGCGTTGTCAACCTCTACTCTGCCCGCCACTACGACACCGACACGTCCATCTACGACAGCTTCACCAGAAAAACGGGCATTAAGGTCAACCTCGTGGAAGCCGATGCCGACAAGCTGATCGAGCGGATTAAGAGCGAGGGGGCAAACAGCCCAGCAGATGTGCTGATTACCGTCGATGCAGGTCGCCTGTGGCGGGCACAGGATGCCGGAATTCTTCAGCCTGTTTCCTCAAAGGTGCTGACCAGCGCAATCCCAGCCGAACTACGTGAGCCGAACGGTCACTGGTTTGGGTTGGCAAGACGAGCGCGGGTCATTATGTACAACAAAGACAAGGTGAAGCCGTCGGAGCTATCGACCTACGAAGATTTGGCAAATCCCAAGTGGAAAGGTCGATTGGTTGCCCGCACCTCAACTCACGTGTATAACCAGTCCCTCACGGGTTCGGTGATCGCAGTTAACGGTCCCCAAAAAACCGAAGAATGGGTTCGCGGCGTGGTGGCAAACTTTGCCCGATCGCCTGAAGGCAACGACACCGCCCAGATTCGCGCAGTTGCCTCTGGAGCAGCGGATCTGACCTTTGTGAACACGTACTACTTACCGCGACTGGCAAAATCCAACAAGTCCGAAGACCGGGATGTCGCCGCAAAAATTGGCGTATTTTTCCCCAACCAGGGCGATCGCGGTGCCCATAC
>NZ_JACJPG010000047.1 GCF_014695955.1 Leptolyngbya sp. FACHB-36 | reverse complement strand
TTGAAGCCTCAATCAAGCCGTTTGGCTTAAGCTGGAAAATCTTTTCTAGAGCTGACATTGAAGCGCTGATTGCGATCGCCCATCAATCTGGCTTCGTGCTCAAAGAAAACACATCGATTCCTGCGTGTGCTGACAGAACCGTGTCTTGGTACGACAAGCACTACACCTTTATTGCCCTAACATTTAGAAAACAAACCGATAAAAACCAAACCCAATCATTGAATGATTAATTGGATGGTGCTTTTACCACCTTCTGAGTGTCTTGACTCGTCGCTGTCCTACGCGACGGTGGCTTGCTGAGCAGAAACCACCAGATCTCCAGCCCAATTAGCGCTAAACCTGCCGCTGTAACCGATCCGGTTATCCAGAGCGGTTGCTCAATCCGCTGAAACGAGTTCGGTGCAGAAGTATGTGGCATTTCAGGTGCCATCTGATCAGGTGCCATTTGAGCGGCAGCGGCTCCTACAGTGCTCAGCAGTAGCCCAACACCTGCAAGCGTTCCAAACACCAGTTTTTTGGTCAGCATCACCTAAGTTCCTCGATCGCGAACTTGATCACGAAGTTGTCTTCGGCTGAAAGTTACGCAAGCGCAAGGCGTTGGTAACAACAGAAACAGAGCTAAATGCCATTGCACCTCCTGCCACGATCGGACTCAGCAGCCACCCGAAAACTGGAAACAGGATTCCGGCGGCGATCGGAATTCCTGCCACGTTGTAGATGAACGCAAAGAACAGATTTTGGCGGATGTTCCGCATCGTGGCGCGGGATAGCTCAATGGCGGTGATAATCCCCTGCAAATCACCCGAAATCAGCGTAATGTCGCTAGCCGCGATCGCCACATCCGTTCCGGTGCCGATCGCGATGCCTACATCGGCTTGAGCCAGAGCCGGAGCATCGTTGATGCCATCCCCAACCATGGCGACCACGTTGCCTCCTCGCTGAAGTTCTGCCACTTTTGCGGCTTTTTGGTCCGGGCGTACTTCGGCAAACACGCGCCGAATGCCGACTTCACGAGCGATCGCCTCAGCGGTTTGGCGATTGTCGCCCGTCAGCATAACGACCTCTAATTTCATGCGCTGCAAGGCGCGGACGGTCGCCGCCGAGGACGGTTTCAGCGCATCCGAAATGCCCATGAGTGCTTGCACTTCACCGTCAACCGCAATCAGAATCACGGTTTTGCCCAGAGATTCCAGCCGCGACTTGTCATGCTGTAGGCTCTGGGTGTCAATGCCCAATTCCTGCATCCAGCGCTGAGTACCAATCTGGATAAGACGCTGAGAGACAATTCCTTGGACGCCGCTTCCCACGATCGCCTCAAAGGCTTCGACGGGCGCTAACTTCACGTCTTGCGACTGGGCATATCGCACAGCGGCTTCTGCCAGTGGGTGTTCTGAGTTGTGCTCGACGGAGGCGGCTAACTGCAACAGGCGAAGTTCATTTGCCGTGCCAGTCGTCGTGATGAAATCCGTTACGGTGGGTCTGCCTTGGGTCAGAGTTCCCGTTTTGTCGAGGACGATCGTTTGGAGGCTGTGAGCCATCTCCAAACTCTCTGCGCCTTTAATTAGAATGCCGTTTTCGGCTCCTTTGCCCGTTCCCACCATGACTGACGTTGGCGTAGCCAGCCCCAACGCGCACGGACAGGCAATAATCAGCACGCCAACCGTGGTGACTAACGCCAGCGTCAGGTTGCCCATTAGGTTAAACCAAAGAATGAAGGTGAGGATGGCAATGGCAATGACCGCAGGCACAAACCATCCGGTGACGCGATCGGCAAGTCGCTGAATCGGAGCTTTAGAGCCTTGCGCCTGCTGCACAAGTTTGACGATTTGAGCCAGCATTGTGTCTTTGCCAACGCGGGTTGCCCGAAACTGAAAGCTGCCTGTTTTGTTGAGCGTGGCTCCAATGACTTCATCCCCCGGCTGCTTGTCGATCAGGACGCTCTCCCCCGTGATCATGGACTCATCAACCGTCGATCGGCCAGTTACCACGTCGCCATCTACAGGAATTTTTTCACCCGGACGCACCACTACCACATCGCCAATTTGGACGGCCTGGATCGGCACCGCCACCTCTTGTCCATCGCGAATAATCCGGGCATCTCTTGCCTGTAGACCAATTAACGTACGGATCGCCTCAGACGTTTGTCCTCTGGCACGATTCTCAAACAGTCTCCCCAGCAGAATCAGCGTGATGACGATCGCCGACGTTTCGTAATACACCTCCGGCATTAATCCCTGATTCATTAGAAAGGTGGGAAACAGCGTGGCAAATACGGAGTAAGCGTAAGCCGCACTGGTTCCTAGCGCAATCAGCGTGTCCATTGTTGCAGCGTGGTGCTTGAAGGCTTTCCACGCATTGCTGTAGAACCTGTTGCCGCACCAGAACTGTACGGGGGCCGTAAGGACCAGCTGAAGCCACGGATTTGATAACCAGGCTGGGATAAATGGAAGCGATAACCCCGTCATCATTGGCAGTGAGCCAATCATCAGCAGCGTGCCGATCGTGCCGCCCAAAACGACCTTCCGCTGAAGATGACGCAACTCTGCCAGTCGCGTCGCCTTCTCAGCGTCATCCTCTCCCGTCACCATCTCGGAGCTTTGCAGAGAAAACGCAGAGTAGCCCGCTTCGCTGACAGCGTCTTGGATTACCTCTAAATCTGTACGCTGCGGATCGTAGATAACGGTTGCTTGCTCTGCACCAAAGTTGACGCTGCACGCTTCAACCCCTGGAACCACGCGAATTGCTTGCTCAACACGATTAGCACAAGCAGCACAGCTCATGCCTCGCAATTTGAGTGTGGCATCCATCGACCACCTCCTAATAAAACATAATGAACCTGAACAGGGAACGGTTACCCTGAACCAACGTGGATGAAGACGTTAAGCAACGGTGTAGCCAGCCGCCGTAATCGCTTCTTTGATCGCGGTTTCGGGGGCTTGCGTTTCGATCGTCACCTGCTTCGTTTTTGGATCGGCGGCAACTTGGGCGGCGGGATCAACAGTGGTCACTGCCTTTGTGATGGTTTCGCTACATGCAGAACACGCCATGTTGGGAACGTTGAGTTGAAGAGTCATAAGTTCTAATTCCTGAAGCGATTAGGGTTTTTGGAGAACTGCTTCTATTCTCAACTCTCTAGTGGACTGGAGAGTCAAGTCAGTAACCGACGTAAAGGATCCGGCACGCTGGAGGACACTTCAACACATCCAAACGCGCAGAGATTCAGTCAATGGCAAACGCGATCGCCCTGTCTCAGCACACCGAGATTAACTAGATGAAACCGTGGCGCAAAGTTTGGTACAGCCAGCGACTTCGGAGCGCTACTCTGTCAGTTTTGCCGTAATTTAGCAAGCGAAAACCCCCAGTTTCCTGAAGAAGCTGAGGGTTTTCTAGAAGAATGCTTCAGAAGTCAACGTTGCTACCGCCGCACTCCAAGCCCTGCAATTTTGGGAAAAACCGAAGCGGAAATTCTCGAAATCTGGGGGGCTAGAGGGCAAAAAAGGCTCAACTGCGTAACTTCTGAATGGTTAGGTACGAACTGGTAGCTTCCAGTCAGTGCTAACGGGTATGGTGTAGCGTAGTGATTCTATTGAAAGTAGGGCGAGAATCCAAAGATTGCCAATGCTCCGAGAAGATGCCCAAAACTCATCGACCCCAAGAAGGTTCCTACACTGGGATTATTAAACAGCGAGGGGAAGGGTAGCGGCATTTTGGGACCATCGTGGGGACGCTCGATCGACCGTCCAGCAATAAACAATACCAGAAGACAGGAAAGTGTCATGATAATGGGTTTAATCCAGGGGCTTCCTGCTTCAGTTGGGGTAAGTCCCGCGTCCTGAGCACCGAGCGCCACTAGCAAAAGAGCGTTTAGCATAAGTAATCTCCAACATGAAAATGAAACTATGGTTCATCGTCTAGGGTGGCTAAAGCCGATGCATCATCCCTACGGTAGGAATGCTTTTTCTAT
>NZ_JACJPG010000469.1 GCF_014695955.1 Leptolyngbya sp. FACHB-36 | reverse complement strand
GCTAGAAAATTGATAATGGGTTGGCGCGTAACGCGGACACGATCGCCCAGTTGCAGCAGCAGATTATTGAACGACACGTTGGAATTGGAACCAGCGGGTTGCCCCGCTCCTGTCGGGGTCGTGCCTGTCGTAGTAGGACTGGTCACGGCACCGCCAGCAGATTCTGACAGCAGCACTTGACCATCGGACAGGCGAATGACTCCACCAAGCACAGGATTCAGCGCCGTGCCTGCAACTTGGACATTGCCCTCCACACCGCCCTGATAGATTCCCTTGAGCGTTAGCCGAATTCGGTTCAGCGCTACGGAAAGCGGAGTGGCTTGGTCTGGGTCAGTAGAGGACAGACTCGCAAAGATAGGAATCACGCCACTGGCGCTGAGGTTGCCCTGGCTAAATTGCCCCTGAACCGAATCGACGCGCAGTCGATCGCGATCAAACCGAATTGCTCCAGTGACGCCTGTGAGCGGTTCGGGTAGCGCTTTGGCTTGCAGGGTGGCGTTCTGCACCTCGGCGATTCCAGTCGCGATCGGCTGCGTTAGCGTACCGCGCACCTGCACATTCACCCGACCCTGACCATCGACCCAGGCAACCTGGTTATTCAGCAGGTTCAGCAGCGCCAACCCTTCATTTTTGACGTTGATGTCCAGGCTGATTTGGTCACTGTCAGGCGCTACGGTGGCGAAGGGTAGCTGACGCGGAACACTTCCCGCAACGCTGATCGGTTCTGGTCCATCGATCAAAATAGTGCTGCCGAAATCTAGCCGAGCGTTGGCATAGCGGAAGCTGCCCTGTGCCTGCTCCAACTCGGTTCCGTTGAGCGTGCCATCGCTAACGCTAATATCACCGATCGCCTGCGGATTGTTCAGGCTGCCTGCCAAGGTAGCCGTAGCATTGAGCTTGCCTTCCACGTTAAGCGGCAAGTTCAACAGGTCCGTGAGCTGATCGATCGGCACATTTGCCACGCGCAACTGTCCAGACTGCTGCGCACCGCCTACCTGTCCAGAGAAGGCAACCACAGCGTCGTTCGTCTGAAACCGCAGCGGCAGCAGAGTCAGCACGCCGTCCTGGAAGTTTCCTTGGGCGACGACCTGATCGGCAGAGAAATTAGGTCCCCATTTCCAGTTTTGCCCCCGCAGGTCAAAATTGGCGCGAACTCCCGTCTGTAGTGACCCCGCGATCGTCACACTGCTGTTGAAGTTACCTTGCAGCTCTCGTAACTCTGGCAGCGGAGATTCTTGACGGCGGGCATCTGCTTGCGCCCGCAGCGCCTCAATTTCTGACAATCGACGCAGTTGAGTTAGCACTGAGGCACGCGACTGCCCTGCGGGAGCCGTCTGCAAATCAGCAGCACTGCCGTAGGCAGGCGGCTGCAACAGCCCTCGCTGTAGATCTTCTAGCTCAAACACCTGCGCCAGTCCCAGGACATCCTGAAGATTGCCGTTGGCAAGAATCTGCCCCTGGAACTTGGGGTCGCGTCCCTGAATTGAGGCGCTGCCATTAATCTGGAACACGCTTTGCCCACGCCGCAGTTCTGCACCGCTCAGCGTAGCGACGCCATTGCGGAAGTCAATGCGCCCCCCGAAGCGATCGGCAAGAAAATTCCCCACTTGTGGATTGGCAATGGCAATGTCTCCAGTTGCCTGCTGCCGCTCTAGATTCAGCGCTACGTTGCCGCTCAGTTCGCCCCCGAACGGGAACAGTAAGGCAACCGGAGTCAAGCCGTTCAGCAGCTCCAGCGGAAATCGCTGCGCCTGTACGAGCAGCAGTCCGCCCTGACGCCGACCCCGAGCGACGGCGGTATCGCGGCGAATGTCAAACGCAACCGGACGATAGGCAGAATCGAGAGTCACGGCGATGCGATCGCGCTGACCTGCCACATCCA